>DAITAW010000062.1:0-15033 GCA_036824055.1 Gaiellaceae bacterium | reverse complement strand
CCGTCCATGTCGTCGGCGCGCGGCCGAACTACATGAAGGTCGCGCCGGTCTACGAGGCGCTCGAGCGGCGCGGCAACGTCGAGCAGCGGCTGATCCACACCGGGCAGCACTACGACGCCCTCATGAAGGACGTGTTCTTCGCAGAGCTCCCACTGCCAAGGCCGCACGTGGAGCTCGACGCTCGAACGACCGAGGACGCCTTGATCGAGCTGGAACGCGTCTTCGGTGAACTCCAGCCCGATCTCGTCGTCGTGGCGGGAGACGTCAACGCCACACTCGGTGGTGCGGTCGCCGCGTCCAAGCACGGACTGACTGTTTGCCACATCGAGTCCGGCTTGCGCAGCGGTGACTGGTCGATGCCTGAAGAGCGCAACCGCGTCATCACCGACCACCTGTCGGCCTTGCTCCTCACCCACAGCGACGACGCGGACAAGAATCTAGCCGCTGAAGGCCTCGCCGCCAGGATCTCGTTCGTCGGGAACACGATGATCGACACGCTGCGAGCGAACGAGGAAGCAGCGCTCGCACTCGAGGCCTGGCGTGAGTTCGGGCTCGAGCCCGGAGGCTATGTCCTCGTCACCCTCCATCGCCCGCGCCTCGTCGACGACGCCGACCTGCTCGCCCGAACGATCGCCGCGCTCGACGATGTCAGCGAGGCCTTGCCGGTGCTCTTTCCGGTGCATCCGCGGACTCGACGAAATCTCGAGGGATCGACACGCGTGCTGCTGACGGAGCCGCTGCCGTATCGGCAGTTTCTCTCGCTCGAGGCGAAGGCCGCGGCGGTGGTGACGGACTCGGGGGGAATCCAGGAGGAGACCACAGTGCTCCGAATCCCCTGCTTCACGCTGCGCCAGAACACCGAACGCCCGATCACGATCGAGCTCGGCACGAACACGCTGCTCGGCCTCGAGCCGGAAAAGCTGCGCGAGCTGCCGACGCTCCTGGCGGAGCCGAAACAGGGGCAGATCCCACCCCTCTGGGATGGGCACGCAGGCGAACGGGCCGCCGAGGCGATCGAACAGCTACTGGTTGGAGCTCCGGCCTGAAGGTCTGGGTGGACATGACCGCGTCGGCGCACGTCCTGGTCTTCAGGCCGCTGATCGGACTGTTGCGCGAGCGGGGTGACGAGGTCGAGATCACTGCGCGCGATTACGCGCAGACGTTGCAGCTACTCGAGCTGCACGGGCTGGAGGCGACGGTCGTCGGGCGCCACGGCGGGCGTTCGCGGCTCGGCAAGGCTCGTTCGCTCACGTCGCGGCTGCGTGCGCTTCGCAAATGGGCACGGCCTCGCGACTTCGACCTCGCGCTGGCGCACGGGTCACACGAGCTCACCATGACCGCGCGTCGCCTCGGCATCCCGAGTGCGACGACACATGACTACGAGTTCGCGACGCTGCAGCATCACCTCGGCATGCGCGCCGCGACGAAGGTGGTCGTTCCGGATTCGATTCCCGAGGAGCGCCTTGCACGCTTCGGTGTCAGACCGCCGAAGCTCCTGCGCTATCCCGGCCTGAAGGAGGAGTACTACCTCTCGGACTTCGAGCCCGACCCCGGGGTGCCGAACCAGCTCGGAGTCCACCCGGACCGCGTGCTCGTGGTACTACGGCCGCCGCCCGACGTCTCGCTCTACCACCGCCACTCCAATCCGCTGTTCCCGCAGACGCTCGGCTATCTCGGCAGTCTCGACACCGTGCACGCGGTCGTCCTGCCGCGCACCGACGAGCAGCGCGAATACGTCCGCGAGCTCGCCCTGCCATCCGTGATCGTCCCTGACCGCGCCGTCGACGCCCAGAGCCTGATTGCGCTCGCCGACATCGTCGTGTCCGCCGGCGGAACGATGAACCGCGAAGCTGCCGCGCTTGGCGTGCCCGTCTACACCACGTACGGAGGACGGCTCGGCGGGGTGGACGAAGAGCTGATCCGTCAGGGCAGGCTGAAGCCGCTGACGGATCCGCGCGCGCTCGAGTTGCAAAAGCGTGAGGGCGGCTCAGGCAGCCGCGTCCGCCGCGACCCGGCGGTCTTGCTCGACCTGCTGCTCACCGCACGCCGCGACGACCCGTAAGACATCGCCGCCGTAACGATCGAGCTTCGTCGGACCGACTCCCGGCACGGCTGCGAGCTCCGACAGATCACTCGGGCGACGGCCCGCTATGTCCGCGAGCGTCGAGTTGTGGAAGACGACGTACGCCGGCAGGTCGTCGGCCGTCGCGCGTTCGAGACGCCAGCGCTTCAGCGCTGCGTAGAGCGGGTCGTCCGGCTCAGCCGCGCGGACGGGACGAGCGGCGGCGATGCCGAGCTCCGCGAGGAAGCGGCTCGGCTTACCGCTCCAGGTCAACGCGAGCTGCCGCTTCGCGCGGGTGAGGCCGACGTAGAAGAGCCGCCTCTCCTCTGCGATCTCGACCGCCTTCTTCGCCTGTCTGATCGGGAGCTCCTTCTCCTCGAGCCGCGGGATGAAGACGGCCTCGAACTCGAGGCCCTTCGCCCCGTGCAGCGTGAGCAGATGGACGCCACGCCGGTCCGCACCGGTCGAGCCGAACCGAGCCTCGAGATCCGCAATGAAGTCCCGGGTCGTCCGCTCGCCGTCGTCGAAGTCCTCGGCCAGGCGAATCAGACGTGCGAGATCGGCCTGGCGCACCATCTCCCGCTCGCCCAGCTTCTCCGGCGGACGCTCCCGCCAACCCGCCTCCCTGGCGTAGGCACGCACCGTGGCGGCAACCTCGACCGTCTCCACACGCCGCAGCCGGCGCAGGAGCTGGCGCGCGGCCTCGCGGCCGAGTAGCGAGGCACCCTGGAACGGGATCTTCGCCTCGTGCATCGGCTCCTCGAAGTCGGCCAGCCGCGCGTTGGTGCGACCGAGGACGGCGATCTCCTCGAACGGCAGGCCCTCCTTGTTCAGCGCCTGCACACGCTCGACGACGAACGAGACCTCGGCTTCGCGCGCAAGGAACGACTGTGTGATCGGAGCCGGCCCCGAGCCGATCGTAGCGCGCAGAATCTTCTCCGCGCCGCCGAGGGACGGCACGATCCGGTTCGCCAGAGCGAGCACCTCGGGCGACGAGCGGTAGTTGTCCTCGAGCCGGATCACGGTCGTGTTCGGGAAGCGTGCCGGCAGCCCCAGCAGGTAATCGGGTGTTGCGCCGGTGAACGCGTAGATGGACTGGTAGTCGTCGCCCACTGCACAGAGCTCGTCGCGGTCGCCGAGCCAGCGGTCGAGCAGCGTCTGCTGCAAGAGGTTGACGTCCTGGTACTCGTCCACCGTGAACGCGCCGAAATACTCACGAACCTCTGCGAGCGCCTCCGGACGTTCGTCGAAGAGACGAATCGTCAGCTCGAGCACGTCCTCGAAGTCGACGAAGCCACGCTCTTCCTTCTCGACTTCGTAGCCGCGGAAGATGCGGAACATCAGATCGGGCGGGATCGGCGGCTCGTGGTCCCCGAGCTCCGCGAAGTAGGTAGCCGGAGTGAGCCTGCGGTTCTTCGCCCACTCCACCTCGGTCGCGAGATCACCCGCGGGACGGAACTTGTACGGGGCCGGCAGCGTGTTACCGAGTTGGCGAAGCAACAGCGCCTTGGAAGCCATGATCCGGTCGGGCGGATCGCCGAGCCGGTGCAGCTGACGGAGCGCCGCCGAGTGGAAGGTTCGCGCGGTGACGCCCCCGACGCCCAGACGCTCCAGCCGACCGCGCATCTCGGTCGCCGCCTTGTCGGTGAACGTGACGGCGAGGATCTGGTGCGGCTCGAACTCCCCGATCGCGACCTGGTTGGCGATCCGGCGGGTGATCGTCGTCGTCTTTCCCGAGCCGGCGCCCGCGAGGATGCAAACCGGGCCGCGCACGGTCTCGACGGCGCGGCGCTGCTCCTGGTTCAGCCCGGCGAAGATGGGGTCCTGGTCCACCCGTGCACCGTAAAGACCGCGCGGGACGGTGACTGTGCCGAGTTAGTGCAAAGTGTCTTCGAGGACGGCGGCGCCGGCCCGTTTCGGCTCCCGAAGCATCGCCGTGAGCCGTGAGACGACGTCGAGGGTCTCTCCCCGCCCCACCATCCGTTCGAGCTCGGTGAGCCCTTCGTCGAGCCATTCGGCGTCGATGGGCGGCCTCGCGGCGCGGAGAATCTTGGGATGGGAGGTCGGGCCGACCTTCTCGCCGTCCGTCCAGAGCTCTTCGTGCAGCTTCTCGCCCGGCCGCACGCCGACGAACGTGATGTCGATGTCCGTCTTGGGATCCCTGCCGGAGAGGCGGATCATGTTGACCGCCAGGTCGAGGATCTTCACCGGCTCGCCCATGTCGAGCACGTAGACCTGGCCGCGACCACCGATCGCGCCGGCCTGCACGACAAGCGACACCGCCTCTGGGATGGTCATGAAGTACCGCGTCATCTCGGGATGCGTGACCGTGACCGGGCCGCCCTTCTCGATCTGGCGGCGGAAGATCGGGATCACGCTGCCCGAGGAGTTGAGGACGTTGCCGAATCGGACTGCAACGAAGCGCGTGCTGATGTCCTTGCGGTGGCCGTAGGCCTCGACGATCCATTCGCAGAGCGCCTTCGACTGGCCGAGGAGGTTCTTGGGGTTCGCCGCCTTGTCGGTCGAGACGAGCACGAACCTCTGCGTGCCGTACTCGACGGCGACGTCGGCCATGACCCGGGTCGCCAGCGTGTTGTTCCGCACCGCCTCGAGCGGATTGGCCTCCAGCAGGGCGACGTGCTTGTACGCGGCTGCGTGGAAGACGACGCCCGGCTTGTAGCGCTCGAAGACCTGGCTCATCTTGGCCCGATCGCCGCAGTCGCCGAGCACCGTCGCAACCGCCGAGAAGTCGCGCTCGCCCACGAGCTCGCGCTCGATGTCGAAGAGCGCCGCCTCCGAATGCTCGACGAGCACGAGCCGCACCGGTCCGACCCGGGAGATCTGGCGGCAGAGCTCGGCACCGATCGAGCCGCCCGCACCGGTGACGAGGACGGTTTCGCCGGAGAGGTACTTCGCGATCGAGCCCATGTCGACCTCGACCGGCTCGCGCCCGAGCACGTCCTCCACCTGGACGGGCCGGATCTGGCCTGCAAGGTTGAGGTCACCGGAGATCAGCTCGTAGAGCCCTGGCAGCGTCTTGACCGCGACGTTCGCAGCCTGCGCGATTTCCACCACCTGCTGGCGCGTCTCTCCCGAGGCCGACGGGATCGCGATCAGCACTTCGTCCGGCGGATTGTCGCGGAGGATGTGCGGCAGGTCGGCCGTCGTGCCGAGCACGCGGACACCGTGCAGGCGGATGTTCTTCTTGCGTGGATCGTCGTCGATGAGGCCGATCGGCGTGTAGCCGCCGGCGGGAGTCTTGAGCATCTCGCGGACAACGAGCTGCGCGGCGTCGCCCGCCCCCACCACGATCACTTCCTTCCCGCGCGCAACGAGCGATGCAGCGCCCGGCCGCTCGATCAGGCTGCGGGCGATCAGGCGGGTTCCGGCGACGAATGCGAGCAGGATCAGCCAGTCGAGCACCGCGATCGATCGCGGCAGCGGGAACCCGTGGATCGGGTGCGCGAAGTACACGACGAGGTCGGCGACGATGCACGCCGCGGTGACGCCGCGCGCCGCGCCCCACATGTCGCGAGTCGAGACGTAACGCCACCAGCGGTTGTAGAAGCCGAACGCGATGAAGATCGCGAGCTTGATCGCGATCACGACCAGGATCGTGTCGATCAGCAGGCGGTGGTACGGGCTCGGCACGCCCTTGTCGAAGCGCAGCCAGAACGCGAGCCACCAGGCGACGGCAATCAGAGCGGCGTCCGCGAGCAGCTGCCAGAGGCGATGTCTGTTGACCGGAATCACGAGGCGACCGGCGCAGACGCCCGAACGGCCGAGACAACCTGCTCTTGCGTCGCCGCGTCGATGCCCGCCCAGATCGGGACGGAGAAGTTCTCCTGCGCGAGCTGCTCCGTGACCGGCAGCGCGCCGCCGCCGTAACCGAGATACGCCAGCGCGGGCTGGAGGTGCAGCGGCGTCGTGTAGTACACCGCGCTGCCGATTCCGGCTCCCTTCAGCACGGCGCGAATACGGTCGCGCTCGGGCGAGCGGCAGACGAACAGGTGGTAGACGTGCCCCGGCTCGTCCTCGGGAAGCTCGCACACGGTTCCGAGCCCGAGCTCGGCGTACCGGGCGGCCGCCTCACGCCGGGATGCGACCCAGCCGTCGAGTTGCGCCAGGAAGATACGGAGCACCGCCGCCTGGATCTCGTCGAGACGCGAGTTGTAGCCGATCAACTCGAAGTCGACCTTGTCGCGCGAGCCGTGGAAACGGAGCATCCTGACGCGATCCGCAAGCTCGGGATCGTCCGTTGAGACGAGCCCGCCGTCGCCGATGCAAAAAAGGTTCTTCGTCGGATAGAAGCTGAACGTGGAGGCGACTCCGCGGCGCGCGATCTCCGGCGAGCCGAACGCCTGCGCGGCGTCTTCGATCACAGGGACGCCGAGTTGCGCCAGTTCGGCCACGGGCGTAGGGCGACCGAAGAGGTGCACCGCGAGGATCGCCTTCGTGCGCGGGGTGATCCGCGCGGCAACGTCCTCGGGGTCGAGGTTCATCGTCCCGCCATCTACATCTGCGAAGACGGGCGTCGCCCCGCGTCGCGCGATCGCCTCTGCAGTCGCATAGAACGTGAACGCCGGACAGATCACTTCGTCGCCGGCTCCGATGCCGAGTGCGTCCATGACGAGCACGAGTGCGTCCGTGCCGTTGGCGACGCCGACCGACTCCTTGACGCCGAGATAGTCCGCCGCCTCGCGCTCGAACGCGGCCACGTTGGGCCCGAGGATGAATTCACCGCTGGTGAGCACGTCCTCGATTGCCTCGCGGATGCGAGGCAACAGGGGCTCGTACTGCGCTTTTACGTCAACGAGCGGGATCGGACGCACGATTGGCAAGTCTAGAAGACCGTCTCCAGCGCATCGTCAGATAGACCGCAAGAACGACGACCGCGGCGACGATCGCGTATTCCACGTAGCTGAAGTCGTGGTGGAACCGCTCGTAGCTCTTCCCAAGCCCGTAGCCCGCTCCCGCAAGCGCGAAGGCCCAGATCGCCGAACCGATCAGGGTCAGCGCGTTGTAACGCCCGAGCCGCATCCTGAAGACTCCCGCGGGAATCGAGATGAACGAGCGGACGACCGGGGTGAGGCGGCCGATCAGCACCGCGAGATCGTCCCAGCGGTCGAACCAGCGCTCTGCCCGGTCCAGCTTGTCCCCGCCGAGATGGAACCAGCGCCCGCGGCGCTCCAGCAGCGGCCGTCCCCCGTAGCGGCCGATCGCCCAGCCTCCGATCGCGCCGACCGAATAGCCGAGGGTGCCGGCGAGCGCCATGGCCACGAAGGCCCAGGCATGCGAGGAGATGCGCGCTCCGAAGAGGTCGACATGCTGGCCGGGGAAGGCTCCTGCCGCCAGCGCGCCCGCGTAGAGCATCACGAGCTCGCTCGCCGCCGGGAACACTGCGTCGATCGCCATCAGGAGAAACACGGCGTAGACGCCGTGGTTTCCGATCAGCGAGGTCAGAGAGCTCGTGAGGCCGGCGATCGGCACGCGGGGGAGGCTACCGGCGGAGGCGGAACGGGGTCGTGAGCTCGACCGCGCCGACCTCGTTCGTGGCGGTGACGCTGAAGACGTAGCTGCCAGGCCGGCCTTGCCACGAGATCGCACCGCTGCCTGCGGCGAGGCTTCGGGTAGCCAGCGTCTTCACGATCCCACCACCGGGTGTCTCCACTCGCAGCGCGACGCGTGCGGCTTCCGCGAGCTTGAAGGTTCCCGTGACCCGTCGATGGCTCGCGCTCGCGACCACGAATCCGAGCGTGTTGTTGAGTGCGAACTGGCGGTCGGCCACCGAATGCCGGCCGAGGTCGTCGTCCGCGACCGCCCTGAAGGTCCAGTTGCCTTCCGGTTGGCCCGCGCCAGTCCAGTCGAACTTGTAGGTACCGGGTGCCCTCGACCCCGAATCCAGCGGAATGACAATTCCCCCTGGGCCGGTCAGCGTCGCCGTCACGGTCGACGGCCGAACGAGCTTGTACGAGAACGTTTGGGTGTCGTCCACGCCGTCTGCGTTCGGCGACAGGACCCGAGCAGGCAAAGCCGGCTCGTAGACGCCGTAGTAGAACAGGGTCAGCGCCTCCGCGACGGCGCGCTCGCCGCCGGGATCGGACGGCCGGTTCAGCAGCTTGCCGTCGAACGCCATCGTCGTGGAGCCGCCCGCATCCAGCGCGGAGGCCGTGACGCAGCCGAGACGCATCATCGTGAGGGCGAGCTCGAAGTTCGTGAGGCCCGTGCTGTACCCGGGCTGGCGGCCGTCGACCGCCACGAGCAGGATGTGGCCGTCCGCTGTCTGACCGATTCCTGTCCGCGGATGGCGGTACGCGAGCTGATCGGTGGTGAAGCCCTCGAGCGAGCGAAAGACCGGTTTGCCGTCGCGGACGATGATCGGACCGCCGCCGACCGCCTCGGGGACGTTCGTCCACTGCGGCGTGAGTGTCAGCAGCACCGTGACGTTCGCGCCGATCGGCGCTTCGGCGGACAGGAAGCCGGCCTGCGAGCCGCGCGCGACGAGTACCGCTCCGTCAGGCGGGATCGGCTGATTCCCGCCGCTGACGTATTGGGTGACGACGCCCGTCAAGGGCGTGTTCGGCTTCGTCGCCGGGAACGGCTCGATGATCGCCTGCGCGCCGCCGTTCTCGGCCGGCGTGCGCGCGCCCCACGCACGGGTGTACAGCGTCGTGCGATTCGGCCGCGGCACTTCGTTGATCCCGAGTATTCGTCGTTGCCCCGAACCCTGCCAGGTGCCGGCAAGGCGCACGCGGTCGACATGAAGAACACCGTCGGTGTCGATCCCGACGGTCGAACGGAAATCGACCGGAGCGCTGTCGAGGATTCCACCGCGAATGAGGCCTCCCGTCGGGTGTCCGTCCTTGAAGCTGAAGAGGTCGCCGTTCACCCCCGCAACGGTCGCTTGCGCGGAGACGCGTTTCTGCATCGACGTCACGCGTTCGCGACCGAGGATCGCATCGTTCGAGAGGATCGGCTTCAGCGCGTACAGACCCGTCGGCTTCGGCGCGGAGATGACGTTGATGACGACTGGACCGTGGCCGGTGAACTCGAGCTGTCGCGAATAGATGACGCCGGGCAGGAGCGTCTGGCCACGAACCGGGACGGCCGCGAAGGCTCCGGGTGCGACAAAAAGCCCTGCAAAGAGGGCGTAGATGACGGCTCTACGGACCACGACCCCGCCCGAGGTTAGCTGAACCGGATGTCGGCTAATGAAAGGAGACTGTTAGGTAAATCCGTGGGGCTGCGCTAGCGCTGCGTTGCTGCAGGTCTGGCGAGCTTGAATCCGTGAAGCTTCAGGAGTGGCGTGTTGATCACGTTGGCGCAGGCGACGCCGACGTCGAGCAGATATACAGCGGGCGTCTTTCCCGCATCGGCGACGTCGAGCCCGGTGGTGACGACAGTCGAGCCGTCGGCCGCTCGCGCTTCGTAGTTGTTGACTCTGAGAATGGGCACCGCACCGATGAAGCAGGCGTTGATGACCGTCTGGATAGCCGCGTCGTCCTTCTTCAGAGTTGCGACCTGCTTCTTGAGCGCGTTGAATTCCGCGCGTGTCGGACCGGCCTGCTGACTACCGACCGCGGTTGTGACGTACAGGAGCGCGGCGCCCACCAGGGCGGCCACGAGTAGAGCAAACCCCTTCATCAGTGCCTCCAATCCAAAGAGATGACCCCAGTCCGGCAACCCTTGCACTCGGGCCGGATCTCGGCAAGAGCGTCAGTTCCAGACTTTGACGTCCCGGTAGAGCGTGTCGCGCTGGACCGGTGTCTTGCCGAGGGCCTTGATCAGATGGACGAGCTCCTCCGTGGAAGTGCGATGAGTCGTTCCGGCGGCCGAGACGACGTTCTCCTCGATCATCACCGAGCCCATGTCGTCGGCGCCGAACCCGAGCGCGACCTGGCCGATCTTCATCCCCTGCGTCACCCAGGACGACTGGATGTGCGGGACGTTGTCGAGGTAGATGCGCGAGACGGCCTGCGTGAGCAGGTAGTCGAACGAGGTCGGCATGTCCTCGCGCGCGACCTTGCCGGCCAGCCGGTTGCCGTCGTTCTGGAACGTCCACGAGATGAACGCGCGGAAGCCGCCGGTCTCGTCCTGCAGCTCGCGGATGCGGCGCATGTGCTCGACGCGTTCGGCCACGGTCTCGACGTGGCCGTACATCATGGTCGCAGTCGTCGACATGCCGAGGCGGTGTGCGTGGCGCATGACGGCGAGCCACTCGTTCGTTTTCGTCTTCTTCGGCGCGATGATGTCTCGGACGCGGTCGACGAGGACCTCGCCGCCGCCGCCGGGAATCGAGTCGAGGCCCGCGTCGCGCAGGCGGGAGATCGTCTGCCAGAGCGTCAGCTTGCTGCGCCTCGAGATGTGCTGGATCTCTGGCGGCGAGAGGGCGTGGAGGTGAATCTTGTAGCGCGCCTTGATCGAGCGGAACAGATCCTCGTAGTAGTCGATGCCGAGGTCCGGGTGGTGACCGCCCTGCATCAGGAGCCCGGTGCCGCCGAGCGCCAGCGTCTCTTCGATCTTCTTGAAGATGACCGACTTCGGCAGCAGGTAGCCCTCGCGCGTGTCGCCGGGACTGCGGTAGAAGGCGCAGAAGTCGCAGTCGGTGTGGCAGATGTTCGTGTAGTTGAGATTGCGGTCGATGATGAACGTGATCCGGTCCGGATCGGCCCTGCGGTTCCGGATCTCGTTGGCGGCGCGCCCAACCGAGACGAGGTCGCGCGACTCGAGCAGCGCGAGCGCCTCGTCGTCCGAGATGCGCTCGCCGTCGCGGGCCTTATCGAGGATTTCCATGACGCTCACGTCACGATCGCGTCATACCGCGACGGCCTCTCGTACGAAGCGCAGCTCCGGGACCTCGTCGAGCTCGCCGGCTTCGTTCGCCAGCTCGAGGAAGGTCATCAGCCCCGCGCGCTCGCGCGGGCCGAAGCTGTAGCGGAGCTTCTCGAAGTAGCGGGCGAGGAAGCCGGCGGGGTACCCGTAGCGGTCGCTCGCCTCGTGCGCGAGCCGCTCGGGCTCCGCACGTGCCAACCGCACCGAGGCGACGAGCGCGTCCTCCAGCTCCGCCAGCCCGGCTTGGAGGGGCTCCGGGCAGGCCCAGACGGCGAACACCATCGGCAATCCCGTCCGCTCGAGCCACAGTCGGCCGAGGTCGTAGTGGGGCGTCGGATCCTCGAACGCGGACTTCAAAGCGGCGTCCCCGATCAGGAGCTTCGCGTCGGCCTCCTCGCCGAGCGGGACATGCTCGGCCTCCGGGATCAACACTTTCGTCAGCACGACCGAGGTCGCCGATTCCGGCGTGATGGCGACGGTCCGCACCTGCTCGAGCGGCTTGCGCGAGACGAGCTGGATGGAGTCCACCGCACCCTCCGAGCTCACGCACAGACGCGGCAACAGCCGCAGACGATCAGCGTTCCGCGCGTACTCGATCGACGAGATCGGCGCAACGTCGAGCTCCCCTGCGAGCACACGGCGGTTGAGCTCGGTCGGCACGCCCTGGATCTCCTCGACCTCGGCATCGAGCCGGTAGAAGACCGGCGCCATGTTCACGTAGGAGATGCGGCCGAGCTTCACCACCGATGCACCTCGTTGTAGAGCGTGTCGCGCTGAACTGGAATTCGCCCCGCCTCACGGACGACCCGCACGAGCTCCGGGATCTTCTGCTCGGTCTCCGTGCGCGCACCCGCGGCGTGGAAGATCTGCTCCCGCACGACGGTGCCCTGCACGTCGTTCGCGCCGAAGTGCAATGCGACCTGCGCGAGCGGCAACCCCATCATGATCCAGTAGGCCTTGATGTTCGCAATGTTGTCGAGCAGCAGCCGCGACACCGCGATCATCTTCAGGTCATCCGAGCCGGTCGTGTGTTTCCAACCGCGCCGCTCGAAGACGGTGTTCTCCGGATGGAACGCGAGCGGGATGAACGCGAGGAAGCCGCCGGTCTTGTCCTGCTGCTCGCGCAGCCGCAGGAGATGGTCGACACGCTCCTCGTAGGTCTCCACGTGGCCGTAAAGCATGGTGCAGTGGGTCGGGATTCCGAGCCGGTGGGCCGTGTCGTGCGTGTGGAACCAGAAGTCCGGATGCTCTTTCCCCGGGGCAACCAGCCGGCGCACGCGATCGGCGAACACTTCCGCCCCGCCGCCCGGCAACGAGCCGAGCCCGGCAGCCTGCAACCGACGCAGCACCTCCTCGTGGGTGAGCCCGGAGAGCTTCGTCATGTGGTGGATCTCGCTCGCGGTGAAGAGCTTCAGGTGCACATCGGGAAGCGCCTCGTGCAGCGAGCGGACGATTCCGACGTAGTAGTCGAGATCGACGTGGGGGCTCTCGCCTCCCACCATGTGGATCTCGGTGAACCCCGTGAGCTCGTGCTGGCGGATCGCGTCCTCGACGAGCTCGTCGGGCGTGTGCGTGTAGGCGTCGGACTGCTTGTTCGTGACGGCGAAGGCACAGAACTTGCACTTGACGCGGCAGACGTTGGTCTGGTTCAAGTACAGGTTCTGGACGAAGTAGACGCGGTCGTCGCCCCCGCGCACCCGCCGCGCGAGATCGGCGAGCTCGCCCAGCGCCAGGATGTCGTCGCTCTCCATCAGCGTCACGCCGTCGTCGAAGTCGAGGCGCTCCCCCGCCTCCACCTTGTCGCGGATCGGAGCAAGCAGGTCGGTGCGTTCCAGGAGGGCCATTAACGTTCCCGGTCCACGACTGCATAGGTCAGGGACTCGAGCTCCTCGCGGTGCAGCTCACCGTTCAGGCACGCGCGGGCATTGCGCGCATAAGCCAGCGCGACCTCCCGGCTCTCCTCGATCGCCCCGGTCGAGGCAACGCGGAGCAGCGCGCCCTCGAGTTGGGACCCACCGGAAAGCGCCTCGCGCACAGCGTCGTCGCGCTGAGCGGCCAGCAGCAGAGGCAGTGTCGGCGTCCCCTCGCGCAGATCGGTGCCGGCGATCTTTCCGGTCTCGATCGTGACGCCCGAGCAGTCGAGGATGTCGTCGGTGATCTGGAACGCGACTCCCAACGCAAGCCCGAACGCGCCAGGGCCACCGGCCAGACGGCACGCCGCCTCGAAGAGCTTCCCGGTCTTCAGCGTGCAGCGCTCGAGATAGGCCTCGACGCTCGTGTCCGGATCGAAGCGCTGGGAACGCTGCAGCGCCTCGCCCCGCGCCAGGCAAAGAGTGGCCTTCGCCAACACGGCGACCGCATGTGAGTCGCCGGTCGCGGCCAACTCGGCGAAGGCGCGGGCAAAGAGATAGTCGCCGGCCGCGCGCGCGGCGTCGGGGCCGTGCGCCGACCATGCGGAGGCGTGCCCGCGGCGGAGGCGTGCGCCGTCGATCAGGTCGTCGTGCATCAGCGTCGCGAGGTGGACGAGCTCGACCGCGGCGCCCGCAATGACCGGCGGTGCGGCCCTCGGGGGTGTCGACAGATACACGAGCAGCGGCCGCAGCCGCTTGCCACCTGCTGCGAGTGCCTCCGCGCCCACTTCCGCGACGACACCCCTATACGCACCGACCGCTTGCTCGAGCTGCTCCTCGACGTCGCCGAGGTACGCGTCGAGTCCGGGCACGTCTCGAATCTCGGCCAGTGCGCTCATTCTGCTTCCGCTGTGTGCAGCGCGACGATCCCTCCGGCGAAGAGCCGCACGTGGACGTCGCGGAAACCCGCCGCCGCGGTCATCTCTGCGAGCTCGGTCGGCCCCGGAAAGCGGCGGACGCTCGCAGGCAGGTACGTGTATGCGGATCCACCTGGAATCAGCTTGCCTAGCAGCGGCACGACTCCGTCGAACCACAAGCGATAGAACGGCGCCAGCGGGCCGCGCGGCCGTGTGATCTCGAGGATCCCCAGCCGGCCGCCGGGACGAAGGACGCGGCGGAGCTCGGCCAGCGCGCGCTGCAGGTCGTCGACGTTACGAACGCCGAAGCCGACCGTCGCCGCGTCGAAGGTCGCAGCACCGAACGGCAGCTCCAGCAGGTCGCCGCGGATCCAGTCGAGCTCTGGCGCCTTGCGCCGGGCACGCTCGAGCATCGGCTCGGAGAAGTCGAGGCCCGTCACCCGTCCACCGGCGCGCGCTGCTGCGACCGCAAGGTCGCCGGTGCCACAGCATGCATCGAGCACGACGTCGCCCGGCCGCACCACCGACTCGGCGGTCAACCGGCGCCAGCGCCGATCGAGGCCCGCCGTCATCGTCCGGTTCATCGCGTCGTAGACGGGAGCGATGCGGTCGAACATGCGCCGGACTGCGTCCGGCGCCAGCTGGCCTGATTGGTAGTTGGTGCTCACTCGCCCCATCTCTTCGCGAGCTCGCTGTCGAGGCCGAGCTGATCCAAGGCTCGGCCGACGATGAAGTTCACGAGGTCGTCGACACTCTCGGCGCCGTGATAGAAGCCCGGCGCCAGAAACAGAACCGTCGCACCGGCTTCCTTGATCGCGAGCATGTTGCGCAGGTGGATCAGCGACAGCGGCGTCTCGCGCGGCATCACCACGAGCTTCCGTTCCTCCTTCAACGCCACCGACGCGGCACGGTGGATGAGGTTCGACATCGCGCCCGAGGCGATCGTGCCGAGCGTGCCCATCGAGCAGGGACAGATGAGGTAGGCGTCGACCTTGGCCGAGCCGCTGGCATACGGCGCCTTCCAGTCGTTCGGCTCGTAGACCGTCACGTTCCCGTCCCCCGCATGCTCGAGCAGGCGCGTCAGGGTCTCGTCTCGCGAAAGCCTTGGATTGCCGTAGAGCTCTGTTGCGAGAACTTCGATGCCTGCACTCGATGCGCAGATTCCGAGCTCCACGTCGGCTCCGGCGAGCGCCTCGACGAGCCGAGCCGCATAAGGAGCGCCCGAGGCGCCCGTTATCCCGAGGAAGATGCGCACCGCGGGCCTACTTCGGGCCCTTGGAGGCCATGAGGAACGCGGCCAACTGGGAAAGCTGCTGGTCGTCGAAGCCGAACTTCGGCATCACGTTGTTGCCGAACTTCGACGGGTCGCGGA
>DAITAW010000061.1:0-15174 GCA_036824055.1 Gaiellaceae bacterium | reverse complement strand
CGCTCGGCCGCATCTGGAACGTCATCGGCGAGCCGGTCGACGAGAAGCCGGCCCCGCCCGCGGACACCGAGCGCTGGTCGATTCACCGCGACCCGCCGAAGTTCACCGAGCTCTCGCCGAAGATCGAGGTCTTCGAGACCGGTCTGAAGGTCGTCGATCTGCTCGCGCCGTTCATCCAGGGCGGCAAGGTCGGGCTGTTCGGCGGCGCCGGTCTCGGCAAGACGGTGCTGATCCAGGAGCTGATCCACAACGTCGCGCGCGAGCACGGCGGCGTCTCCGTTTTCGCCGGCGTCGGCGAACGCACTCGCGAGGGCAACGACCTCCTGCTCGAGATGACGGAGTCAGGCGTCCTCGAGAAGGTCGCGCTCGTCTACGGCCAGATGAACGAGCCGCCGGGCGCGCGTTTGCGCGTCGGTCTGTCCGGCCTGACGATGGCCGAGTACTTCCGCGACCAGGGTCAGAACGTGCTGCTCTTCATCGACAACATCTTTCGCTTCACGCAGGCAGGCTCCGAGGTGTCGGCGCTGCTCGGCCGCATGCCGAGCGCCGTCGGCTATCAGCCGACGCTAGCCACCGAGATGGGACAGTTGCAGGAGCGCATCACCTCGACGCAGACCGGCGCAGTCACATCCGTGCAGGCCATCTACGTGCCTGCCGACGACCTCACCGACCCGGCGCCCGCGAACACCTTCGCGCACCTCGACTCGTCCGTCGTGCTGACACGCGCGCTCGTCGAGCAGGGGATCTACCCGGCCGTCGATCCGCTCGACTCCTTTTCGCGCGCTTTGCAGCCCGGGATCATCGGCGACGAGCACTACTCCACCGCGACTCGCGTCCAGGAGATCTTGCAGCGCTACAAGGACCTGCAGGACATCATCGCCATCCTCGGCATCGACGAGCTCTCGGACGAGGACAAGCTCGTGGTCACTCGCGCGCGCAAGATCCAGCGGTTCCTCTCGCAGCCGAACTTCGTGGCCGAGCAGTTCACCGGTACACCGGGTGAGTACGTGAAGCTCGAGGACACGATCAAGGGCTTCCAGGAGATCCTCGAGGGCAAGCACGACGAGCTGCCCGAGCAGGCCTTCTACATGGTCGGCACGATCGAGTCGGCCGTGGAGAAGGGACGCGGCCTCTCCGGCGAGGCGCCCAAGGAAGCGGCGGACGTGGAAGAGAGCGGCGACGCTCCTCCTGACGCGGCCCGCGAGGAAGAGCCCGAACCCGCCGGCGTAAGTGGCTGACGAGACTCGCAAGTTCGACCTCTCGCTCGTGACACCGGACGGTCCGGCGTTCGAGGGCGAGGTGGAGATGATCATCGTCCCCGGCGCGGCCGGTGAGATCGGCGTCCTGGCGCGTCATGCGCCGCTGATCGCGACGTTGAAGGCCGGGTCGACCCGTGTGTACCTCGACCGCGCCGCCGGGAACGTCCGCGAGTACGCGACCGGCGCAGGCTTCTTCAAGGTCGAGCAGGACCGCGCGATCGCTCTCGTCGACGACGCCGTCCCGGCCAACGAGATCGACGACGCCCGCGCCAGGGAGCAGCTCGAGACCGCCCAGCGCGAGCTCGAGCTCGTCGAG
Organism: Gaiellaceae bacterium; assembly: GCA_036824055.1. Classification (GTDB taxonomy): domain Bacteria; phylum Actinomycetota; class Thermoleophilia; order Gaiellales; family Gaiellaceae; genus 3-1-20CM-4-69-9. Next base: position 13,599 of record DAITAW010000061.1, on the reverse strand, counting down.
CGCGGCGAGTCAAACGCCGACCGCTGGCAGCTGGAGCAGCGGATCAAGCACGCCGAGAACCAGCTCAGCGTGTCCGGCCGGAACTAAGCCACTAGCTCTGCCGCACGGGCGAGGGCGGAGACCCGCAGGATCGCCGGATGAAGCGGTGCGGTGTCGGTGAGCCTGCCGTAGCCGAGCTGCTCGGCGACCTCCCCGCATTCCTCCTCCACGATTCGAGCTTCGGTATCGCCAACCTTGTCGCGCCACTGGTCGCCCTGAAGAGGGAACCACTTGCGGTCCCAGGGCAACGTCGCGAACGGCATCCGATGACTTGCGCGCGGCACGAGGTCGTCGTCGTAGGTGAGCCCGACCGCGTTGCAGACCGACTGAATGACCTCGTCGGGTTTCTGCAGGAAGTCCTCGAAGCGCAGAGCCACGAACCGTCCAGTCTGCCGACCGTCGTCGAGCGCGAGCCGCATCGAGTTGCTCCAGTGCTGTGCGACCAGCCGAAGCCGGTCCTCGTACGTCATGTCTGTGCCCCAGGCCGGCGGCTTGCGGCGCACTGCCCGGAAAACCATCGTGTACGGGTTGCGCACGACCAGCAGGAAGAAGGGCTCGTGCGCCTCGAGCAGCCGGTCGAGATAGGGGATCTTGATCGTGTACGTGTGCGTCTTGTCGAGGAAGCGAGCGGTCTGCGGATCATGGGCGTAGACCGCGACGTGCTCCTTCAGGATCCGCACGAACCGGGCGCTGTCTGCAGCGTTTGCGTCCTCGGCGGTGTTCCTATATTCCGCGAGCAGCAGGTTCGACGCGTACACGGACGCATGCTCGGTGCCGACGATCGGGTGGTCGAGGTCGTCCCGGTGTGCCGAGCTCCAAAGCGTCGGCGGCAGCCGCCGCATGCGGTTCCGGACGAAGCCGAGCTCGTCGGTCGCGACCCAGTAGTCCGAGCCGCCGCTCATGCTCACGACCTCCGGATGCCGCAGGAGGCAGCGGGCCACGAGAGTGGTTCCACCTCCCTGCATGCCGAGAACGAAGATCGGCCGATCGAGCGGTATCCGGTCGACCGAAGCGAGATAGCGCCACAGCGAGCGGCGCCAGCGGTCACGCCGTCGCCAACGCTCGGCCTTGATGGCGACCGTGCGGAGGAAGGACCCGTTCAGCCGCGGATCGCGATCGAAAAGGTAGGCAAGACCTCGGAACCCCGGCGGCACCGAATGATTCTAACCAGGTGCGCTTGCTACGCTCAGTCGACCCGGAAAGCTTTGAAAGGCAGCTTGGCGACCGGGTTACCAAACGCCTAAAGAGCCCCGGGCCTTCCGCAAGGTGCGGTTCTCTGGAGGTAGAAGAAGGGAACCGGATTGACCGACGCGCGCACACGACTCGAAGCCATCCTCCGCGAACGGATCGCGGTGCTCGACGGCTCCTGGGGCGTGCTCATCCAGCGCGAGGTCCGGGGTGAAGAGGCCTATCGTGGCGAGCGGTTCAAGGACCATCCTCGCGACGTCGCGGGCGATCCCGATCTGCTCAACCTGACGCGGCCCGAGGTCGTCCTCGGCATCCACCGCGACTACTTCGCCGCCGGCGCCGACATCGCGACGACGAACACCTTCACCGCCACGACCATCGGGCAGGCGGACTACGGGCTCGAGGGCCACGCCTACGAGATGAACGTCGCCGGGGCACGGCTGGCCCGGCAGGCGGCCGACGAGGTCGACGGCTTCGTCGCAGGTTCGGTCGGCCCGTTGAACGTCACGCTGTCACTGTCGCCGCGCGTCGACGACCCCGCCTTCCGCACGCACACCTTCGACCAGGTGTACGACACGTACGTCGAGCAGATCCGGGGACTGGCGGAAGGCGGTGTCGACTTCCTGTTGATCGAGACGATCTTCGACACGCTCAACGCAAAGGCAGCCATCGCCGCCGCGCTCGACGTCGCGCCGGAACTTCCACTCTGGATCTCGTTCACCGCGATCGACCGCAGCGGACGAAATCTCTCGGGGCAGACCGTCGATGCGTTCTGGCTCTCGGTCGAGCACGCAAAACCGTTCATCGTCGGCGTCAACTGCTCCCTGGGTGCGACCCAGATGCGCCCGTTCGTCGAGGATCTCGCGCGCGTCGCGCCGACCTGGGTCGCGTGCCATCCCAATGCCGGGCTGCCGAACGAGATGGGGACGCACGACGAGCAACCGCAGGACACGAGCCAGGCGCTGCGCGCTTTCGCCCAGGACGGGCTCGTGAACATCGTCGGCGGCTGCTGCGGTACCACGCCCGAACACGTCAGGGCGATAACGGCCACGACCAGGGGTCAGACCCCCAGACGTGTCCCGGACGGCGAAGGGCTGACGCGCCTCAGCGGGCTGGAGCCGTTCCGGATCTTCCCCGAGTCGAACTTCGTCATGGTCGGAGAGCGCACGAACGTCACGGGGTCGGCGCGCTTCCGGCGGCTGATCGAGGGCGGGCAGTTCCAGGAGGCCGTCGAGGTCGCGCTCGAACAGGTGCGCGGCGGCGCGAACATCCTCGACGTCAACATGGACGCCGACCTCCTCGACTCGGTGGAGGCGATGACGACCTTCCTCAACCTGCTCGCCACCGAGCCGGATGTCGCGCGCATCCCGATCATGGTCGACAGCTCGCGCTGGTCCGTGCTCGAAGCCGGTCTCAAGTGCCTCCAGGGGAAAGGCGTCGTCAACTCGATCAGCCTCAAGGAGGGCGAGGAGGAGTTCCTCGCGCACGCGCGGCGGATCAAGCGCTACGGCGCGGCCGTCGTCGTGATGGCGTTCGACGAGCAGGGCCAGGCCGACACGGTCGAGCGGAAGGTGGAAATCTGCGAGCGCGCGTACAACCTCCTCACCGCGGACGGGTGGGAGGCCGAGGACATCGTCTTCGATCCGAACGTCCTGGCCGTCGCGACGGGCATCGAGGAGCACGCGGAGTTCGCGAAGGCCTTCATCGAGGGGGCACGGCAGATCAAGGCGCGCTGTCCGGGCGTCAAGATCTCGGGTGGCATCTCGAACCTCAGCTTCTCGTTTCGCGGCAACGACGCGGTGCGCGAGGCGATGCATGCCGCGTTTCTCTACCACGCGATCGCCGCCGGGCTCGACATGGGCATCGTCAATGCCGGCCAGCTGGCGGTCTACCAGGACATCGAGCCCGAGCTGCTGGAGCGTGTCGAAGACGTCATCTTCAATCGCCGCGAGGACGCGACCGAGCGGCTCGTCGAGTATGCATCGCGCGTCGAAGGCGAAGCAACGAAGCGTGAGCGCGACCTTTCCTGGCGCGAGGCTCCCGTGGAGGAGCGTTTGTCGCATGCACTCGTCCACGGCATCGTCGACTTCATCGAGGAGGACACCGAGGAGGCGCGCAAGAACTTCGAACGACCGCTCGAGGTGATCGAGGGCCCCCTCATGAACGGGATGCAGATCGTCGGCGACCTGTTCGGGTCGGGGAAGATGTTCCTGCCGCAGGTCGTGAAGAGCGCACGGGCGATGAAGCGGGCCGTTGCGTACCTCGAGCCGTACATGGAGGCCGAGAAGGCGGCGGGGCTGCACGCTCCGCGCGCGCAGGGGAAGGTTGTTCTCGCCACGGTCAAGGGGGACGTTCACGACATCGGCAAGAACATCGTCGGGGTCGTGCTCGGCTGCAACAACTACGAGGTGATCGACCTCGGCGTGATGGTCCCGGCCGATCGGATCCTCGACACCGCGATCGAGGAGGGCTGCGACATCGTCGGTCTCTCCGGGCTGATCACGCCGTCGCTCGACGAGATGGTCAACGTCGCGAAGGAGATGGAGCGGCGCGAGCTCGACCTGCCGCTCCTGATCGGGGGTGCAACGACCTCGAAGCAGCACACGGCGGTGCGTGTCGCGCCGGAGTACTCGCAGCCGACGCTGCACGTCCTCGACGCCTCACGGGTCGTCCGAGTCGTCTCGAGCCTGCTCGATCCGGGCCGCAAGCTCGAGCTCGACGAGGAGAATCGCGAGCTCCAGGACCGCCTGCGCGAGCAATACGCCGAGAAGGAGCGGAAGCCGCTGTTGCCGATCGCGGAGGCCCGCGCCAACAAGGAGCGTGTGCCGTTCGAGGACCTCGCGGTGCCTCCGTTCACCGGGACGAAGAGAGTCGAGCCCGACCTGACGACGCTGCGTGACTACATCGACTGGCAGTTCTTCTTCCACGCGTGGGAGATGAAGGGAAAGTTTCCGGCTCTCCTCGAAGAGCCGGCTGCGAAGGAGCTCTACGACGAGGCGCAGGAGCTGCTGGACGAGATCGTGCGCGACGGCTCGCTGCAGGCGCGCGGCGTCTACGGCTACTGGCCCGCGCGGTCGGAGGGTGACGACGTCGTCCTCGAGACGGGCGTCCGCTTCAACCTCCTCCGCCAGCAATCGGCGTACGGCGACTCGCGGCCGAACCGTTCGCTCGCCGACTATGTCTCGCCGGACGGCGACCATATTGGTGCGTTCGCCGTTGCCATCCACGGCGCGGACCAGCTCTCGTCACGGTACGAGGCCGAGAACGACGACTACCGCTCGATCATGGTGAAGGCCCTCGCCGATCGCTTTGCAGAGGCGTTCGCCGAATATCTCCACCTGCAGGTGCGGCACGAGTGGTACGCCCCGGCAGAGGATCTCCCGAAAGAGGAATTGCTGGCGGAGCGCTTCCGAGGCATCCGTCCCGCCTTCGGCTATCCCGCGTGTCCGGACCACACCGAGAAACGGAAGCTCTTCGAGTTGCTCGGCGCAGACGAGGCCGGGCTCGCGTTGACCGAGTCGTTCGCGATGACGCCGGCGGCTGCGGTCAGCGGCATCTATCTGGCCAATCCCAGCGCCCGCTACTTCTCCGTCGGACGCCTGGCCCGCGACCAGGTCGAGGACTACGCCGCCCGCAAAGGCACGACCGTCGAAGAGACGGAGCGCTGGCTTACGCCGAACTTGGGCTACGAGACCCGTTCGCCTGCGGCGGCGCTGTAGCCCGAGCCCCGCTGCCCGAGAACAAGTGGCGGGCCGTACGACCTGGCGACGAGACGGTCGGAAGGTCCGGTAGCCGAGCGGTCGGCTATCCTCGGGACCGGCTGGCGCCCTCGCAAACGGGCGCCGTCCTGTTTTAAGGCCGTATGAAAACCACCCTGAAAAGAGGCATGGGGCGCGGCGCGACCGTCAATGGCAACGGCCGCGCGGTCTACCCGCCCGGGGTCCAGGCGTCGCCGGCGCCGATGAAGCGCTACCGGCAACCAGAGCCGCGGCGCCGGGGCGCCTGGCAGCTCGTGCGAAGCGTGGTGCTGTGGATCATCCTGGTCGCCGTCATCGTGGCGAGCGGTGTGGCCGGCGCCGCCTACCTGAAGACCCATGAGTTCCTCAATGCGATCGCGCCGAAAACCAAGGCGGATCGCGCCGCGGCGAAGCGGCTGGATCTTGTGGTCCCGGGTCAGCCGACGATCGCGCTCGTGATCGGCACCGACCGAAGGAAAGGGCTACAAGCGGAGCTGACCGGGCGCTCGGACACGCTAATTCTCGTTCGGGCCGATCCCGGCACGAACTCGCTCTCGATGCTCTCGTTCCCTCGCGATCTGATCACGACGATCAAATGTCCCGGGCGTCCGGAAACACGGGACCGGATCAACGCAGCGTTCTCCTTCTGTGGGACGGTGGGAGCCGTCGAGACGGTGCGAGCCCTCACCGGTCTGCCGATCAACTACTTCATCACGGTCAACTTCAAGGGCTTCAGCCAGCTGGTGAACAATCTCGGCGGCGTCTGGCTCGACATCGATCACCGCTATCTCTGTGACCCGAGCAACTGTCCGGATGTCTCGCAGATCAATCTGTTGCCCGGATATCAGCGCGTGAATGCCTCGAATGCGCTCGCCTATGTGCGCTTCCGCCACTTCGACTCGGATCTCTACCGTAACGCGCGGCAGCAGCTCTTCCTCAAGGCGTTGAAGCAGCAGATCTCGTCGCAGCTGGACCTGAAGACAGTCTTCAAGATCATGAGCGCGATCGAGAAGAACGTCATCGTCGGCCGTGGCGGTGGTCGCGCGCTCGATCCGAAGACGCTGAAGGATTACCTCTTCTTTGCCCACGGCTTGCCGGGGGGCCATGTCTTCCAGGCCAAGATCGAAGGCCTGACCGGCACGAACGAGCTCTCGGCAACGCCGGAGAGCATCGCCACGGCGGTCAGGAACTTCGTCCAGCCGGACGTGAACGCGCCGGCGAAGGCGCGCGACGTGACGCTGGGAATCAAGCATCGCTCGCTCGCACCGCTGCCGCGCAACACCCCAACGACGGTTCTGAACGGCAACGGTGTTGCCGGCTCGGCGGCCAACGCTGCCTATGAGCTCGGACAGCGCGGCTACAAGGTCGTCCTGCCGCCGAGCGGGAAGGCCCAGAACGCTCCGACCTTCCAGTACTTCCGCACCACCGTGTACTACGACAAGACACAGCGGCGCTCCAAGGCCGCTGCCACAAAGCTGGCGAACCTGTTCGGCGATGCGGACGTGAAGCCGCTCCCGCCGACCTTCGCGACACTCACGAACGGTGCGATGGCCACGGTCGTCGTCGGGCAGAACTTCCACGGCTCGATTGCGCCCGCTCCCGTCGACCAAACGCCGACGAAGCAACCTGCGGCCGTGACACCGAACGCGGCGATGACTCGCTCTCTCCTGCTGAAGGCGAACAAGCGTGTGCGCTTCAGGCTTCAGGTTCCGCGCCTCGTCGAAAGCTCCTCGAGGCTGGAGTTCGATGCGCCGATTCGGGTGTACGGCATCAGCAAGGGCCATCAAGCAGTGCGGCTGACCTTCCGGATCGGCTCGAACGAGTACTGGGGCATCGAGGAGACCAATTGGAACAATGCACCGGCGCTCGCCGACCCCAGCTTCGTCCACAAGATCAGGGGTCGCGAATACGGCCTGTACTACTCGGGGGCGCATCTCCACATGGTGGTGCTGCACAAGGACGGGGCGACCTACTGGGTCGTCAACTCGGTCCTCGACGAGTTGTCCAACGAAACGATGCTCGCGATCGCGCGAGGGCTCGCCCCGCTCCCCAAGTAGGCTTCCGGATCATGGCGGAATCGCAGACGATCGGCGTCTTCGGCGCGGGCTGGGTTGGTCTCGTCACCGGCGGCTGCTTCGCGGAGCTCGGGCACACGGTGATCGTCCGGGACGTGATGCCTGACCGGATCGAGGCCTTGCGAGCAGGGCGGCTGCCGTTCCACGAGGCGGATCTTCCCGAGGTGCTCGACCGGAACCGCAACCGCATCCGCTACACGCTCGACGCGGATGAGCTCGCCGAGGCGGATGTTCTGTTCATCTGCGTCCAGACACCGCCGACGTACTCGGGCGACGCGGATCTGTCCTTCGTGTGGTCGGCCTTGGACGACCTCCCTCGGGTGGAGCGCCGTCAGATCCTCGTGATGAAGTCCACGGTGCCGGTCGGAACGGGCGAGAAGGTCCGCGCTGCACTGGAAGGCCGCGAGCTCGCGAACGTCGGCTACGTCTCGAATCCGGAGTTCCTGGCCGAGGGGCACGCGGTGCGCGACTTTCTCAATCCGGACCGGATCGTCATCGGCGCTTTCGCCGACGAGGACGGAGCGGCGGTCGAAGCGCTCTACGGCGGCATCGAGGCGCCGGTGGTCCGAACGGACGTCGCGTCGGCGGAGATGATCAAGCTCGCGGCGAATGCGTTCCTCATGACGCGCATCTCGTTCATCAACGAGATCGCGAACGTGTGCGAGGCGGTCGGCGCGGACGTCGTCGAGGTCGCGAAGGGCGTCGGGCTCGACCATCGCCTCGGCCCACATTTTCTGCGTGCGGGCATTGGCTACGGTGGTAGTTGTTTTCCGAAGGATTCCCTCGCGCTCAAGCAGCTCGCCTCGAACTCCGGCTACCACTTCCATCTGCTGTCGGCTGTGATCGAGGTCAACGAGCTGCAGAAGCGGCGGGTCGTGCAGAAGCTGCAGAAGCATCTCGGGAAGCTCCGCGGGAAGAAGATCGCTCTGCTCGGGCTCGCGTTCAAGGCCGGTACCGATGACATGCGTGAGGCGCCGTCGCTCGTGCTGGCATCGCGCTTGCTCGCAGAAGGCGCCGAGGTGCGTGCCTGGGATCCGGTCGCGCGGCCGGGTGAGCTGATGAAGGGCGCCGTGCTCTACGACTCGGTCCTGGAGGCCGTGCGGGATGCGGACGCTGCGGTGATCGTCACCGAGTGGGACGAGCTGCGCGGGCTGGCATCGAAAGACGTGCACGACGCGATGGCGCGCCCGCTGATCCTCGATGGGCGGAACCTCCTCGACCCTGCGGAAACCCGTGCCGCCGGCTTCGCCTACGAGGGCATCGGCCGGCCGAGCTCCCCGTTCGAGGCGCTGCCCGAGACCGCCGAGCCCCAGACGAGGGTGAACAACTAATGGAGGCGATAATCCTTGCGGGCGGGCAGGCGACCCGGCTCGGTGACGCGGCACGCGGACACCCAAAGGCGCTTGTCCCGATTGCAGGACATCCACTCGCCGAGTATCAGGTCTCGCAGCTGGTGCGAGCCGGCGTCGACCGCGTGATCGTCAGCTGCAGCGCCGGCCAGGCGGCACTGTTCGAGGCGAAGCTCGCAGGGCTGGGCGCCGAGATCGTCGCCGTGGCCGAGCCGGAGCCGCTCGGGCGTGGGGGAGGCCTGCGCTTCGCAGCAGAACAGCGAGAGGAGTCTGGGCCGATCTACGCGTTCAACGGCGACGAGTTGAACGACGTCGACCTGCGCGCGTTCCTCGACGCGCACGAGGAGCACGGGGGTGCCGCAACGATCGTCGTCGCACCGCTCAGATCGCAGTTCGGCGTGGTCGAGCTCGCGGACGACGACCGTGTGAGCGGTTTCCGCGAAGCGCCGCGCCTGCCGCACTGGGTGAACGCCGGCGTGTACGTCCTCGGCGACGAGGCGCTCGCGCGTATGCCAGAGCGCGGCGATCACGAGCAGTCGACCTTTCCGGAGCTGGCGGAAGAGGGAAAGCTCTTCGCGTTTCGGCACGAGGGCCTCTGGATCACCGTCAACACCCCCAAGGACTTGCAGCGCGCTGAGGAGCACTACGCCGCCCATCCGGAGCTCCGCCCGACACTCGCGCGCGGGCGCAGCTAGCCCCGTCCGGTGCCAGGCACCGGACAGGTCCGAACGGCATAAAGTCGGCGGGTGAGCGTGGATTCGCCGAATCTCGAGGGCCTCGACGCGTGGGCTTTTCAGCCACGCAAAGTCGAGAAGCCATGGGGCTACGAGCTGGTTTGGGCCGAGACCGACAGCTACGTCGGCAAGACCCTCTTCGTGAAGGCCGGCGAGTCCCTCAGCCTCCAGTTCCATCGCGTCAAGGACGAGTCCTGGCTCGTCCAGTCGGGGCGCGCCAAGCTCGAGCTCGGCCTGACCGGCGATCCCGTCCTCAACGAGGAGGTGATCGGGCCAGGCTCCTCGTTCCACTTCCGGCCGGGCTCGGTCCATCGCGTGACGGCGATCGAGGACACGACCATCCTGGAGGTCTCGACGCCGGAGCTCGACGACGTCGTCCGGCTCGAAGACCGGTACGGGCGGGAGGGAACCTCCGAGCCTTAACACGAGTGTGTTAAGGTACTGGCGTGGCTGGACTGACCATCGGCGAGGCCGCCGCCCAGACGGGGTGGTCGCCTCGGATGCTGCGTTACCTCGAGGGCGCGGGGCTCGTTGTCCCACGCCGGAGTGCGGCCGGCTATCGCCTGTACGGGCTCCTCGAGCGCAACCAGCTCCGCTCTTTGCGGGAGCTTCGCCGCCGCCACGACGTGGAGCTCAGCGACGTCGCGTTCGCAGCTAGGCTCGACCGCGAGCCGGAGCTACGGGCCGCGGTGCATACCTGGCTGGCAGGCACAGAACTGTCCGCCCTCGACTGGGAACAACGCAAGCACGAGCGGCTCCTGGCCGCCTAAAACGAGAGGACTGAATGGCTACGACGAAACGGCACGACGTGAAAGACCTCGCACTCGCGCCCGAAGGGGTGCGCCGCATCGAGTGGGCCGACCGCCAGATGCCCGTGCTCGCTGCGATCCGCGAGCGCTTCGACCGCGAGCAGCCGCTCTCCGGCTACCGGATCTCGGCCTGCTTGCACGTGACGACCGAGACGGCGAACCTCGCCCGCACGTTGCAGGCCGGCGGCGCCGACGTCGTCCTCTGCGCGTCCAACCCGCTCTCGACGCAGGACGACGTCGCAGCAGCACTGGTCGACGAGTACGACATCGCCGTCTTCGCGATCAAAGGCGAGGACAACGACACGTACTACGCGCACATCGAGGCTGCTGTCGACCACAAGCCGCAGCTGACGATGGACGACGGTGCCGACGTCATCGGCGTTCTGCACTCCGCGCGGCGTGAGCAGCTCGGCGACATCATCGCGGGGACCGAGGAGACGACCACCGGGGTGATCAGGCTCAAGGCGCTCGAGCGTGACGGCGCGCTCGGCTTCCCGGTCATCGCCGTCAACGACGCTCAGACGAAGCATCTGTTCGACAACCGCTACGGCACCGGACAGTCGACGATCGACGGCATCATCCGCGCGACCAACGTGCTGCTCGCCGGCAAGCGTTTCGTCGTTGCCGGCTACGGCTGGGTCGGCCGCGGCGTCGCCTCGCGAGCCCGTGGGATGGGCTCGCACGTGATCATCACGGAGGTCGATCCGATACGCGCCCTCGAGGCCGGCATGGACGGCTACGAGGTCCTGCCGATGGAGAAGGCGGCGGCGATCGGCGACATCTTCGTCACGGCCACCGGCGACAAGTCGGTGATCCGCAAGGAGCACATGACGAGCATGAAGGACGGCGCCATCCTCGCCAACACGGGCCACTTCAACGTCGAGATCGACATTCCGGGGTTGCGCTCGCTCGCGACCGACACCCGCGAGGCGCGTGCGTTCGTCGAGGAGTTCACGATGGACGGCGGCCAGCGCATCTACCTGATCGCGGACGGCCGGCTCGTGAACCTCTCTGCCGCCGAGGGCCATCCGGCCCTGGTCATGGACATGTCCTTCGCAAACCAGGCGCTTTCCGCCGAGTACGCGATCCAGAACGCCGCCGAGCTCGAGCGAAAGGTGTATCCCGTGCCGGAGGAGATCGACAAGGAGATCGCGCGCCTCAAGCTGGCGACCATGGGTGTCGAGATCGACACGCTCACGGAGGAGCAGAAGAAGTACCTGGCTTCGTGGGACGAAGGAACCTAGAGCCGGAAGACATCGTTCGGTACGAGGCGGACGGCCCGAAGGTCGTCCTCCTCGACCAGCGCCGGTTGCCCGCTGAAGAGGTCGAGGTGGAGTGCCGCTCGGTCGCCGACGTCGTTGCCGCCATTCGTGAGCTCGCGATTCGCGGAGCGCCGGCCATCGGTATCGCCGCCGCCTACGCGTTCGCGCTCGCGGCAGAGCGTGGGGAGGACCTCGACGAGGCCGAGGCGCAGCTGGCGGCATCGCGTCCGACTGCTGTCAATCTCGCCTGGGCGCTGGAGCAGATGCGCGGCGATCCGGCTCCGGCGCGTGCTCGCGCTCTGCACGAGGCAGAGGTTGAGCGCTGTCACGCGATGGCCGCCCACGCGGCTGCGCTCTTCGCTCCCGGCACGCGCGCGCTGACCCATTGCAACGCCGGCGGGTTGGCGACCGGCGGTTACGGCAGCGCGGTCGGGGCACTTCGAACCGCGTGGAAGCGAGGTTTGCTCGAGCGCGTCTGGGTCGACGAGACGCGGCCGCTGCTTCAGGGCTCGCGACTCACTGCGTGGGAGCTCGAGAGCGCGGGCATCCCGAACGCGGTGATCGCGGACTCCGCAGCCGCATCGCTGATGGCCTCAGGCGAGGTCGACTGTGTCGTCACCGGGGCCGACCGGATCGCCGCGAACGGCGACACGGCGAACAAGATCGGCACGTACTCGCTTGCAGTTCTCGCCGCGCATCACGACATCCCGCTCTACGTCGTCGCGCCGACCTCCACCGTCGACCTCGCCACTCCGACGGGAGCGAAGATCCCGATCGAGGAGCGGGCCGCGGCCGAGATCACGACACGCTTCGCTGCACGCAATCCTGCGTTTGACGTCACCCCTGCTGATCTCATCGCGGCAATCGTCACGGAGCACGGCGTCCACGTGGCACCGTACGCGCAGTCGCTCGCGGCGTTCGTATGAAGGCGCTGATCCTCGCCGCCGGGTATGCGACCCGGCTGCGGCCGCTCACGGACTCGATGCCGAAGCAGCTGCTGCCCGTCGGCGGCCGGCCGATGGTGGACTGGATCCTCGACCGGATCCGGGAGACCAGCGCCGACGAGGTGCACCTGGTTACGAACGCGCGCTTCGCAGAGGACTTCGAGCGCTGGGCGAAGGACAAGGACGTGCTCGTCCACAACGACGGCACGACCTCTAACGAGGACCGGCTCGGAGCGATCGGCGACATTCGCTTTGTCGGGCTCGACGACGACCTGCTCGTGGTGGCAGGCGACAACCTGTTCGACTACTCCCTCGCCGACTACGAAGCGTACTGGCGCGCGCGCGAAGGAAGCTGCGTCGCGGTCCTGGATGTCGGTGATCGTGAGCTCGCGAAGAAGTACGGCATCGTCGACGTCGACGAGAACGATCGAGTCATCGGCTTCGTGGAGAAGCCCGAGGTTCCGCCGACGACGCTCTGCGCCACCGCGACGTACCTCTACGAGCGCGACCATGTGCGGTTGGTCGACCAATACCTCGCAGAGGGAAATCCGTCCGATCAGCCCGGGAACTACGTGGCCTGGCTGTACCAGCGCGAGCCGGTATATGCGTACCGATTCGACGGGCGTTGGTACGACATCGGCGACGCGAGCCAACTGCTCGAGGCGGACAACCGCATGCGCCGGCTGCGCAGCTTGCCCGAACGCGCGGAGTATTCACCGACCTGACACAAACACGTCACACGCGCGGGCCTAGCGTGGTGACGTGCTCGACCTCCTTCTGCCGCAGCGGTGTCTCCTCTGCTTTCTTCCCGGAGCGCAGGTCTGCGACGGCTGCACCGCGACGCTCCGCCACATCGAAGCGCCACTCTGCGAGCGCTGCGGGGCACCGACGGCCTGGCCGGTTCAACGCTGTGGGGAGTGTGCGGGTAGGCGACTCGCCTTCGCGCAGGCCCGCGCGGCCCTGGCCTACGACGACCGGCTGCGACCGGTCGTGGCCGCCTGGAAGGAACGCGGTCTGCGCCGGCTCGCCGCCTGGGCAGCCGCGGTCGTCTGCGAGACGCTGCCGCGACTGGGGGTTGCGTGTGTCGTGTTCATTCCGGGCGATCCAGACCGCAGGCTCACACGCGGGCACCATGCCGCTGAGAGGCTGGCCGGCGAGCTTGCTGCTCTCTGGGAGCTTCCCTTGCGGTCGGTTCTGACAAGGGCACCAGGATCCCGCCGGCAGCGCGGGCTGACGCAGCACGAGCGACGGCGGAACGTCGCCGGCGCGTTCATGGCGCACGGCCGTGTGCCCGCCGGCATTGCTCTTGTCGACGATGTCTACACGACAGGTGCGACCGCAAATGCGGCGGCTTCGGCACTGCGGAAAGGTGGTGCTCGCAGCGTTCAAGTCGTGACGTTGGCCCGGACGATTCGCATTCGCTAGGGTGAGATCTCCGGCTCACGAGGAGGCGTATGCGACT
>DAITAW010000181.1:0-3646 GCA_036824055.1 Gaiellaceae bacterium | reverse complement strand
CGCCGATCGGCCGCCAGGGCCGGGCAGGAGTGGAGCCGTTCTGAGTCGTTTGTTGGGTCATGGCCGCAGGCGGCGAGGCCGCTCAGCACACAATGATCGGCAAACGGCCGCCGCGGCTCCCCCGATCGAGGGACTAGGCGCTCAAGCCGTGCTCTGGAGGGCTAGAAGCCCGGGCTGAGCGGTCGTAGGCTTGGCGTCTGATGATCTGTCCTTCCTGCGGTCATGAGAATCTCACGGGGGCGAAGTTCTGCTCGGAGTGTGGACTTGGGCTCGTCGCGACGACGGCTCCGCGAGAGGAGCGGAAGGTCGTCACGGTTCTCTTCGCCGATCTCGTCGGCTTCACTGCGCGGGCGGAGCAACTGGACCCGGAGGACGTTCGCTCGGTGCTCGCACCGTACTACGCACGCCTGCGCAGTGAGCTCGAGCGGTTCGGCGGCACGGTGGAGAAGTTCATCGGCGACGCCGTGATGGCGGTGTTCGGCGCGCCGGTCGCGCACGAGGACGATCCGGAGCGCGCCGTGCGGGCGGCGCTGGCGATCCGCGACTGGGCGCGTGAGGAGAGCAGCATCCAGGTGCGGATTGGCGTCAACACCGGAGAGGCGCTGATCAGTCTCGGCGCACGCCCCACGGCGGGCGAGGGGATGGCCGCGGGGGACGTGGTGAACACCGCTGCTCGGCTGCAGTCGGCAGCTCCGATCAACGGCGTCCTCGTCGGCGAGACGACCTACCGCGCGACCGCCGACGTGATCGAGTACCGCGAGGCCGAGCCTGTCGAGGCGAAAGGGAAGGCGGAGCCGGTGCGGGTGTGGGAAGCGGTCGATCCGCGCTCGCGGGTGGGTACCGAGGCGGTATCCACTCAGGCGCCCCTCGTCGGCCGTCAGCGGGAGATCGACCAGCTTGTCGACGCGTTCGAGCACGCGCGACAGGACCGCGCGACGCTGCTCGTGACGGTCGTCGGCGTCCCAGGGATCGGCAAGAGCCGTCTCGTCGCTGAGCTGTTAGCTCACGTCGAATCGCTCCCCGACTTCGTCTACTGGCGGCACGGCCGCTCGCTCCCGTACGGCGAGGGCGTGACGTTCTGGGCGCTCAGCGAGATGGTGAAAGCGCAGGCGGGAATCCTCGAGAGCGACTCGCCCGAGGAGGTCGAGCGGAAGCTGCACGAGACCGTGGTGCAGAGCGTCGGCGAGTCGGAGCGACGCTGGGTCGCGGCAAAGCTTCGCCCGCTCGTGGGCATCGGCGGAGACGAGGACGCCGGCGGCGAGCGGGACGAGGCATTTTCGGCGTGGCGCAGGTTCTTCGAGTCGCTCGCCGAGCAGCGGCCGCTTGTCATGGTCTTCGAGGATCTCCACTGGGCGGGCGACGAGCTGCTCGATTTCGTCGACGAGCTCCCGGATTGGATCGAGGACATGCCGATGCTGGTTCTGTGCACGGCCAGGCCCGAACTGCTCGACCGGCGCTCCGGATGGGGCGGCGGTAAGCGTAACGCGATCACAATCTCACTGTCGCCGCTGGATGCCGACGATACGGCCCGGCTGATCGCAGCACTGCTCGACCGCTCCGTCCTGCCGGCAGAGACGCAGGAGGAGCTGCTTGCGCGCGCCGGCGGCAATCCGCTGTACGCCGAGCAGTTCGTGCGGATGCTCTCGGAACGCGGCGAGATCAAAGGCGAGTTGCCGGAAAACGTGCAGGGAATCATCGCCGCGCGACTCGACTCGCTTGCGGATGACGAGAAGCGCTTGCTTCAAGACGCTGCCGTGGTCGGCAAGGTCTTCTGGACTGCTTCGCTGGCAGCCGTCAATGGATCGGAACGCGCCCTCCTCGATCAGCGTCTCCGCTCACTCGTTCGCAAGGAATTCGTCCGCCGCGAACGTCGGGCTTCAGTCGAGGGCGAGTCGGAGTACGCGTTCAACCACGTCCTCGTTCGCGACGTCGCGTATGGGCAGATTCCGCGTGCAGAGCGGGCCGACAAGCACCGGCGAGCGGCCGAATGGATCGAATCGCTCGGGCGAGCCGAGGACCAGGCCGAGTTGCTTGTACACCACTACGTGACCGCGCTCGAGCTCGTGCAAGCGTCCGGGGCGGCGACGCCCGATCTCGCACGGCGCGCACGAACGGCGCTGCGAGCCGCGGGTACACGTGCGCTCGCCCTGGACGCCTATGCGGCTGCAGCCCGATCGTTCGAAGCTGCGGCCGGCCTTGCCGGCGATCCCGATCCCGATCGGCCCCGGGCCCTGCTTCGCCACGGCTTGGCGCTTCACGGGCTAGGAGATGGGCAGCGGTTCGACCTGCTCGAGGAGGCACGATCCGCGTTCGTTGCGGCAGGCGACACCGACGGCGCCGCGGAGGCCGACCTCGCCGTGGCGGAGGCGTGGTTTGGGGCCGGCGAGCGCGACCGATGTTCCGCCTGCTTGGAACGGGCCGCCGAGCTCATCCGCGAGGGCGGGGCGCCGGCGACCAGAGCCTCGGTGCTCGGTCAGATCGCTCGCTTCCAATCGCTCTTCGGCGAGACAGAAGCAGCCATCGATCGTGCGCAGGAGAGTCTTCGCCTGGCCGAGACGCTCGGGCGAGACGACCTCCGCGCGAAGAACCTGATCACGCTCGGAACGGCGCACTTCTATCGCCGCGACTCTGATCCAGAGGCCGCGCTCGCTAACGTTCGAGCTGGTATAGAGCTTGCCACCGCCTGCGGTGAATTTTCACAGCTCCAGCGCGGTTATCTGAACCTGAGCTCGCTCTTGTACTACTCGGGGCAGCTCGTGCAAGCCGACTCGCTCATGCTCGAAGCAGCACATCTGGCGCGGCGCAGGGCCCACGTAATGGGGATCGGCTTCGCCGAGGGCAACATGATCGAACTCGACCTGACGATCGGGAGGTGGGACTCTGCCCAACGCCGTGCACACACGTTCCTCGCGGCATCCGAGCACGAAGGCCACTACGCCGAGCACATCGCACTCATGTCGCTGAGCATGATCGAGCTCGGGCGTGACCAAACCGACCTCGCCCTGCGGGATGCAGGCCACGCGATTACCGCGGGACGGAGAGTGAAGGATCCGCAGGCGCTCATTCCCTCGCTTGCGATGGGGGCGTTTGTACACGCCGAACTGGGCGAGACGGATCGCGCAAGCGCGCTCCTCGACGAGCTCGAGCCGGGTCCGTACATCGCCTCGGTTCCCGCCGCATTCTTTGCTGCCGCGCGACTGGAGATGGCGGAGGAGTTCCGAGCGTCGACCCGCGAGTTCCGGCGCGGGACTCAGTGGGACCGGGCAGGCGATGCCGTCTTGGACGGGCGATGGGCCGACGCGGCCGACGCCTACGACGAGATCGGTGCTCGCCCGTTCGCTGCTCTCGCTGCCCTCCGCGCGGCCGAGACCTACGCCGCCCAGGGAATGCGCATCGATGCGAATGAGCAACTCTCGCGCGCACTGCAGTTCTGGCGGTCGGTCAGCGCGAAGCGCTACATCCGCGAAGGCGAGGCGCTGCTCGCGAAATCCGCATAAGGTCGAGCCGACAGAAGCTCTTCGCCAGGGGCCCGCAAGAGGGGAGCCCGTCTGCGACTAAGAGCTGAGGCCGAAGGTGACGGTCACGACGGCGGTCACGTCCTTCTCGCGCGAGGACGTGTCGTTGATCCCGTAGTCGCTGACGTCGG
>DAITAW010000060.1:0-15536 GCA_036824055.1 Gaiellaceae bacterium | reverse complement strand
TGCGCCCAGGCGACGGCCTTCTCGAGGGTCGTGAGGCCGACGGCCTGCTCCATCGCAGCGACCTCCTGCTCGAAGACGCCCGGCCCCTTCGTCGGCCAGAGCAGGCGCTCGGACTGGAGGCCGTAGTCGCGGAGCTTCTTCCCGTCCTCTATTGCCAATCGAGCGCACCCTTTCGCCAGACGTAGACGTAGGCGACCACGAGGATCGCGATGAAGAAGAGAAACTCGATGAAGCCGAACCAGGCGAGCCGGTGGAGGATGACCGCGAGCGGATACAGGAACACGATCTCGATGTCGAAGACGATGAAGAGCATCGCCGTCAAGTAGAAGCTGACCGTGAAGCGCTGAACTCTGGGCGCGCCTGTCGAGACGCCGGACTCAAAAGGAAGCTCGCGCCACCGCGTGTGCTTGTGCGGGCGCGTCGCAAAGATGAACGAGAACCACATCATCGATGCGGGAATGATCAGCGCGAAAACCGCGTAGATCAGGAACGGCAGCCAGTTGTCGAGCACGCGTCCTTCCCTTGGGCGACGGGAACCTAACAGGTTCCTTCCGACGCCACGAAGCATGGCGAAAACCGCTCAACCGTGCCTGAGACGAGTGTTACAAACTGATCCCTTCGGGGGGGTGCCTATAGCCCGGGCCCGTTGCTACGATCAGACCACGATGGAGCTCCAGGAAAGAGTCCTGCCGCTGATGACCGTCACCGAGGCCGCGGCTGTCAAGATCAAGCAGCTGATCGCAGAGGAGGAGGACGTCAGCGTTCTTCGCGTCGCCATTCAGGGCGGCGGCTGCTCGGGCTTCCAGTATGGGCTCGGCTTCGACCGGGGCGCAGCCGACGGCGACCTCGAGTTCGAGATGCACGGTGTCCAGGTCGTCGTCGATCCCTTCAGCGCGCCCTATCTCAAGGGTGCCGAGATCGACTACGTCGACTCCATCCAGGCGGCGGGATTCGCGATCAACAACCCGAACGCCAGCTCATCCTGCGGCTGTGGTCACTCGTTCCAGGTCGAAGAAGGCGCGGAAGCCGAAGGCGCCGTCGGCGGCTGCGGTTCCGGCTGCTCCGCCTGACCTGGCACTAGCATCGCGGTCATGAGCGGGCCGCTCCGTGTCGCGGTCGTGGGTTCCGGTCCGGCCGGCTTCTACGCTGCCGGGGCGTTGCTCGACGCGGACCTGGCGATCGAGGTCGACATGATTGAGCGGCTCCCGACGCCCTGGGGGCTCGTCCGGCTCGGCGTCGCTCCCGACCATCCGAAGCTGAAGACGGTCTCGCGCGCCTTCGAGCGGATTTCCTCCAAGCCAGGCTTCCGGTTCTTCGGCAACGTCGAGGTGGGGCGCGATCTCGCTGCCGGCGACCTGAAGCGCCTCTATGACGCGGTCATCTATGCCTTCGGTGCGCAGACCGATCGTCGGCTCGGCATCCCCGGTGAGGACCTGCCGGGCTCGTGGTCGGCGACCGAGCTCGTCGCCTGGTACAACGGCCACCCCGACTTCCAGGAGCTCGAGTTCGATCTGAACGTCGAGCGCGCGCTCGTGATCGGGAACGGGAACGTCGCGCTCGACGTTGCCCGAATGCTGGCGTTGACGCCGGAGGAGTTGGCGCCCACGGACACCACCGACCCGGCTATCGACGCGATCGGCGCGTCGGCGATCAGCGAGATCGTCGTGGTGGGCCGCCGTGGACCGGCTCAGGCGTCGTGGACGACGCAGGAGCTGAAAGAGCTCGGCGAGCTCGCGGGCGCGGACGTTGTCGTCGACCCCGGCGACCTCGAGCTCGATCCCGCGAGCGAAGCAGCGCTCGAGGACGACACGAGCTCCCAGCGGAACCTGGAGGTGCTGAAAGGCTTCGCGGCACACGAGGCGACGGACAAGCCCGTCACCATCCGGCTTCGCTTCCTCCTGTCGCCCGTTGCGATCCACGGCGACGAACACGTCGAGTCGGTCGAGCTCATCCACAACAGGCTCGAGAAGCAGGACGGCCGATTGGTTGCGGTGCCCAGCGATGAGCACGAGACGCTCGAGTGCGGTCTCGTCTTTCGCAGCGTGGGCTACCGCGGCGTGGGTTTGCCCGAGCTTCCGTTCGACGAGCGGCGAGGGACGATCAGAAACGAGGGAGGTCGTGTCGTCGGCGCCGACGGCAGCCACGTTGCCGCGACGTATTGCGCAGGGTGGATCAAGCGTGGGCCGACCGGGATCATCGGCACGAACAAGAAGGATGCGACCGAGACGGTCACGCAGCTGCTCGCGGACGTTCACGAAGGGCGTGTCTCGCACCGGGAGGAAGTCACGGCCGAAGCGGTCGAGGCGCTGCTCGCCGAACGGGAGATTCAGGCGGTCGTGTACACGGGCTGGACGTCGATCGACGAGCTCGAGCGAACTGCCGGCGAGAAGCTCGGTCGTCCGCGCGTGAAGCTCCGTACCTGGGACGAGCTGCTCGAGGCGGCGGAACGCGTCGCGGCAGAGAGCGCCTAGGGATCCATCCCCCAGCCGGGGGACGCCGACCTGCCGCACCCGACGAAGATGAGACCATGGAGTCGCTCGTGGTCGAGTGCCTCCGTTGCGGAAGTCATAGAACGCTGGCGTCGAATCCGCTGCGGCAGGCCAACCCTGATTGCCCGCGTTGCGGGTACGTCGGCTGGGCTCCGGTCAACGCTCTCAGCGAGGACGAACGCCGCGTGATGCGCGGCCGCCCGCTCGAACGTCGCCGGATCAGGATTGCCTGAGCACTTCTACAAGCAGTTCCGGCTCGAGCGCGTGCACGGTGTTGCCGTCTCTGCCGGTCATCGTCTCGGCGGCGAGCATCGCGTTGAGGATCGCTTCCTCGGTCGACTCGATCACCGCGTCGTAGAACGGCGTGATCTCGGAGTCCGAGAGCATCTCGAGGGGGATCACGCCCTCCGAGCTGAGATCGCGATTCCCCGTCGCGAAGGCAAAGAAGAGGTCGCCACTCGAGTGGGCAGCGGTCCCGCCCATTCGACCGACACCTAGCCCCGCACGCTGAGCGAGCCGGTCGCATTGATGCGGCAGGAGCGGTGCATCGGTGGCGACAATCCCGATGATCGAACCGGCCTCGGCACCTTCCAGCGGTAGCGGAATGCGATCGCCGATCAGCTTCCCGACCGGAACACCGTCGACGCGGAAACGGGTGCGCCGACCGTAGTTCGCCTGGACCAGGACTCCGACGACGTACCCGTCGACGGTCCGTGACGACGTCCCGATGCCGCCCTTGAGCTCGTGGCAGACCATGCCGGTGCCGCCGCCGACGTTGCCCTCTTCGACCTCGCCGGCGTGCGCGTGTTCGAGCGCCTCGTGCGCGTGTTCCGCCGTGACGTGCTGGCCACGGATGTCGTTGAGGAAGCCGTCGAAGGTCTCGCCGACCACCGGCAGCGACCACGCGTCCTCGTCCGCGGAAGCAGCGGCAATGGCGTCGCGGACGACACCGACGCTGAAAGTGTTCGTGATCCCGATCGGCGTCGTCAGCAAACCGGACTCGCGCACCCACTCCAGCCCGGTCAGCTCGCCGTTGCCGTTCAGTCGGTGACAGCCGGCGAAGAGCGGCGTTTCGGGCGGGACGACCATGGTCACCCCCGTGCGGACAGAGTCGCCCTCGATCAACGTCGTGTGGCCGACGCGTACTCCGGCCACATCGGTGATCGCGTTGTTGGCAGCCGGAATCCCGTCCCCGATCGCGATGCCCAGGTCTCGCGCTCGCATGCGCTCAGTAAACTCGATTGGATGGCCGAGACGGAGATGAAACGAGAGCTCTGGGGAGGCGAGACGCGCAAGGCAGTCGACAATTTTCCCGTCTCGGGTGAGCCGATCCCGCCCTCAGTGGCGCGCTGGCTGGGCCGGATCAAAGCGGCCGCAGCACGCGTCAACGCCGAGCTCGGGCTACTCGATGACGACAAGGCGCAGCGGATCGCGAGTGCCGGCGATCGCGTTGCCGCAGGAGAGCTCGACGATCAGTTTCCGATCGACGTCTTTCAGACCGGCTCGGGCACCTCCTCGAACATGAATGCGAACGAGGTGATCGCCTCGCTTGCGGGCGAAGATGTGCACGTCAACGACGACGTGAACATGGGGCAGTCGTCGAATGACGTCTTCCCGTCGGCGGTGCATCTCGCGGCGCTCGACGAAATCACGAACGACCTCCTGCCGGCGCTGCACCAGCTGTCGGAATCGCTGCAGGCGAAGGCCGTGGAGTTCGACGACGTCGTCAAGTCGGGGCGCACGCATCTGATGGACGCAGTGCCCGTCATGCTCGGGCAGGAGTTCGGCGGTTACGCGGCGCAGGTGCGCCAGGGTCACGCGCGTGTGACCGGAACCCTGGAGCGGCTCGGTCAGATCCCGCTCGGCGGCACGGCCGTCGGCACGGGTCTGAACACCCATCCCGAGTTCGCCGAGCGCGTCAGGCGGCGCCTCACCGATGAGACGGGCCTGGCGATCTCGCCGCCCGCGGATCCTTTCGAGGCGCAGGCCGCGCGCGACTCGCTGGTGGAGACGTCCGGTGCCCTCAAGACGGTCGCCGTCTCGCTGACGAAGATCGCGAACGACCTCCGTCTGATGGGCTCGGGCCCGCGTGCCGGGCTCGGCGAGATCTTGCTGCCCGAGCTCCAGAAGGGCAGCTCGATCATGCCGGGGAAGGTGAACCCCGTCATCCCCGAGGTCGTGACGCAGGTCGCGGCTCAGGTGATCGGCAACGACGCTGCGATCACGGTCGGCGGCATGCAGGGCCACTTCGAGCTCAACGTCTTCGTGCCGATGCTCGCGCGGAACCTGTTCGACTCGATCAAGCTGCTCGCCGCCGCCTCGCGGCTGCTGGCCGGGAAGTGCGTCGACGGGATCGAGGCGAACCGCGAGACGTGCGAGCGCTACGCGGAGCTGACGCTCTCGGCCGCGGCCGCGCTCAATCCGTACATCGGCTACGACGCTGCCAGTGAGATCGTGAAGGAGGCGGCTTCGTCGGGACGCTCTCTGCGCGAGGTCGCCCGCGAGCGGGGGGTCGCCGACGAGGTGCTCGACAAAGCGCTGGACTACCGGGCGATGGCGAGGCCGAACGACGTCTGACCGGCGCCGCTTGGCCCCGGCAGGTGATTTGTGACCACCGGAAAATCGGTTGATCTGGCGGAGAGCCCCGCCTGATCGCCGAAGCAGTATTGACAGACCTCTTTCTGAATGGGACTAATACCCGGCGGCGGGTCTACCAGGGGCCCGCGTTTACTCGAGCAAGGGGAGAGAATGCACCTACGCGGAAGGACCAAGCCCGCGCTTGTAGCGGCATTGGCACTCGCCATCTGCGCGCTCATGGCGTCGGCAGGAAATGCCGGAGCGGCGGGTGGGAGCAGGTTGATCCCGATCGCCGGGACCGGTTCACCGCAGACGGGGGCCTTTACCCCGTCGGGCGCCGGTGACGTCACTGCTGAGGAGTTCGCCGGTGAAGCAGACAACCCGCTTAGCCCCGATCCCTACGGCGGCAACATCGTCGACCGCAGCTTGTCGGCCGGCGGCGTCGCAGCCGGCGTACCGACGACGACCGGCGCGAAAGCGAAGTCGAACCCGCTGTTCAAGTCCGGCTTCGAGGGCCTGAATTTCTACCAGCAGCGGTACGCACGCGGCGGGAATCAGTTCTCCGTCGAACCGCCCGACCAGGGTATGTGTGTCGGCAACGGTTACGTGGTCGAGGCCGTCAACGACGTTCTCAACGTCTACAGCGCCGCAACCGGAGCGTCCGTGCTTCCGGACAACACTTCGACGAACATCGTCAGCGGGTTCCCGCGAGACGTCAACCACGCGGTTGATCTCAACTCGTTCTACGGGTATGCGCCTGCGATCAATCGCTCGACGGGCGTCCGTGGTCAGTTCGTGACGGATCCTTCGTGCCTCTACGACGCGGCCACGCAGCGATTCTTTGTCGTCGCGCTCACGCTCGAGACCGTTCCGACTACTGGGGCGTTCACGACCGTGAACCACCTCGATCTCGCCGTCAGCCAGACGTCGGATCCGACCGGTGGCTGGAACATCTACCACGTGGACGTCACGAACGACGGGACGAACACGGGCGGCACGAATCCGGGTCCGTACCTTGGCGACTACCCGCACATCGGGGCGGACGCGAACGGGTTCTACATCACGACGAACGCGTATCCATGGTGCTGCAACGGCTTCTCCGGCGCGCAGATCTACGCGTTCTCGAAGGCGCAGCTCGCAGCGGGGGCCGCGAGCGTGGCGATGCAGCACATCGACACCTCGGGAATGGTCAACGCACCGAGTGACGCAGGCTCGACACAGCCGGGCTTCACGGTCTGGCCGGCACAGTCGCCTGGAACGACGTCGTTCAACCTGAACAACGGCGGCACGGAGTACTTCCTGAGCTCGAACGCCGCCGACGAGGCGACGCATCCGGTGGCCGGAACGGGCGGCGGCTACGTGTCCAATCAGATCGTCCTCTGGACGCTGACGAACACGGCTTCCCTGAACACGGCTCCGGCAGTGAGCTTGAGCAGCAAGCTCATCGACGTGAACACGTATGCGCTCCCGCCGAAGCAGAAGCAGCCGGGCTCGGGGTCCGCTCCAACCGTGGACACGCCTCAGGGCTACTGCATCAACGACACCACGACACTCCTGTTCAATGCGCAGACGGGGTGCTGGCGGCTGCTCTTCGGGGGCCAGCCGGCGCACAACGAGGTTGTCTCGAGGCCGGACTCGAACGACACCCGCATGCAGCAGGTGACGTACGCGAACGGCAAGCTGTGGGGCGCCCTTGACACGGCGCTGAACCCCGACGCTGGGCCGTCTCAGCGGGCCGGGATCGCGTGGTACATCGTGAAGCCGGACGCGGGCAAGATCGCCCTCCAGGGCTACCTCGGAGTGACCGGGCACGACTTCACCTACCCGGCGATCGGCGTTACGCCGAGCGGCCGCGGCGTGATGGCGTTTACGGACACTGGTGGCACCACGAATCCGAGTGCCGCGTACGCGTCGATCGACGCGGTCGCGGGCGTTGGTGCGTGGAACGACGTCACGGGTGGCCTGGGAGCCGCGCAGGACGACGGCTTCACGAGCTACAAGTCGCAGGTCGGCGACCCGCCGCGCACCCGCTGGGGTGACTACGGCGCCGCTGCCGTCGACGGCAACTCGATCTGGATCGCCAGCGAGTACATCGCCCACGCGTGTGTTTACACGGACTGGGGCGGGCCGTTCTTCTCGGGCGGCACCGGCGACAACCTGCTCGGTACGTGTGGTGGAGCGACTCACGGGCCAGGGCATCGTGCCGCTCTTGGCAACTGGTCGACACGGATCAGCAAGTTCACTCCGTAGCACCACGAATCGCTGAATGACGAGGGGCCGGCCGCAAGGCCGGCCCCCTCTTTTTGCATCTACTATGCGACCATGAAGGCCGCCATCATCAGCTTGTCGCTCGCGCTCGTGATCGTTGCCGGCGCGCAGGCCACGGTCGCTCCGAGCGGCCTTCGCGGTGTCGTCATGCGCGGCCCGATTACTCCGATGTGCGTTGCGGAGCAGCCTTGTACGGCGCCTGCCAAGAACGTCACGCTCCTCTTCTCTCGCGACGGTCGCATCTTCGGCCGGGCAGTCACGGACAGTGCGGGCCGGTATCGACTGCATCTTCCTGCGGGGCTGTATGCGGTCCGACGCCCCGTTACGGTGACGATCGGCAGGGGGATGGAACCGAATCGCGCGCGCGTCTATGCCGGGCGCTTCGTCCGCGTCGACTTCTCGATCGATACCGGGATTCGCTAGTTAGTAGGCGACGGCGCCGCGGCCGGTCTCGGCTGCGTGTCGCTGCTCGTCCGCTCGATACGACGAGCGCACCAAGGGGCCCGAGAAGACGGAACCGAAACCGAGCGCCTCGCCCTGTTCGCGGAACCAGCGAAATTCGTCGGGATGCACCCAGCGGTCGATCTGCACGTGCTTGGAGCTCGGCTGGAGGTACTGGCCGATCGTGACGACGTCCACGTCGTGGGCACGTAGGTCGCGCATGGTTTCCACCACTTCGTCGTTCGTCTCGCCCAGCCCGACGATGATCCCCGACTTCGTCAGCACCGGATAGTCGGCGATCTCCTTCGCACGCTGCAGCAGCCACAGGGCCTTGTCGTAGCTCGCCTTCGCGCCACGCATGCGCGCGTGCAGCCGGCGGACCGTCTCGATGTTGTGGTTGAAGACGTCCGGGCGCGCACCGACGACGATCTGGAGCGCCTGCTCCTCGACGTCGAGGAAGTCGGGCGTCAGCACCTCGACCGAGGCGTCCGGAAGCTTCTTCTTCAGCGCCCGGATCGTCGCTGCATAGTGACCCGCCCCACGGTCGGGAACGTCGTCGCGGTCGACCGATGTGACCACGACGTGCTTCAACTCCATCTTGGCCGCGACATTCGCGAGACGGAGTGGCTCGAGTGGGTCCGGCGGTGTGTCGGGTCTGCCGCTGTGCACGTAGCAGTAGCGGCACGCGCGCGTGCAGGTGTCTCCGAGGATCTGGAAGGTCGCTGTGCCGCGACCCCAGCACTCGCCGATGTTCGGGCAGCGCGCCTCTTCGCAGATCGTGTGGAGACCCTGGCCGTGGATCAGCTTCTTGACGTCGTAATAGCGCGAATCCTGGTTCGGCGCGCGAACCTTCATCCACTCCGGGCGGCGGGGCCGGTCGGCCACGGGCAACGAGCTCTCCATCGGAGTCAGTCTAGTAACAAGGTTGGTAGCGACTCCAACCCGTAGGCTGGCCGAGGAGGTGTGGGGCCCTCGCCGGCCCTACACCTCTATTTCGTGGCGAGCTGCCGGTGGATGGGCTGGGCCCAGAGCCCGTGCCCGTCGTCGGCCGGTAGCTCTTCGAGCTCCAGTCCGAAGACATCTGCCAACGCTTCCCGCGCAAACGGTCTCACCTCGTCCACCGTCACGGGCCGGGCGAGCTCGCCCGCAATCGTCGTGAACGCTGCATCGTCGAGACCGCAGGCCGTGATCCATTCGGTGAAGGGCGCAGGATCCAGGTCGACGTTCAACGCGTAGCCGTGCGTCGTCACCCACCGTGAGATGTGCACGCCGATGGACGCGATCTTGCGTGGCGGCCCATCGAGCCAGACACCTGTGAGCCCCTCGATTCGCGTCGCATCCAATCCCGGGGGTGCAAGCGTGCGGATGAGAGTTTCTTCGAGGTCGCGCACATACTTCTTCACGTCTTTGCCGTGGCGGCGAAGGTCGAGGATCGGGTAGCAGACGAGCTGTCCCGGCCCGTGGAACGTCGACTTGCCGCCCCGATCGGTCTCGACGACCTCGACCTCCGCTCCGTCCGGCACGTGCAGCTCACCGGTGTCGGTGCGCCGTCCCAGCGTCACGACGGGCGGATGCTCGAGGAAGACCACCGTGTCGGGAATCGCGCCCTGTGAGACCGCGCCCGCCAGCGAACGCTGGAGATCCCAGGCCTCTCCGTAAGGAACGACGCCGAGCTCGAGGAGGTACGCCCCGCGGGTCATCCGTTGCAGGTTAGCTGCGACCTGCAAAGCTTCGAACGACGTGAAAGTCACCTTGATGATCGCGGACTTCGCGCGCGTGGCGAATGGCAAGCTGGACGTGATCGGCGGCGGCTGGTCGATGATGACGGCGCAGGGCCCGTTCGGCTTCTTCGTCGCGGCGCTCTTCCAGATTCCCTGGGACCAGACGAATGCGAAGCACAGCTTTCGCCTCGACCTGCTCGACGCGGACGGTCACGGAGTTCCGATTCCGAGCGGCGAGACGGTCAGGGCCGAAGGCGAATTCGAGGTCGGACGTCCACCCGGGCTGCGACCGGGGACGCCGGTGGATGCGCCGCTCGTTGTCCCGTTCGGCCCGCTCGAGCTCGAGGACGGGCGTTACGAGTTGCGGCTGACGATCGACGACGAGACGAAAGAGGACTGGTTCCTGGCGTTCACGGTGCGGCATGCCACGGTGCCGGACTGAATCAGTACGTCGACTCGTCCCAGGTCTCGAGCTTGTGGCGCAGGTCGCGCAGGAAGCGCCCCGCGAGTGCGCCGTCCACCAGGCGGTGGTCGTACGTCAACGTGAGGTTCATGATCGGGCGGATCGCGATGACGTCCTCCCCCATGTCGTCCTGGATCACCCAGGCGCGCTTCACGACTGCGTACGTGCCGAGGATCGCCGCCTGCGGCTGGCTGATCACGGGCGTGCCGTGGAACGTGCCGTAGCCGCCCGGGTTCGTGATCGTGAACGTGCCGCCCTGCACCTCATCGGGCAACAGCTTCTTGTCGCGTGCGCGCTGCGCGATGTCGGTGACGGCTTTCGCCATCCCGAGCAAGTTGAGCGTCTCCGCGTTCTTCACGACCGGAACGATCAGGCCCTTGCCGTCCTGCAGCTCGACCGCGAAGCCGAGGTTGACGTAGCTTCGCGTCACGATCTGCTCGCCGCGGAGCTCGCCGTTGACCCAGGGGTACTCCCGTAGCGTGTCGGCTGCCGCGCGGGCGACGAAGATGAGATAGGTCGGGTTGACGCCGTAGCTCTGCTGGTACTCCTTCTTCAGCTTCGCCCGGATCGCCGACACCTTCGACATGTCGACCTCGATTGCGCTGGTGACGTGCGCCGAGGTGTCGAGCGAGCGGCGCATGTGCTCCGCGATGCCTCTGCGCATCGCGGTCATCGGCTCGAAGGTCTCGCCGGGTTGTGACGGTGCGGGCACCGCGAGTGGCGGGCCGGCGGTCGCCGGCTTGGGCGCTGGCGTAGGCGGCGCCTGCGGCGCCTCGGGCTGTGCGGGTGCCACCGGCGGGGCAGCCTGTGCGCCCGACTCGATGAAGTTGAGGATGTCCTTCTTCGTCACGCGACCGCCTCGCCCGGTCCCGTGCACCTGGCTCGGATCGACGCCGTGCTCTGAGGCGATCTTGGCGACCACCGGTGAGACGAAGGTCCTGCCGTTCGTCGACGGTTCAGAGGTGGTTTCGCTCTGCTCCGCAGGTGCGGGCGTGGCCTCCTCGACGCTGTCCGCGGTCGGCGGCGCCGACGGTGCGTCGGAGACGGCCGCGGACTCGGCAGCGGCCTGAGCCGTTGCGGGCTCCGGCACGTCCGCCTGCGGTGCCGCCGCGGTCCCGGCGCCGCCGATGACGGCGAGCTTCGTGCCGACATCGACCGTCTCGCCTTCCTGGACGAGGATCTGCGTCAGCGTTCCCGAGGCGGGGCTCGGCACTTCGGTGTCGACCTTGTCGGTGGAGATCTCGAGCAGGGACTCGTCCGCCTCGACCTGCTCGCCCTCCTGCTTCAGCCACTTCGTGATCGTGCCCTCTGAGACGGACACGCCCATTTGCGGCATGACGACGTCGATTGCCTCGGTGGTTGCCATTGCTCTCCTAGTATTCCGCCAGCTCGCGCAGGCCCGCGGTGACGTTCTCTACCTGCGGGATG
The DNA here is from genome assembly GCA_036824055.1 of Gaiellaceae bacterium. Lineage (GTDB taxonomy): Bacteria > Actinomycetota > Thermoleophilia > Gaiellales > Gaiellaceae > 3-1-20CM-4-69-9. Next base: position 4,149 of record DAITAW010000060.1, on the reverse strand, counting down.
AACGCTTTCTCGAGCGGCGGCGAGAACGGGACGGGTGTGTCGGGCCCGGTGATGCGCTTGACCGGCGCGTCCAGATCCTCGAAGGCCTCCTCGGCCACCGTCGCGGCGATCTCGGCGCCGAAACCGCCCGTGCGCGTGTCCTCGTGCAGCACGAGCACCTTGGAGGTCTTGCGCGCGGACTCGAGCACCGCGGCCTTGTCCCAGGGCATGACGGTGCGCAGGTCGATGATCTCCACGGACACGCCGTCCGCATCGAGCTGCTCGGCGGCCTCTTCCGCCGTGTACACCATTGCTCCCCAGGTGATCACCGAGATGTCGTCGCCTTCGCGGTGCGTGCGCGCCTTGCCGAGCGGCACCGTGTAGCGCTCCTCCGGCACCTCACCCTTGATGCGGCGGTAGAGGTGCTTGTGCTCGAAGTAGAGGACGGGGTTCGGATCCTCGATCGCGCTGATCAGCAATCCCTTTGCGTCCGCCGGCGTGGCGGGGCAGACGCACTTGAGCCCGGGAATGTGGGCGAACGACGACTCGGGATTCTGCGAATGGAACGGACCGCCGGAGAAGCCGCCGCCCGAGGGCAGACGCACGGTGATCGGCACCGGCGTGCCGGCCCGGTAGCGCTGCTTCGCGGCGACGGTAACGAGTTGGTCCCAGGCGCACGAGATGAAATCCGCGAACTGCATCTCGGCAACCGGCCGGAGACCCATGATCGCTGCGCCGGTGCACGCGCCGACGATCGCCGTCTCCGCCAGCGGCGCGTCGAGCACGCGCCAATGGCCGAACTCCTCCTGGAACCCGAGCGTGACCTTGAACGCGCCGCCGTAGACGCCGACGTCCTCGCCGATGATGAAGACGCGCTTGTCGCGCCGCATCTCGGTGCGCAGCCCGTCGGAGATCGCCTGCAGGTACGTGAGCTCGGCCATGTTATTTGTGGTGCGGGGTGTCGAGGTCTTCCGGAGTTGCGTAGACGCCTTCGAGCAGCGTCGACGCATCGGGCAACGGTGATTCCTCTGCGCGCTTCAGCGCGTCGTTGAGCGTCTTCTTGACCTCGCCGGTGATCTCGTCTTCCTCCTCGTCGGACATGTCTGCGTTCGTGCGCAGCCAGCTTCGGAAGCGCTCGATCGGATCGTTCTCCGCCCATTTCTCGAACAGCTCTTTGGGGACGTAGAAGGCGTCGTCGTGCACGGCATGGCCTTCCATCCGGAGCGTGACGCACTCGATCAGGGTCGGTCCACCGCCGGCGCGCGCCTTCTCGATCGCGCGCTTGGCCTCGCGGTACACGGCGAGGACGTCGGTGCCGTCGACGACGATTCCCTCAAAACCGTACGAGTCTGCGCGGTCGGCGACGTGCTCCGTCGCGAACTCGAGGTGGGTCGGTGTCGAATACGCCCACTGGTTGTTGTCGCAGATGAAGACCATCGGCAGCCTGCGCACACCGGCGAGCGTCATCGCCTCGTGAGTGTCGCCGCGCGCCGAGGCGCCTTCACCGAACCAGCCGACGGCGACGCGCTTCTCCTCGCGAATGCGGAACGCGAGCGCGCAGCCGACCGCGACCGGGAGCATCGCGGGCAGATGGCTGACCATCGCGATCAATCCCAACCTGGCATCCGCCATGTGGACGTTCCCGTCCCTGCCCTTCGTCGGCCCGTCAATCCGGCCCATGAACTGCGCGAAGATTCGCCACGGCTCGACTCCGCGCACGACGTGGACGCCCATGTCTCGGTGCAGCGGCGTGCCGACGTCGTCGGGGCCCATCGCGGTGGCTACGCCAACGGCGGCGCCTTCGTTTCCGCGTCCCGTGTAGAAGGAGCCGGGGATCTTGCCCTGGCGGTAGAGAATGTGGCCGCGCTCCTCGATCCCGCGGCTCATGACCATGTTCCGGTAGACGCCGAGGAGATCCTCGCGATCGAGACCCGCCTCGCGGACCTCTTTCAGAGAGCCAACCGGCTCGGCTTCCCGGGCGATCGCCATGGCGCTGGCACTCTAACGACTGCGGTTACCATCGCCCCGTGCAGGACGAGCGCTTTGCTTACGACCGTTACCTGGTCGACCAGCTCGTGCGGCCGATCATCAACCTTTACCGGGTGACCCCTCTGGCTGCCGGGGATTCTCCTGCCGGCGGCCCCATCGCGTATGTCCGGCAGAAGCGCATGGCGATCAAGGAGGACATCCGCTTCTTCGCAGACGAGCAGGAGACGCAAGAGCTCTTTCGGATCAAAGCGCGCTCGATGTTCGACGTCGGCGGCGCCCGGTACGACGTGACTGCCGCTGAGGGCACGCCGATCGGCGTCCTCGAGCACGTCTTCGGGAAGTCGTTGCTCCGCTCCACGTGGAGGGTCACCGACGCGGACGGAGGCGAAGTCGTCATGGCGCAGGAGCGCAGCCTCCCGATGGCGATCGCGCGCCGTGTGGTCGACTTCGTGCCGTACGGCGAGTGGCTCCCGATCCCGTACAACTTCGACCTGCTCATGGACGGCCGTGCGATCGGACACATGAACAGGAAGTTCCAGCTCCGCGATCGCTACGTCCTCGACCTGAGCTCGGATCATGAGCGGCAGTTGGATCGGCGACTAGGCATCGCGCTGGCGATCGGGCTGGACACGTTGCAGAACCGCTGATGGGCAAGGCCTCCGACTGGCTGCGCGAGGAGCGCCGCAAGGTGCTGGGCGACTGGGTTGCGTTCTGTCTCGGCTGCGGGGCCGCGCGGCGGTGGTTCGACGATTTCGAAGAGGAAGTTCCCGAGCAGTGTCCCCAGTGCGGGGGCAAGATGCTGCGGCGCTGTCCCTCCTGCTCGGCCCCGATCAGCTCGACGTTCGCGGTCGACTGCGAGTCGTGCGGCGCCCAGCTCCGGGAGCCGGAGCTGTTCGGAACGAAGATCCGTCGCCGCTAGCTGACGCGAGCGGCTCAGTTCTTGATCTGCGAGAAGCGGATCACCGTCACGGTGTCGTCGGGGGTGACCTCGCGGTTGTAGAGCTGACTGAGGAAGGACGCCATGTCCTCGGTGCGGCGGATCTCGGGGTTGTCGTGCTCGATCTCGCGCGGGGAGAGCTCCGACAGTGTCTTCACCTCGACCTTGTCGATCACGGCCGCGAAGACCCGGTCGCGCGGGCCGAAGCGGGCGCCGACGAGGACCTGGACGATCATCCCCTTGCGGTACTTCGCCGATTTGTCGCCGAGACGGATCGTCGCCGTCTTCCGTCCGTTTCGCAGCTGTTCTGCGACGACGGGGGAGTAGAAGTTGAGCGCGTACATGGCGTCGGTCACGTGGAGCGCCGCCAGCGCGTCCGGCGCCGGATGAGGAATGACGTCACGATCCCGAGCACCCAACCCGTGATCGCGCTGATGATGACGAGCCAGATCAGCCGTGCCTGCGTGCCGCCGAAGACGTAGTCGATCTTGACGTGCCTCGTGTTCTGGGCGATCAGCAGGATCAGGAAGACGATCGTGGCGATCGCCACCATCAGCGCAGCGTAGAGCCCGGTGCGGTGTGAGTACCGGATCCCGCGCCGCAAGCGGGATTCGACCTCGAGGACAGGTGCCTCCGTCTCCGGCTCGCTCACGCGCGGGAGCCTAACGCGAGATCCGCTCGAGCGCCTTTGCCGCCATCTCCCGCTCGCCCTTGTAGGCGAGGAGCCTGGGCGCCTCCTCGAGCGGGAGCCAACGGGTCTCGGCGACCTCGTGGACGTGCTCCGGTGGAATATCGCCGAGCCGGCCGGCCCGATAGCGGAACAGGAAGAAGCTGACCACTTTGAAGACTCGCTCGCCGTCCCACGTGTAGACGTAGCGCACGTCCCCGAGCTTCTCGACCGGCGTCGCCTCCACACCCGTCTCCTCTTGCACCTCCCGCAGAGCCGTCAGCTCGGGGCGCTCACCCGGGCCGATCAGGCCCTTGGGCAGGGCCCAGGTGCCCTCGGGCTTCCCTGCGGGGCGGATGGCAGCTACGACCGGACGCCCTCGAAGGTTCCGGATGACCACGCCTCCAGCAGAAAATTCGCGGCGCACCGAGACTTTGTAACACAGCGGCACGTGTGCCTTGCAGGGCGAGACCGATCCACGTTACAATGCCCTGGCACTCCCACCCTGAGAGTGCCAGTAGGTGTCACAAAGTCGTCTGAACAGGAGGAATGTGGATGAACCTGCAGCCGCTTGGTG
>DAITAW010000008.1:0-56025 GCA_036824055.1 Gaiellaceae bacterium | reverse complement strand
GAGCGGCCCGGCTCCCGGGCCCTGGCTCCGGCTGACCGCGCTCGCGGCAGCAGGGACGACTCTGCTCGCGGTGATCAGCGGGGCGGCAGGGCCCAGTGCGACGCACCGGCTCCTCGCGGCGCTGGCGCTGCCTCCGCTCGTCGCGCTCGTGCTGGCGGGTTGGTTCGCGCATCGGCGTCTGCTTCCACCTGCAGCTGTAGCCCTCGTGCTCTTCGCGGTGGCCGCGCTGCTCACAGCGGAGATCGTTCACACGGTCGCAGCGGCCGCGGCCTTCGCGGCGGCGCTCGTCGCGACTGCGGCGACGCTCCGACGCGAAGCAGCTCCGCCGGCAGCGTGGCGGGACTACGTCATCTTGACGAAGCCGCGGATCATGTCACTCCTGCTCGTGACCGGTCTCTGCGGCATGTTCGTCGGCGCACGCGGCGTCCCGCCGCTCTGGCTGATCGGCGTCACGATGCTCGGACTTGCGCTCGCGTGTGGAGGCGCCTCCGCACTGAACAACGTGCTCGACCGCGATATCGACCGGCTGATGGGCAACCGGACGCAAGCACGACCGCTGGCGGCAGAGAGGATGCCGACATCTTTGGCGCTCGAGTTCGGGCTCGCGTTGTCCGCGTTCTCGTTCGTGCTGCTCGCGTCGGCGGTGAACGTCCTCACCGCAACGCTCGCGTTGGCCGGCAACCTGTTCTACGTGCTCGTCTACACACGGTGGCTGAAGCGGTCGACGCCACAGAACATCGTTATCGGCGGGGCTGCGGGGGCGGTGCCTCCACTGGTCGGCTGGGCAGCGGCGACCGGCAACCTGACGCTGCCGGCGCTAGGACTGTTTCTGATCGTGTTCCTGTGGACTCCGCCTCATTTCTGGGCCCTGGCCTTGCTACTCCGCGACCACTACGCGGCCGCTCGGATCCCGATGCTCCCCGTCGTGCGCGGTGTCCGCGCGACCACAGGCCAGATCGTCCTCTACTCGATCGTTCTCGTCGTGGCGACCGCCGTCCCGTTTCTGGGCGGCACCGTCGGAATCGGCTATCTGGTAGCGGCGCTCGGCCTTGGCGCCGTGTTCCTGTGGCTCGCGGTACGCCTGCGGCGCGACACCACGCCCAGGCGCGCGGCTTTCCTCTTCCACTACTCGCTCCTCTACCTCGCCCTCGTCTTCGTTGCGATGGCGCTCGATGTCACGCTTTGATGTCCTTTCGACGAAGGAGACCCGATGAGTCACGTCTCGTCCGGAGCAGTCTTGACCCTCGTCGTCCCGCTGTCGCTGCTCGTCGTCGTGATTGCGCTCTGGGCGCTCTCACAGCGGCGCAGGCTGCGTGGCAGGGGCGATAGCTGAGGCCAATGCCGCGGCGCCTTCCGCTGCAGCTCCGCCTGGCCGTTTTCGCAGCGACGATCGGCATCGCCGTCGGCGTAGCCGCCGCGCTGGTTCACCGTTCGCAAGGGTCCGCGGCTCAGCCGAGTCCGTTGCGGGCCCAGATCACCTGGGCAGCCGGAGCGAAGCAGGCACCTGGGCTGGCCCTGCGCGACCAGAGTGGAGCGACGATTTCGCTCAAATCGCTCCGCGGCCGTGTCGTCTTGGTGACGTTCCTCGACTCGAAGTGCGTGCGCGAATGCCCGATCGAAGGTCACGTGCTCGGTGACGTGTTCCGCCGCATGAAGGGGACGGGTGCGGTCGCGCTCGTCGTCAGTGTTGATCCCTGGGCGGACACACCCCGAAGTGCGCGCGCCTTTGCCGCGCGCGCGGGCTGGTCGGGCAGCTGGCGCTGGCTGCTCGGCGACAGGGCTGCGCTCGCGCCCGTCTGGCGTGCCTACAACATTGCCGTCAAGCGGACGCCGGGCGACATCCTCCATAGTGCGGCGCTCTACGTGATCGATCCGAGCGGCGACCTGCGGGCCGGCTACCTGTTCCCGTTCTCAGCCGACTCGGTCACGCACGACGTCCAGCGTCTCGCAGCCGGGACGTAGCGCATGGATCTTCTCCGTGCACCGTGGGTGCTGGGAACAGTTGTCGTCTCTGCGGTCTGGTACTGGCGCGGCTCGCGTCGCCCGAGCCTTCGGGCGGTGGGGGCGGGATCTCGGCCGCGCGTCGTGCCGTGGCGCGGGCTGTGCTTCGCGGCCGGGCTCGTGGCCGTTCTCGTCGCCCTGGACTCGCCGGTCGAGCGCCTCGCGGACGACTGGTTCTGGGCGCACATGCTTCAACACGTCCTGTTGCTGATGGTCGCCGCGCCCTTGCTGGTGCTGGGCGCGCCGTGGATGCCTTTCTGGCGTCCGCTGCCGCTCGGGTTCCGGCGTCGACTCGCCCGCGCTCTGGTCAAGAGCCCGTCATTCGGCTGGTTGCGGCGCGTTGCCCGTCTCATCGTGACCCCGGTCGCGGCCTGGCTTCTCTTCGACGTCAACCTCGCTGTCTGGCACGTTCCGGCTCTCTATGACCTCACACTCCGAAACAACGGCATCCACTACACCGAGCACATCTCCTTCGTGCTGCTCGGGCTCCTCTTCTGGAGCCAGGTCCTGGATTCGCCGCCGTTTCATCCGCGCCTCAATGCCTTCGGCCGGGTGATCTACACGGCAGCCGGGTCGGCGGCGAGCTGGCTGCTCGCGATCGTCCTCACGATTGCGACGACGCCGCTCTATCCGGCCCAGAGCGCGGGACACAAAGGTGGGCTCTCCGCACTCGGAGACCAGCAGCTCGCCGCGGGGGTCATGCTGGGCCCGGGTTCGATCCCGTACGGGATCGTCGTCTTCTACTGGCTGTACGTCTGGCTCGGAGCTGACGACTCGGGAGTGCGGCGCCGTGTCGTCCCTCGTCGCTCGGCACTCGGAACGGGAGCTCGCTGACCGTGGCGAGGATGAAGTCGGCGCTGCGGCTCTCGGCGACGCTGCTCGTCTTGGCCCTGTTCGCGCTGCTCAGTTACCGAATCGTGCAGGGACTTTCAGGGACCCGTGCCGCTGCCCGGTTGACACAAGCGATCGCGTCGCACCGCGGGCCGCCCGCACCGAACGTTCGGCTGTCGGTGATCTGGCCCCAAACGGAGACGTGGCCACAACCACTTCGGGCGGCCGCCCGTCGAGGAACACTGCGGCTCGGGGATCTCCGCGGTTATCCGGTCGTCCTGAACTTCTGGGCCTCATGGTGCTCGCCGTGCCAGCGGGAGGCGGCGCTTCTCGCTTCGGCCGCGAAGGCTCAACGCGGTCGTGTCGTCTTCGTCGGGGTGGACGTCCACGATCTCACGGGCGACGCGCGACACTTCCTGCGCATGCACCACGTGCCATACGTCGCGGTGCACTCGGAGAGCTCGATCACGACGCAATTCGGGCTGATCGGCCTTCCTGAGACGTTCTATGTCGATCGCAACGGTCGCATCCAGGATGTCACCCGGGGTCAGCTCTCGAGCACAGCGCTCGCGCGAGCGGTCAGCCGCGCCTCCCAGAACTGACGCTCCGGAAGGCGCGGCTCGGCCTCAGGCGGCACGTTCGAGCTCGTACGACGTCTCCACAGGCAACGTCGTAGGCGTTTCCTCGAACCGGCCGTCGGCCACGAGGTGCGCGACACGCACAACGAAGACAAGCACGCCGACCGCGACAATCGAGACGATCAGGTTGAGCAGGGTGCTTGAGATCATCGTCATCACTCCTTTGATTGGTTCGACTTGGTCGTGATCCAGCAAAACACCTGGTGATCAGAGCGGCCTTCGAGAGTCCTGAGAATTCTCTGAGACTCCAGGCCGGTTTTGGTTCCGAGAGCCATCGGCCTAGACTCCGAGAGGGTGGGCGTGATGCGGACGCGTCGTTTCCTCACGGCGGCTATCGCCGCCGGAGCCGCACTTGTCGCAGCACAGGAGCTTGGCGCACGCCCGTCCGCCGAGCCACCCGTCAAGCGAGGCGGGATCTTCCGTGTCGTCACCCCCGGAATCGACTCGATCGATCCGGCGATCACCTATGGGCCAGCCGCCCCGTACCTCGACGCTTCGTGCGCGCTGCTGTTTCGCGGTGCCGCCACACCCGAGGTGGCGTCGGGCCAGCCCACGGTCACGAATGGCGGCAAGACCTACACGTTCAAGCTGCGCAAAACCTTCCGGTTCAATACGGGAACGCGAGTGACCGCTGCGAGCTTCGCGCACGAGCTCGACCGCGTCCTGACACCAGCGATGCAATCGCCGGGTGCTCAGCTTTTCGGTGACATCGTCGGGGCCGACGACGTCGCTGCGGGCAAGGCCGGCCACGCCAGCGGAATCGAGGCTCGCGGCTACACGCTGATCATCCATCTGACACGCGCCGTCCCCGACTTCACGGCGCGCCTCACCGTAACGTCGGCGTGTGCGGTGCCGCCAAGTCTTCCGGCCGTTCCGGAGGCTGTAAGTGCACCACTCTCTGGGGCCGGCCCTTACTACGTGGCCGAATACGTCCCGGGTCGGACACTTGTGCTCCGACGCAATCCCTACTACAGAGGGACGCGCCCGCACCGCGTCGACCGCGTGGTCGTCACGGTCGTCGACAGTGACCAGACAGCCCTCGATGCGCTCGTGTCAGGTGCGGCGGAGTGGGGCGACATCAGCGATCCGTCTCTCGTTACGACACTCGACCCATCCTCGCGTGCGCACATCCGAGTGTTGACGTCGCCAGGAAACGGCGTCCGCTACCTCGTCATGAACACGTCACGCCCCGAGTTTCGAGACAATGTCGCCCTTCGCCGTGCGGTCAATTTCGCCCTCGATCGACGAGCCCTGCTGCGTGTTCGCGGCGGCTCGTTGGCCGGGAAGGTCACGGACCACTATCTGCCCTCAGGTTTTCCCGGATTCCAACATGTAGGCATCTACCCGCTCTCTCAACCCGATCTCCGACGCGCCCGCGCGCTTGCCCGCGGCCACACCCGAAGCGGAACTGCAGTGCTGTATGCCCAGAGCTCCGGTCCGAGCGTAGAAGAAGCAAAGATCGTCAAGACCGACCTCGCCAAAATCGGCGTCAACGTGGAAATCCGCGAGTTCCCAGGCGAGCAGCTCTTCGAGCGGCTGTTCACGCCCGGCGAGCCCTACGATCTCGCCCTATCCGGCTGGTTCCCCGACTACCAGGATCCGTACGACTTTCTCAACTCGCTGCTCGACGGTAGGCAGTTGACGATCCCGAACAACGCGAACCTCTCGCGGTTCAACTCGAGTCGCTACAACCGCCTCCTGGCCCGCGCAGCCCTGCTGCGAGGCCCGTCGCGCTACCAAACGTACGGAAGGCTCGACGTCCAGCTGGCGCGTGACGCCTCGCCGCTCGCTGCGTACATGGAGGTGAACAACGTGACGATCGTCTCGCGCCGGGCCGGTTGTCTCGTCCGGCGTCATGTCGACCTCGCGGCCGTTTGCCTGCGCTAGCGCTCAACGCGCGTCCACGCTGACCCAGACGAGGCCCTCCCCGACGGCGATTCCCGACGGGCTGTTGCCCACCTGGATGGTCGCCTGCACCTTGCCGCTCCGCGGATCGATGCGCTTGACGGTTCCGTCGCCACCGTCGGCGACCCAGACCGCGCCTGCGCCGTAAGCAACACCGCGTGGCGAACGCCCCACAGGGATGCGCGTCACTGACTTGGTCAGAGGATCTATACGCGAAACGCTGTCATCGTCTGTATTCGAGACCCAGACGAAGCCGCCCCCGACGGCGATGCCGGTCGGTCCGCGCCCGACCTTGATCACCGCCACGGGACCCCGACCGAAACTGCGCGGGTCGAAGCGGTCGACGGTGTCCTCACCGTGGTTCGCAACCCACAGCGAGCCTGCTCCGAACGCAGCGCCCGCCGGAGAGCGCCCGGCAAAGTCTTTCGCAACGCGGCGGTTGGAGTCCGGATCGATCTTCGCCACATCTGCACTCGAGTACACCGCCCAAACGGCGCCACCCCCCACCGCGACTCCACCGCCCGCTCCCGCCAGCGAGTGGCGTGTCACCGCAATCGTGCTGGAGACTTGATTTACGTCCGGGTCGATCCGTGTCAGCGATCCGACGAATCCGTGCAACACCCAAACAGCTCCCGGGCCGACAGCGAGGGAATCCAGTGTGGCATCGACCGGAATCGTCTTCAAGACCGACTTGGTGAACGGGTCGACGTGCGAGACCGTCTTGTCACTCACATTGGCGATCCAGACACTTCCCGGCCCCGCGGCAACCGCGCCCGGCACGTTTCCGACCGGAATCTGAGCGGTCACCCGATTGTTGCGGGGCTGGATCACGCCGAGCGAGTTCGGCGCCACGTGGAGGGGCGACGAGGCGCCGAGCACGAGCACGAACGCCACGACAACCCCGATTGCGGCCGCCGCGAGCCCCGCGCCTAGCTGCAGCCGCCGACGGCGAATGACGTCGAGTGTCTTGAGGACAGGGAAGTCACGCCGAAGCCCAGGCGCCTCGACCTGGTAGATCCGCACCCGTCCGTCGATGTCCTTGAGCCGGCGTGGGCCGAGGTCGCGCAATGCAAAACCGTCGCGGTTCTCGAGCAAGAGCTCGCTGGCGTCGGAGACCAGGATCTGACCGCCGTGACCAGCAGCCGAGACTCGAGCAGCACGATGAACGACACGGCCGGTGTACCGGTCGTCCCTGACAGCGGCAGGGCCGGTATCCATGCCGATCCGAACTTTGACCGTGACCCCCTCCGGCCACCCATGCTCGCCCAGCGCCCGCTGTGCCTCGATCGACGATTGGATCGCGTCTTGAGGCGTTGGAAAGACAACGAAGAACGAGTCCCCTTGCGTGTCGATCTCCTGCCCGTTGTGATGCGTGAAGGCGTCACGCATCAACACCTGGTGCTCTGCAAGGACTGCGGCGTAGTCCTCCCCGATCGAGTGCAGGAGCCGCGTCGACCCTTCGATGTCCGTGAAGAGGAATGTGAGCGCGCCGCTCGAGGAGTCCGCCACGAAACAAGACTGACACCTGCTGCGGTGACCGCCAAGCGGCGATCAGGTGCGAGGGCGGGGGGTCGAAGCCCCCCGCCCTCGCTTCACCTCAACCGGTGGTTGCGGCGAAGATGTCCGTGTTGCCGAAGGTCCCCGGGCAGTCGCTCAGAGGCCAAGGCGCGCCCGGCAGCACGCGCTGGCCGGCCGCGAACGACGCAGCTCGCCAGCTCTGTACGGGATCGCACACCGCGGCGTTCCGCAGGTCGGTCCAGACTGAAGCCCCGTACTCCGACGTCGCGGCGGCGTACACGTAGTCGCCGATCCGCTCCTGATAGATGTCGTGGCCTGGGTAGCTCGCGCGCAGGTCACCCAGAGGCCCGTTCTCTAACGTCGACCACGTCCCCGGCGACCCATCCGTACCGACTGGCGCCGTGCGGAAGACTCCGTGGTACAGACGGGGCGTCGTCATATCTGCCCCTTGCCACGGCGTCTGCGGCCCTTCGTAGACGACGTAGACACGGTCGCCGGTGGGTGAGATCGCCGGGGCCGAGTAGAGCGAACGGTCGCCTTGGAGGGAAACGACCGACGGGTCGCTCCAAGTCGAGCCACCGCTCATCGACCACGAGAAGAACGTCGCCTCGCTATTGAGGCCGAAGTGGCCGTCACTCCACGCGACGACGATCTCGTTCGTCGCACCGCCACCTGTCGGTGCGCCGTTGGCGATGTCGACACTCGGCATGACGCTGAGATCGATCCGAGCTCCGGCTTCGCCGTCCGCGACGCAGCGCCCTTCGACCGGGTCGACGTTGTAGCAGGCGTCGTTCATGGGCAGGATGTCCTGCGGCTTGGTCCAGTGGTTGCCGCCGTCGAACGACTTTTGCATCGCCTGCGTTCCGATACCGGGCGACCCGACCTGGAAGTGCGTGTAGAAGAGGTAGACAACGCCGTTGCTGTCCGTTCGCACTGTGCAGGCTTCGTGGAAGCCCAGCGCATTGTTGGTCGCGGCGCTGTTCACTTGCTTCTGCGACCACGTATCACCGCCGTCCGTCGAGACGGAGACGACCTGCGGGAGCGGCAGCGCCTGTCCTTTCGAGTTGCTGCGGAACTCGTCTACACACATGTAGACGTTTCCGAAGAACGGGCTCGAGGACGCGTTGTCGACCCAAATCTGCTCCTTGTCCTCGAAGGTCGTCGAGCTCATGCGCGGCGTCGCGAGAACCGGCGGCATCCAGTTGGCCTTGTCCTGCACCCGCGTCGCCGTCGGGTTGTCGAAGCGCGAGACGCCGACCGCGAGGAAGCCCTTGAATGGCTCCTTCTGCGGGAATCCATCAGTCAGCGAGCCCGTGAGGTTGGCGTAGTAGAGGCGCGACCCGTTCGCCCAGGAGAACGTCCCGTTCACGCGACGCGGCCCGAACGCCACCCCCGGATCGCCGCTGGAGATCAACCCGTTCTCGGCGTACCACGGAAGCGTGCCAATCGATCCCGTATGCGCGGAACAAGGTCCGGACGCTGCGCAATCGCGAGCGGTCAAGCCCGTGTAGGTCGGCTGGACCCAGCTGTGACCCCTGTCGAACGAGAAGTAGACGCCCGAAACCCCGACGGGACCGTCGGCCGCGTCTTCGCAAGTCCCTCGATTCGTGGCGTCGGTTTGCGGACACGGCCGCCAGTCGATGAAGTCGTTCACCCCGGCGGCAAGCACATCAGGGTGTGCTGCGTCGATCGCGACCGCGGGCTCGTTCTGATGGTTCTGCGGTGTCGAGTCGGCAGGGCTGCCGATGGTCACGAGCGAGCTGCTGGCTGCCGCGAAAGCGGGTAGCGCAAGCACGCCGGCAGCGATGCTGCAAAGCAGAAAGCGCTTCATGAAGCCCTCCCTTCATACGGTTCGGAACCGGTCTGCCCCCGCGCAAGTCTCCTCCCAGCCCCCGAGCGAGTCAACCGGTCGCGGTCGGCTCGAGATCTGAGGGATTCCGCGCCGAACGACCTGCCATGCTCTGGCGGTGGCCGAGGGGCTTCGAGAGCGGCTCTCCGAACCGTTCGAAGCGTTTCGAGCTGTCTTTGCAAACCCGAGCCTTCGACGTGTCGAGCTCGCCGCGGCGGGGTCCGAGACCGGGAAGTGGCTCTACATACTCGCACTCTCGATCTACGCCTACGACCATGGCGGCGCAACCGCGGTCGGAATCGTCGCGCTGATCCGGACGGTTCCCGCGGCCATCGGCGCGCCCTTCACTGCGCTTCTCGGCGATCGCTATCGGCGAGATCATGTGATGCTCGGCGCCTCGCTGGCTCGCGTTGTGGCAGTCGGCGCAACCGCCGCGCTCGCAGCGAGCGGGGCGTCAACACTGCTCGTCTACCTCCTGGCGGGAGTCGTCACGCTGACGTCGACTGCATTCCGCCCCGCCCAAGCAGCTGCGCTCCCGTCGCTTGCGCGAACGCCGGACGAGCTGACGGCGGCGAACGTCGCCTCGAGCACGATCTCAACGCTCTCGAGCTTCCTCGGGCCCGCCGTAGGCGGCTTGCTCTTCGCCGTGACCAGCACCGAGGTCGTGTTTCTCACAACAGCCGGAGTCTTTCTCTGGTCGGCGCTGCTCGTCTCCCGCGTCAAGCTGGAGAAACCGAGTGCGGCTTCGCCGTCGCGTGAGGGCATCGCCCACGGTGCCGTTGCCGGCTTCCGACTGATCCTGGGCGACAGCAACTTGCGAGTCCTGATGAGCCTCTACACCGTCCAGGCCTTCATCGGCGGCGCCTTCAACGTTTTCGTCGTCGTCGTGGCGCTCGACCTGCTCGATCTCGGCAACTCTGGTGTTGGTCTGCTCAACGCCGGGTTCGGAATTGGAGGTTTCCTCGGTGCCGCCGTTTCGCTTGCGTTGCTCGCACGCCGGCGGCTTGCAGCCGACTTCATGCTCGGGATGTTTCTGTGGGGAGTGCCGCTGGTGCTGATCGGGTTGTGGCCGAACCTGGGCGCGGCGCTCGTGCTTCTCGGACTGGTCGGTATCGGCGAGACACTCGTCGAAGTTGCGGGACCGACGTTGCTCCAACGTTCCGTTCCCGACGCGTTGCTGGCGAGGGTCTTCGGCGCCCTCGAAAGTCTCCTGGTGACGATGATCGGGCTCGGGGGGCTTACGGCGCCGTTGGTCATCCATCTTCTCGGCATCCGCCGTGGGCTCGTTCTGAGCGGCATCCTCCTGCCGGCGTTCGCCGCGCTCTTCTGGCGCCGGCTCCGTGCGATCGACCGCGAGCACGCGCCACCCGAGCGCGAGCTCGATCTGCTTCACGGTGTGCCGTTCTTCGCGCGGCTCCCCGAATCCACGCTCGAGCAACTCGCCTCGCGGCTCGAACGCATCAGAGTTCCGGCCGGACATGACGTCTTTCGCCAGGGCGACCCGGGAGATCGCTTCTACGTCATCGCCGAGGGAGAGGTCGAGGTAGTGATCGACGGACGGTCGACCGGGACACTCGAGCCCGGGGAACACTTCGGTGAGATCGCGCTCCTACGCGACATCCCGAGAACCGCGGGAGTCCGAGCTCGAAGCGACGTCGAACTGTATGCGCTGGGACGCGACGATTTCATCGCAGCCGTGACGGGCCACGCACCCAGCCTCGATGCCGCGGATGCCGTGATCGCCGTCCGCCTCGGATCGCTCTGACCCTTACACCGCCGTGCGAGCTTCGGGTACGTGCCGGCCGAGGAAGTCGAGAATCTTGTCGATCTGGCGAGCCTTCTCGTCCACGTCGTACGGCGAATGCCCGGTCGGGAACACGTACACGTCATGTGGATGATCGCGCGCGGCGAGCTTCTCGACATAGAGCATGGCCTGGCGATAGGGACAGCGGCTGTCGTTCTCGCCGATCATGAAGAACACGGGCGCGCGAACCGCGTCGGCGAAGTTGATCGGATTGCGGTCCCGCATCAGTTCTGGCATATCGCTTGGAGCGCCACCGAGAAGCGCGCGGTCGTACGCCTGCAGGAGCGGAGAGAGGTCTTCATAGCCGGCCTCGTAGTCGCCGACGGGAACGCCCGCGACACCGCAGAGCCAGAGCTCGGGATGCTTGCCGAGCTCGAGGAGCGTCACGTACCCGCCCCACGAGTAACCCGCGATAACGGCCTGTTCCGGATCGGCGATACCGCGCTCCACCAGGTCGCGAAGACCTGCATTGACATCTTCGAGCTCCGGTCCGCCGATATTGCCGATCAAAGCGTCGCGCCATTCGCTGCCGTATCCGGTCGACCCGCGGTAGTTGACCAGCCCGACGGCGAATCCCGCGTCGACGAACGCTTGGACCTCGGGCTGCCACCTGTCCAGGTCGAGCCAGGTCGGGCCGCCGTGGACGAACATCATCACCGGGAACGGGCCGCCGGAGTCGTCCGGGGTGACGAAGAAACCGTGCACGCGCTCACCTTGCGGGTTGACGAAGTGCCACGACTGGTACGCCCGCGCAGGAGGGCTCGGCTCTCCTTGAAGCGGCAGCACCTCAGCGCCGCTGTCGTCAAGCACCCGTCGCTGCCGGTGGCCCTGTTCGTGCAGCAACCACACCTGCCCATCCGGTCTCACGCGCGCGTTCCAGATCACACCAGGCTCGGTCGGGACGGTTTGCAGCTCTCCCGTAGCAAGCTCGAAGCGCAACAACCGGTGGCGTCCATCGACGAGCTGCTTCAGCAAGAGAGCGGAACCGTCGGGCCACCAGTCCAGGACTCGTACCTCTCCGACGAGCTCGAGCTGGAGATCGCTGCGCTCGCCCGTGGCGAGATCCCAGACTGCCGGACGCGCCTGGCCCTCACGCTCGTGATCGAGCGCCAGCCGTTGATCGCCCGGGAGAGGGGCCCAGCATTTGGCGACCACCGACATACCCGGGTCGAGCTGCTCGCCTACGGTCGAGCCCGAACGTGGGTCGATGACCCGCAACGCCGGATGGATCAGGTCACCGTGCTCGGCGTGTTCCAGGCAGAGCAGCGACCCGTCGGCGGAGAGCCCGCCACGGCAAAAGCCATGCTCTTCGACGCTGCCGATGCGAACGGCTTCGGCAGACCGGCACAGCTCTACTGCAGCGCCTCCCCCGACGGAGACATGAACGGCGAATCCGTTGAGGTCGCTGATTCCCGCCGCGACGATTCCGGGGGCCTGCGAGAGGCCTTCGTTCCAGCCGTCGGGTGCGCCTTCCAGGAACGCTTTCGTCTCCCCTCCTGAGAACGGCTGCACGACCCAGCGGCCCGACTCATCGCCGGTCTGGTCTTCGAACCAAAGGATTCCTTCTCCGTCGAGTGTCGGCGTTCCGTCGATCACGCCGATGGCGCTCTCGGTCACCTGACGGCGTTCCCCGGACGCGGGCTCCCACGCATACAACTGCCAGACGCCTGCTTCGTTCGAGGCGTAGACGCAACGGTCGGGCGCAGACGGAGACCACTCGGGAAGAAACGAGATCGGTGCGCGCAAGCGCCGCTCCCAAACCGCGACCGCCTGCTCAGTGAAGTTCATAGCCGACGAGCCTAGATCAAATCTGCAGACGGTCGTCGTTGGGATTGGGTCATCACGGCGGAAGCAACGCCACAGCGTCCTCGAGGACGATCTCCCGCCCCGCGGCCCATGCTGGTGTGCCCTCGGCCTGCAGCCGGCCCCGCGACTTCGGCCAGGCGCGATCGCCTAGCGCACCGGATGCGAGCCGAACTGGCCGGAGATCAGGAGCTCCGCGTTGAGAGAGCCATCCACACGGGCAGGCCGTCAGCGCTGCCGCCACTGGTCCGGCGCGACACCGTGCCGTTGGTGGCATTACTCCCTAACACGCGCTCGAGCGCTCGAGCGGCGACCAGGAGCACGCGTTCGCTCGACGCCTCGAGCGCAACATAAAGGCCGTCTTTCTGCATGACCCCTAGTCCGGTATCGAAGACCAGGATCGAGCCCTCTGGCGGCGAGTAGTTCGTGACGACACGTTGGAAGAGGGGATCCAACGTCCGTGATTCGCTGACTTGAACGAACGGCATCGGCTTAGCCGCACTGCTCGCGTTGCGGAAGCTCGCAGGATCCCCATTTTGGTCGAGCGTCCCGTAGAAGAACGTCACTCCGGTATACGTCTTCGCCCAGCCGCCGTTCTTGCGGTTGTGACCCTCGCTGCGCTCGTCCTTCCAGATGCGTGCGAGGTTGAGGCCGGCGACGCTGTGCCCGGCCCAGAGGGCAGGGCGTCCGAGCACTGCGCTCGCGTCAGACGGCGTCAAGAATCCGGTCCAGCCGATTTTCAGTGGCAGGCGGTTCGACTCGCGCGGCATGCCTGTGAAGTTGCCCCTGCCCTCGGGGAGACTCTCCGCCGCGATCACGATCGAGTTCCCGTGGGGGCCCGTCCTCCCGTCGTGCACCTCGCGCACCGCGACCGGTTCAAACGTCTTCTGGGAGACGGCGACATCGTGAGCCCACCTGTGCAGCTTCTTACGGGCATCCGGCCGCAGCTCGCTGTCGACGCGGATCCAGTAGACCGGGTGCCCCTCCACGAACCCATGTCCGAGGACGAGCGCGCTGCCGTCGCGGACGGCCCGACGGTAACGCGTAACGAGGCTCCCCACCTTGCTGTCGATGGAGGAAAGACGTCCGGCCGAGTAGGTCGCATCCCCCTGTGTGACGCCGGCGAAGCGAGAGACCTCGTGGATTCGGCGCCCCCGCTCGTACCAGAACTCCTCCGTGGCGTACAAGTTGTTCCGACTTCCCGACTTCAGATCGATCAGCGCTCCGCCCCAGCCGCTACGAATGACGAAGTGCAGGACCGGGCGGTCGCCGAGTGTCGCGGCCGCACGCTGAAGGACGGTTCCGTGGGCTCCACCGCCTAACGACCATGCGAGCGCTGCGGGGGCGTCGATGTCCGACTCCCAGCGCGTTGGTTGTAGGTCTAGCGGGGCAAGCTCGGCCGGCATGCTCGCCGCCGGCGGGCCCAGAGCTGCCATCTCGGTACCCGCTCGAACTCGGCTCGCAGGCACTGGTCTGCGGCGACGGGCAGGGGCGCGATCAGCGCCCAGACCGGCGCGCGGGTGCTTGCGCCGTACGATCCGCGAGCGGCGCTTGCGGGCTTCGCCGATCACGATCCGCCAGACGGCTGCCTCGAGGGGTGCGTCGCGGGGGAAGCGATTACGATGACGCAGCGCCTGCGCGAACGCGTCCTGCACGACATCGCAGCCGAACTCTTCGTCACCAACGATCGCGCCCGCGAACTGCTCTAAAGCCGCTCCGTCGCGACGGTAGAGGACCTGGAGCTCCTCGAGCGTAACCGGCCGCCGGTCTTGTCGTAGCGCGCTCACGCCCATGCGGTCCTGGAATTATCCCCTTGCTTTATTGACGAGCGTAGGATCGCGTGAACGTAGCTGCTCGTGCAACCCGATGTCCCACCGGGGAAAGGTAAGAGCCGCGTTTTCCGAACTTTCCCAGACATGGGTGACGCTCTACGTGGATTCGAGTCGCTCGGCGACGCCTGCAGGGAACGGGTCGGCTGCCTGCGTGTACCACTCAGGGTGGGAGTCGGCTGCCCAAGCGTCGAAGATCGTCACCAGTTTCTTCACGCGCTGCTGGTCGGCCGCGGCCGCCTCCTCGGCGTTGGCGAAGCCGCTCAGCCAGTACGGCATGAAGGGTGCAAGCGCCGCGTTCATTGCAAAGGCCAGCGGTTGTCGCGAGTCTCGCCACGTTTCGAGCTCGACGGCGAACTCGACGTCACCCACGCGGACCCAGCCGGCGCCGGCCAGCTCCTCGACGACGTCGCGGCCGTTCGGCATGCTCGCCTCGAACGTCACAGCGGCCGGGGCTGCGACGGCCGGTGTCGATGCGCTGTCCCGCGCGCACGCCAGCGCAAACGAGCGAATCGCCTTGAGCCCGTCTTCTGGATCGTCGAACACCGGATGCATCGCGCCACGTCCGACGGACTCCTGAACGACAAGGTACGGGGTCCGTTCGAGCGACCCCAACGTCTGCTGGTGAAGGTCGTTGCCGATGATCCCGAGCAGCGGGACATCGGCGGCCCACGCCCTGCCGTGGCTCTCGGATATCAGCTCGCCGCCGACACACAACCGCAACCCCGGAAGGTACGTGTGGGAGAGGAACCCCTCGACGCCGCCGCGCGCGTGGTAGCCCACCTGGAACAATGCGTCGACACCGCGCTCACGAAGGTCGTAGACGTTCCACGTCTCGAGGTGCGCGCCGGCCGGCAGCGAAGCCGCTGCCACGTTCACGGTATTCCCGCCGTGGTTGTCGAGGACAACAAGCTTGGACGCGCCGCCGGCGAGCAGCCCTTGACACGCGGCTCCGACGTCGGCTTCCAGCCGCGGCTTTCCCGTCTCCCAGTACTCCGGCAGACACCCGAAGATCTCACGCACGCTCCGGAGCTGCGACGCGCCCTCCATGTCCACGCTGACCGCAACGAACATTCCGTCGCATCCTAGAGCCGGGTTGCCGCTGCGGCCGCTACTACGCACTCCTGCCGGCTCGCCGTCTGTTGAAATAGGCCTCGCGTGAAGATCGTCGTCGCCACCGACCGGTCCGAGACCGCCCACCGCGCAGTTGCGTGGGCGGCGCAGCTCGCCGAGGCGTCCGGCGGGGAGCTCGTCCTGCTCAACGTCCGCCCCGAAGCCGAGGACGCAGCTGAAGAGCTGCTGCGCGCGGACGCCGAGGCATTCTCGAATGCGCGCGCCATCTTCCGCGTCGACCACGATGTCCCCGGCGGCATCGTGCGCGCCGCGGAGGAGGAGAACGCCGACGTGCTCGTCGTCGGGAACGTCGGCATGGGTGGACGCCGCGAGTTTCTGCTCGGAAACGTGCCGAACCGGATCTCGCACACCGCACGGTGCACCGTCGTCATCGTCAACACTTCCGACGGCGCAGCGCCGGAGCCGC
Source organism: Gaiellaceae bacterium (assembly GCA_036824055.1). Lineage (GTDB taxonomy): Bacteria > Actinomycetota > Thermoleophilia > Gaiellales > Gaiellaceae > 3-1-20CM-4-69-9. Next base: position 40,307 of record DAITAW010000008.1, on the reverse strand, counting down.
CGAGCGCGCCGGTGGTCGAGGGACGGCTGCTCGGACGTGCTGCGCAGATCGCCCGGATCGTCAGCAGGCTCGGGCTCGATGTCCGCGGCGCGCTCTCGTCGATCGAACGTGCACAGCGCGTGCGCGCCGCGCTCGAAGAGCTCGGGCCGACATTTGCGAAGCTGGGCCAGATCCTCTCGACCCGCCCGGATCTGCTGTCTGAGGAGTTCGTCGCCGAGCTGGAGAAGCTGCAGGACAACGTCAAGCCCCTGACCGAGGCAGAGGTCGTGCGCGTCATGGAGCAGGAGCTGCGCGTCCCCTGGGAGGACGTCTTCGCCTCGATCGAGTCGGAGCCTCTCGCCGCAGGAACGATCGGGCAAGTGCACCGCGCGACGCTCGATGACGGCACACACGTGGTCATCAAGGTGCAGCGGCCACGAGCTGAAGAGGAGATCTTGCGCGACCTCGGCTTGTTCGAGCTCTTCGCGGAGAAGGCGCTCAAGCGTGACCAGCTCCGCGGGACGGTCGACATCCCGGCGCTCGTCGAGCACCTCTCGGACTCGCTGCGCCGGGAGCTCGATTTTCGCGAGGAGGCAGCGAATGTCGAACGGATGCGAGAGGCGCTCGCGCCGTATGACCGACTGAACGTGCCGCGTCTCTATCCAGAACTGTCGACGTCGCGCCTGCTCGTGCTCGAGTTCATCGACGGCATTCCGATCCTGGAAGCGCCGGAGAGCGACGAACGGCGCGATGCCGCGCACCAACTGCTTGAAGCGTTCTCGAAGCAGATCCTCGTCGACGGGTTCTTCCACGCCGATCCCCATCCGGGGAATCTCCTCTGGTCCGCCGACAAGATCTATCTCCTCGACCTGGGGATGGTGGGCGAGCTCGGGCCCGAGGTGCGGGAGATCCTGATCCTGCTTTTGCTCGCTTTCGCACGCGACGACCCGAAGTTCCTCGCGGAGGCCATCCTGATGCTCGCGGGCGAAGATCGCCGGGCCGACCTCGATCTGGAGTCGATGGAAAGCGACTTCGCGGACTTCATCGAGCGGTTCCGAATCGGTTCGCTGCGCGACATCCAGATCGGACCGATGCTCGACGGGATGCTGCAGATCGCCAGCCGCCACGGCGTTCGCCTCCCTGCGTCGCTCGCACTCAGCGGCAAGGCGTTCGGCCAGATGCAGCTCGCAGTGACGAAGCTGGATCCGACGCTCGACCCGTTCCGCGTCATCGGCCGCTTTCTCCTTCGCAACGTCGGCCAGCGGCTCCGAAAACAGGCCGAGCCGCAGCAGCTCTACTACGAGGCCGAGAAGATCAAGCTACGCGTCCTCAGATTCGTGGAGGCGGTCGAGCGGGCCACGGGTGCGCGACCGGGCCAGAAGCTGCAGGTGGACTTTCTCGGCGCCGCCTCGATCGAGGACGCGATCCGCGGCGTCGGCCGTCGTCTGGCGCTGGCGGCGGGCGCGGCATCCGGTCTTGTCGGCGCGGCGGCGACCGCAGCAGCCGGCACCGCGGGGTGGATCCCGATCGCGTTCGCCTCGGTCGCCGGAGTCTTCGGCGCCTGGCTCGCGTGGGATCTCGTCCGGCGACGCTAACGCTGGAGCTTGCGCAAGCGGCGGTCGAGCAGGAGTGCGACGGCCGACATGAGGCCGCCGAGGAGCAGGCGTTCGACGCGAACCTTGAAGTTGGCCGGTACAGACGCCACGTGGACGCGAGAATACTCGGCGCTAGTCGGTCGTGCGACCTGCGCCAGTGCGCCCAGCCCCGGCCTGCGTGAGCACAACCGAGGCGGCCGAGGGGAGCTCCGCGAACGAGAGCTGCTGCGGCTTGCGGGCAGCGAGCGCGCGGGCGAGCGCCGCCGCGAGCTCGGCGCGCGTGGTGACGACCTCGGCGAACCCGAAGCGGCGGAACGCCTCGTTCTGAGCACGTAGGTGGCCGCGGCCCCACCCATACGAGATCGTCGGGCAGCCACGGATGTGCGCCTCGAGGACGGTCAGGCCGCCTGTGGAATGAACCAGCGCATCCGCGGCGGCTAACCAGTCGCCCATGCGGTCGGTGAAGCCCTCGACCCGGACCCGCGGCTCCGACCGAAACGCACGCTGCAGCTGGGCCGCGAGCGCAGCGTTGCGCCCGCAGAGAGCGACCACCTGAACGTCGGGAAGAGAAAGCGCGGTTGCGACGGCGCCCTCGAGGTCGCCCACGCCCCACCCTCCTCCTGAGACGAGCACGAGCTTCCTGTCGGCCGGCAGCCCGAGCGCGAGCCGGGCCTCCGGCTGAGCGCGCGGCCGGATGAACTCCGGAGCGGTCAATCCGTGGACGCCGACCGTTTTCGTCCCTGTGCCCGCGATCCGTTCGACCTCGGGAATCGCCTCGAGCTGAGTCACGAGATGCACGTCGATTCCCCGCGCGGCCCAGTAATGAAGTGCGGCGATGTCAGTCACAGCGGCAACGGCGGGCACGCGCAGGCGACCGCGCCTGCGAAGCGATCCGAGTACCTCGGTCGAACCGGGCCACGTCGAGACGACGACGTCGGGATCGAACTCGCGGATCACGCGCTCGAGACCACGGGACCCGATGCGGGCGAGCAACCACTTCGCGAGCGAGCGTGTGAGGGGTAACCCGGCGATGAACCAGAAGCCGACGTCCCAGAACCACTGCGCCCGATAAAAGAAGACACCTGGCGCGTCTTCGCCGAGCGCCACGATTACCCGACCCATCGCGGCAAGCCCATCCACGATCGCGACCGTGGCGCCGGGGTCCTCGGCCCGGATTTGGTCGGCGAGTGTCCTCGCAGGCAGATCGTGCCCCTCCCCTACGCTGGCTGTGAAGATCAGGACTCGTCGGGACAGCATCGCGGCATGTAAACAGAGCAGCGGTGGACGAGGCCGAATCGCGCGTCGACGCTCAGGTGGTGAGAAGGCCGACGGCGCCAATTGCGAGTAGCGCGACGGCGACGAGCGCAACGAGCGCGGGCAAGAGAGCGGCGGCATGGCGGTCGATGCCGTCACGAAGCCGGGCAAGCAGGGGCTCGGCGCGGTTGTGCATCAGGCTCCGCGCCGCGGTGATCGCGACGAGCGGTGCAACGAAGATCGTGTTGAAGAGGACAAGCAAAGCGATCTGCGTCGCGACCTGTCGTCCCGAGCCGACGATCGCCGCGATGACGGCGAAGTACGGGAAAGCCGTCGGCAATTCGACCGCCATGATCGCGGCGCCGAGAATCAGCGGTGAGCGCGCGACGCGGCGTTCCTCCCGCCGGACGCGGTCCACGATCCAAGACCGCTCGAGCCAGAGCCCGAGGGCCACGAGCGAGCTGGCAGCCCCGACACACAGCTCGACCAGCGCGGTGGTGTGGGCTCCCGGGCGCGGCAGGGCCGCGACGATCGCGTAGCCGGGGCCGAGGGTGAGTACGAGACCACCCAGCAGCGACACCCCGAAGACGCCGACCGTGAAGGCACCGACGCTACGGCCGCTGGAGCGCCGGGTCGCGAGGTAGAGCGCCGGCCCGACCGTCGAGGGGTTGACGGAGTCGAGCACGCCCACTGTGACGACTAGGGCGACGAGCGTGACCATCGGGCGAGCTTGCCAGACGAACCGTCGCCGGACCGGCTCTCATCTGACTCTCACCGTTGCCTCGCCGTGGCTGTTCCCCCGTCTTTTGTCCGAACCGGTCGCTACGCTTGCGCTCCCGTGGTCGACCAACGTATCGCGGCGAGCGTCGGTCGCTTCGCCATCGGGTTCGACCACCGCGACCGGACGCGCCTCCACGAGCTGTGGGACTCGGTGCTGGATGCGGAGGTCTGGTCGGAAGGAGCGATGGTGGCCAGGTTCGAGTCGACGTGGGCGGACTGGGTTGGGCTGCCTGCAGTCGCTTTCTCGGGCTGGAGCGGTGCCGCGCTTGCGGTGCTCGACTACGTCGACGTTCGCGGCGAAACGGTGCTTTGCCCTTCCAATACGTTCATGGCGACGCCACTTTCCGTGCTCCACGCAGGCGGCCGGGTCGAGTTCGTCGACTGCAACCGAACCGATCTGTGCATGTCATTCGAGGACTTCGAAAGGAAGGCTGCCGCGCACAAGCCTCGCGCCGCGATCCTCGTCCACATCGGCGGCCACATCGCATTCGATGTCGAGCGAATCGCGGAATTCTGCCGAGCCGAGGGAATCTTCCTGATCGAGGATTGCGCCCACGCGCACGGCGCGGGCTGGCATGGCCGACGCGCGGGGACCTGGGGCGACGCGGGCATCTGGTCGTTCGCAGCGACCAAGACGATCTCGACCGGCGAGGGTGGTGCCGTGGTCTCGCGGCATCCCGACGTCATCGAGCACACACGCGCGTTCCGCAACTACGGCAAGCCCGCCTACGGCGTCCGCGGGCTGAATGCCCGCATGAATGAATTCACGGCCGCAGTCGGCATCGTCGAAGTTGAACGGCTCGACCAGATCACTCGGTGGAAAAACGAGCAGGCGTCGGAGTTGCTCGACCGGCAACATCCCGCCCGCGTGGAGCTGCCCGACGGAATGGTCTCGGGTCTGTACAAGTACATCGTGTTCGAGCCGATCGAGCACTCGACCGGGAAGGTCTACGAGGAGCCGTGTCACCGGATCATGGGCACGCAGGACGACCTGTCGAACAGCGATTGGGTCGCGGCGAATCACTGGTGTGTCCCGCTCTATTACCGCCCGGGCCCGCCTGAAGACGTTGCGGCGAGGAACGGCGCATGAAGGTTCTCGTCACAGGCGGATCCGGCTTCATCGGGTCGCATGTGGTCGACTGCCTGCGCGCCGCCGGTCATGAGCCGAGGATCTTCGACCTCGTGCCCTCGCCGTACCACGATCCGCGCGAAGTCGACATCGTCGTCGGAGACATCGGCGACCGCGACGCTCTGATGACGGCCACCGCGGGCTGCGACGTGATCGCCCATCTCGCAGCCGTCTCGGACGTCAACCACGTCGTCGAGAATCCCGCGCGAGCGGAAGCCGTGAACGCGCGCGGTACAGCGCTGATACTCGATGCCGCGCGTGCGCAGGACGTGGGGCAGGTCGTTTACGCAAGCACGATCTGGGTCTACGGCAATGCGTGCGGAACCGAACCACTGGACGAGGACACGCCGCTTGCGCTTCCGGCGCACATGTACACCGCGACGAAGCTCGCGGGCGAGATGTTCTGCCGCTCGTACAGCGAGCTCTACGGCCTCGAACACACGATTCTCCGGTTCGGTATCCCGTACGGCCCGCGGTCGCGCCCGGCGACGGTACTCGCGGCCTTCGTCGAGCGCGCACTAGCCGGCCACCCACTGATGGTCGCCGGGGATGGAAGTCAGTCGCGGCAGTTCGTTTACGTCGAGGACCTGGCGCAGGGTCTGGTTGCGTCGCTGGCGCCGCCGGCACCGAACCGGACCTACAATCTGGTGGGCGAAGAGGCGGTGTCGGTGCGCGAGATCGCCGAGACGGTCCGGCGGCTCGTTGCCCCCGTCGACATCTTGAACGTCGACAGCCGCCCGGCGGATCTCGGGTCGGTGCGGATCTCCGGCGCGCGCGCCGCGCGAGAACTGCACTGGTCGCCCACCACGCCGTTCGCCGAGGGGGCCCGCCGCTACGTCGATTCGCTGACGCGGACGAAGCGCAGGCCGCAACCCGCGACGGCCTCGCAAACCAGTGGGAGGGCCGCGATCGTCTTCCGCCAGGACCCGTCGGAGCTGTAGTGGTCGGCGTCGTGCAACAGCACGACGTCCCCCCCTCGCAGGCCCGCCGTCGCGCGGCGCGCTATTCCCGCCGGTGTCGCCTGGGCCTCCCAGTCCCGGCCCCAGCGCGACCAGAGCAGCGGAGCCCATCCGCGTCGCCGCGTCAGCGCGAGCCCGCCGGCGCTGAACACCCCGTACGGCGGCCGGTAACAGAGCGGTGTTACACCCGTCGCCGCTGCAATGACCTCGACGGCGCGGTCGAGATCCCGCTCCACCGCGGCGGTTGTCCGCCGCAGCATGAGCCGGTGCCGATAGCCGTGGAGCGCGATCTCGTGCCCCGCCGCGGCGATCTCGGCCGCGATCGCCGGCCAGCGCTCCACCTGCTCTCCGACGAGGAAGAACGTCGCCGTCGCCCGTGCGGCTGCGAGCACCTCGAGAGCGGCCGGCGTTCCCTCCGGATGTGGGCCGTCGTCGAACGTCAGCGCGATGCCGGAGTCGTTCGGGATCCGCACGGGGATCCGGAGAGTTTTCGCCACGAGCGGCAATACGGGCGCAGGGGCCGGTGCACACCACGCGGCGGCGAGGCCGAGGCCGCCGTAGATCCATCCGCGCACCTGGCCATCGTCCCGCAATCGCGGCGGCGATGGGAGACGAGCCGCGCTGTTGACAACGGATGACCTACGCGATCGGGATCCCGTCGGCGCTCGTCGCCTCGCTGTTTTTCAACGTCGGTATCGCGCTGCAGGGAATCGAGGCGCGGGCAGTGCCGCGCGCGCTCGGCCTTCGCCTGTCGCTCCTGGCGCGCCTGCTGCGGCGGCCGCGCTGGGTCGCCGGCTGGTTGCTGGGCACACTCGGCATTGCACCGCAGGTGCTCGCGCTGGCCGACGCGCCATTCGTCGTCGTCCAGCCGACCCTCGCTACCGGCTTGCTCGTGTTACTGGTGTTGGGAGCGCGGATCTTTCACGAGCACGTCGGGATCATCGACGTGCTCGGCGTACTGGCGATCATCGGCGGCGTTGCGCTGGTCGCGGTTGGCGCGCCGCCGCGCGTCGAGACGCATCGCGGCGTCGCTGCTGTCGTCGGCGTAGTCGGCGTGCTTTCTGCCTGCAGCCTCGCGCCCTTCGCCTTGCGCGGCAGCCGCTTAGACACAGGGCTGCTCGCCAATATCGCCTCCGGGTGTGGATTCGCTGCGAGCAACATCGCGACGAAGCTGCTGAGCGATGATGTTGGTCACGCCCACTACATCGCGGCGACCGTGTGGGCGGCGGTCCTGGTACTGACAGGGGTTGCCGCCACGGTCACGGCGATGACCGCATTCCAGCGGCTCCGCGCCACGACCGTGGTGCCGGTCAACACGGCCGTGCAGACATTCCTTCCCATCGTTCTAGAGCCGCTTTTTCTGCGCGAGCGTTGGACCTCCGCCCCACTCGGCGGCGCCCCCATCGCGATCGGGCTCGTGCTAGCACTGGTCGGTGCGATCTTGGTCACCCGCACTCGCGCGGTCAGCGATCTAGCCGCGGCCGCACAGAACGGCGGCGCGTGACAACGCCGCCGATGCCGGCTCAGCCGGCGTCGGCCGCGACGGCCGGGATCGATCGTGAGGCCGATCGAAATCATCGTGGCCTGCGAAGCAGGCCGGATTTCGATCGCCGAATGGAGCTAGCCAGGTCGAACCGGCCACCTCCTGGGCGCGATCCAGGACCACGCGACTTCGGCTTGGCCTTGTTCTCTCGCTCAGACCTCTCCACGTTTCCACGGCAGGTTGGGGTCGCCTTACGCCCAGGAACGCGCCTGAACCCACGCCCGCCGAAGCCGCGAGGTTGACGGCGACCTGCTCACGTGGAATCGTATTCGAGGGGGGTTCGACTTTCCTTTTCGTCGCACCGTCACCAGCGCGGCCCATCTTTCACCTCATGGCTCGAGAAATCACACCCGAAACCATCCGCGAGACCGCGCTGAAGCGCCGGTTTCTGGGCTATGACCGACGCGAAACCGAGCAGCTTTTGGCTGAAGTGGCCGAGAGCTGGGACCGGGTTATTCGGGATCGAAGCTCCCTTTCGAAGCAGGCAGCAGCGCAACGGCAGACTCTCGAAGAGGCCGAACGAAATTTCAAGAGCGAGCTCGACCGGCGCAACGAGGAATTGGCGGGCCGCGACGAGCGTCTGCAAGAGCTGGAGGGCGAGCTAAACACCCTGCATGAGGAGCGTTCGAAGCACTTGGAAGATGCAGCTCGACTTACCGAGGAGCTTTCGAGTGCTAAAGCAGCCGATGAGGGACATCAGGCCACGCTAACCGAGCTCCGAGAGACGCTCGGACGGCTCGAGACCCGCGAGAAGGCGCTCGCCGAACAGATCGCGATGCTTGAATCGCAGTTCACTCATGCGCAAGAGCCAGAGCCGATCACGCAGGCATCCGCTCACCTGGACGACCGAGCGGCGGCAACGTTGGTGAGGCTCGATCGTGCGCTCGAGACGATTGAACGCGAAGCGCGTAAAGAAGCGGAGATGATTCTCGAGCGAGCCCGGGTTCAAGCGGAGGGAATCGTGCGCTCGGCCCGGCGGCACATCGAACCCGAAGCGCCGAATCCACGTACCTCCGACGAAGGGCGCGACGAATACGACCCAGTCGCAGCGCTCGAACGCGTCGAACCTTCGAATCAAGCCCCCACGACTGATGGTTTTGAGCGGAATGCAGGCGAAGCAGCGTGGACGTCCGGCAGAGATCCTAACCAGCTGCCCGAGCGATATTCATAGGCTGACGTGGCGACGATCTCCGAAATTGCACAGGCTGCCGATGTCTCGGTGGAGAGCGTTCTGCGTGTGCTGAATCGAGACGACGTCAGCACCGACGTGGCTGCGCGCATCGTGTCGGCAATGGACGCCTACGGCTACGATCGTTTGCCCCGCCCTAACGGAACAACTAAGTCGGGCACTGAATCCAACCTGCCAAAGGAAGAAGCCGTCGACGAGCCCGACGAGACGAAGCATGCGTCACGAGTACTAGTGGGCGAAGTCGTCGACCGGGACCCTGGGCCAGGCCTGGAGGACGACGACGCAATTACGCGAGCCCGAGAGCAGCTTCTCCAAGCAGTTGTGCAAGTGGCAAGCGAGCTGGAGGACCCGAGCTCGATAAGGGAGCACTCGGAGGCACTGGCGCTCCGTCCCCTCACCGCCCGCATAACCGTGATGGATGCCTTGTTCGAGAGACTGGCCCAGGATCTCACTGGGATCAAACGTGAACTGGGAAGAGCCAGAAGCGAGCGCCTCGAGGATCTGACGCTTCTCGTCGACCTCATTACGACGAGTTGGCGCTCGGTTGACCAGAGGCTTGGTCGAATTGAGCGCAAGCTGGAGCGCATCGAGGGTTCACCGGACATGCTTCCCAGCCGTCGCGCCGTCTCCCTGGCCGAGCATCGCGAACGCCTCCAACCCTAGAAAACCGACGGCAATTTGGCCCGCAACCCGGGGCTCGAGGAACTAAGGACCGAGGCGATCCGCGCGATTGCTTACGCCAGTTTTTAGGGATGCTGTTGCAGCAACCGCCGCTAGAGCGGTACGCGCTGCGATCGTCCACTTACCGCCGAGAAGGCGAGGACTCCGCATTGCCGACCTGATCGAAAGCTTCGTCGGAACACCACAGCAACGACTGCGATCACGACACGCTAGCGGGTACTACATTAGGTGCGATCTGCGTGATGTCGTGCAGCGCTCCTTGTTCTATCGAGGAACTTATGAGCCTGTTACATCACGCCTCGTCAAGGACGCGCTTCGCCGGGGGGACACATTCTTGGACGTTGGTGCCAACGCTGGGCACTACACATTCCTCGCCGCGAGGAAAGTGGGAACCTTGGGATCTGTCCACGCGATCGAGGCGAGTCCATCTACTGCTGCTCTGCTCGCCGATGACGTGTGTCGGAACGGTCTGGCCCGAATCGTGCGTGTACACAATGTCGCGGCTTTTGATCGGCGGGGTTGGCTTCCGCTGTACGGGAGCGAAGGGCCCTCGCCGATTGGGATGCGGTCTCTCTACCAGGAGGCAGCCCCACGAACAGCGGCCACGGAAGAAGTAGAGGCTATGCCGCTTGACGACCTCTTACCGGAACTGCAACCCGCGGTGATCAAAGTCGACGTCGAGGGCGCGGATCTAAGAGCGCTCACCGGAATGCGGCGGATGATTGAGCGCGCTTATCCTCGTCTGATCGTTGTCGAAGCCGAAGACGAACCATTGCGCCGCTTCCAGGACTCTGTTCACGCCCTGAAGTCGTACATGCAAGGCCTCGGGTACTACTCAATATCCGTTGACGAGCCATACCACCCCAAGTCCCTCGCCTTCGTTCATCGAGGGCTCGTCCACGCCCGCTCGGCTTGGCCAACTCGAACCGGCCTACCTCGCGATCTCGCTTAGGCCGGCGAACATCGGGTTAGGGCAGCGGCGTTACCGGCGGGGGCGCGTTCGGTGGGCACCGTCCCGGGAAGCCGTTGTTGTTACCAGGCGGCCCAGTATGGGGCTCGTTCGGATCGCCTCGACCGCAACCGGGCTTGTACTGGTCTTGTCCGGGCGGATCGGTCGGCGCGGCCAGCCCGTTCAGAGAACTGCCTTTGGGGACAGCAGCGTTCGTCGAGGTCGACTCGGTCTTCTTGGACGTGGTGAATGGCGCGGCCACGACCGCCTTGACTCGCTCCGCGGCGATCCTGCCCCCAGAAGCCACCTGTCCGGCGCCACCGGTCGCAGCCAGCGCGACCAGCAGGATCAACGTCAAGAGACCCGCGAGAGCAATGCGCCCCGCCACCAGATTCCGCTGCGGTCTGGGGCGAGACGGAGCCTCCGCCACGAGCTTGTCGAGGAGCTCTCGCGCAGGCCTGGGCCGGTCTGATCTCAGTTGCCTCTCGAGATCGCGGTGATCATCCGTTCTTTGTCGAAATACTCTCACGGCCGGCCCCCTCGAACGTCGATTTCGATTTTGCCCCTCTAAATGGTCTACGCCGGGATGGGCTCAAAACCTTACGGCTCGTGATGTGCTCGGCCGCAGGTCGCCGATGGGATCCCGCTCAAGGTAGCCCCGCAGCCGCCCCAAAGCACGATGTAGAGCGACCTCGACCGCATTAGGCCTCAGTCCGAGCATGCGGCCGATCTGCTGTGCGGTGAGGTCAGCCCCGTACCTGAGGGCGATCAGCTCCCGCTCCCGCTCGTCCAGCCGGGCGACTGAGCGCTGGAGCGACAACCGGCGCATCGCTTCCTCCTCCATCTCCTCCGTGGCCGACTCGGGGGTAGGCTCGTCGACGACGTCCTCGCGAGCGGCGACTAGGTCGGCGACACAGTTACGGGCGATGCCGGTCAGCCAGGCCATTGGCTCGCCCTTGGCAGGGTCGTACCGCTCGCGGTATCGGTAGGCATGCTCCATCGTTTGGCTCGTTACGTCGTCGGCGTCTGGGCCGCTGCCAAGGCGATATGCGACGTACGCGTACACCAGAGGGATGAGCTTCTCCGGACGTGCCAAAGGATCTCGGCGAGCCATCTATCGAAGTCTCCGAGGCTTGACCGCGCTCTTCGTTCCCGTCGCTGTCACGGCTTCTCGCGTAGGGACTTCAGGTAGTCCGCGATCTCGGGGCTCAATGGGTTGAGCCGGCGAGCCTTGTCGATGGCTGCGGCTCGTGCGCGCCCGCGACTCGCGGCCGCGAGGTTGAACCAGAGCTGCCAATCATCCGGATTCTTCTCGAGCGCGCGGCGAAGACTCGCACGCGCTCCCGCGATCTCCCCTTGTGCGTACTGCCCCTCCGCGACAAGCCTCCATGCTTCCGATGACCACGGAGCCCATCTGACCGCGTCACGTGCCTTCGACTCCTCTTTTCTCGATTGCTTGGAATTGGCCGCCGCGTTCGCAGCACTCAAGGCTCGGTTTCCAAGCAGGCCGACAAAAGCGAACGTGGCGAGCGCAACTGCGGCCGCGACGGCGACGCCACGTGCGAAGACAGGCAGGTGTACGGGCCGGCTCCGCGACCGCGCCGCGAGCAGCATGGCTGCGCCGCAGAAGAGACCGAGCAGCGTCACGGCGGGCATCTCCCAGTCCCAGTCGATGCCGGCGTGAAGGAGGTATGCAACGTAAGCGCCGAACGCAGGTGCCACCAGACGCCGTTGTCGCGCGCGCGCCGCCGCGACCAGAGGGAGCGCCAGTACCGCGACGAGCAACACGAGCCCGACGGGCCCGAGCTCCGCGAGTGTCTCGAGGTGCAGACTGTGGGCGTCACGGACTTTCTCCCCTGATGTTCGGTTCCGGAGCCAGAAACTCTCGAACGTTCCCGCACCGGAACCGAGTACGGGATGCGCTTTGAAGTCATGCCACGCGGCTGCCCACAAGAGTCGTCGCGGACTCGCGAGCGTGAAGAGCCGCTGATTGAGGTCTGTCGTCGCGTGGGGCACAGGCGCCATGTACGAGTCGTAAGCCTTGCGCGCGAGAGTCGTCGGAGATCCGTAGTGAGCGAACAACCCGATCACGACTGCAAGCACGGCGATGCAGAGAGTGAGCACATATCCGCGCCGCGCGCCCTTGGAGAAGGAGAGGCGCCGGGAAGCAACACCGAGCAAGACCCCGGTGACAGCCGCCACACCGGCAAGACCCGCGAGCATCGCAGCCAACCGGTGACCGTCATGTGAGGCAAGCTCGAGCGACGAATCGAGTCGCGTGAGGCCGTCCGACCTGGAGGCTTTCCACAAGGCGACGGCGACGAGCGGGGTAAGAACCGCACCCGCAGTAGCAAGCTCGAGTCGGCGCGGGTCGAGTACAAAGGTGGCGATGAGCCCGCAGACGAGCGCGATCCAGGCGCCACGGCTGAAGGTGAAATAGAGAGCCGGCATCGTCAGCAGGAGCGAGGCCGCAGCAGCGCCTCGCACCAGAACGTTCGGCCCATGTGCGGCGAGGCCGATTGCAAGAACGGAACCGATCGCAGCCAGGATTCCGAGGCCGTTCCAATACCCCAACGGCTCGGAGAGGCGATAGCCGGCGACCGGATCGTAGAAACCCAATCTTTCTGGGAACAGACGCGTGAGGAGGGCGTATCCACAAACGAGCGCGGCCGCGCCCCAGGCTCCTGTTAGCAGGGCCATGTAGGAGGAGCCTCTGAGGATGAGAAGCGCCGCAGCGACACCCGCCAGGTAGACGAGCGCACGTTGCACCTCCGACACCGTCTGCCCGACATTCGAGCTCCACATGGTCGACGCGGCAATCCACGCGACCAGGCCAAGCAATGCTCCGAGCATCGCAATCTCGAGCCGGCCGAGTGCGGGCACGCGCAGAACGAGCGCAAGCCCCACAATCCAGAGCAGTGCGAGCGAGCTCCAGCTCCAGGCGGTCGGCCAGTAACCTCCATTCGCTGCTGCGAGGGGCGTGATGGTCAGTAGAACGAGCAGGACTGCTCGGATGTTGGCCCAGGAGACTTGGCCGCTTCGGACTCCCGCCGCCGGTCTCGCGAGAACGTTCGCTCGAGCGGTCGTGGCGCTGCCCGGCATCGGGCTAACCAACCTCCTCAACGATCTCCCGCAAGCGCTTCTCGAAGGCTCGCTCCGAAAATCGCTCCGCATGGGCCGAGATCTCGTCGGAGTCCCAGTTCCGAGCCCGCAGCTCTCGCACTGCACCGAGGATCGCGTTCGCCTCAGGACGCTCGAAGAAGACCCCTGTCTTGTCCTCCTCGACCGTGTCTTCAAAGCCGCCCCAGCGCAGTACTGCAGACGGCTTCCCGAACGCGGCCCCTTCGAGCGGCGTCAGGCCGTAGTCCTCGTACGAAGCCGCGACAACACCAGCGCAGGCCCCATAGAGCCAGCGAAGCTGCTCGTCGGTCACCGATCCGAGCAAGCGAACCCGTCCGCCCGCCCGGGCGCGAAGACGGTCCTCTTCAGGTCCGCCCCCCACGATGACGAGCCTGTCCTCCGCGTTGTTCGAGGAAAAGGCACCCACCACCGCATCGACGTTCTTGTAGGGCAGGAGTCGCGACACGCAGAGAAAGAAGCCTGGCTCGAGGCCGTCGATGGACTGCCTCGGCCCGCGGGGACCGAGCGCCGGCGGCGGCGGAAGGATCTCTGCGTCGATTCCGTATGCGTTCCGAATCCTTTGTCGCACGACCGTCGAGTTGGCGAGATAGCGATGACTCGTAGCCGCCGCTCTGCGGTCCCAGCGGAGCAGATACGGACGGAGCACAGCCAGTCCGGCCTTGGCTGCTAGTTGCCGCTCCGCCAGGTAGTGCGCGCCCTGATAGAGCCATCGGGCGGGCGTGTGGCAGTAGACGATCTTCTTGCCGTCGACACGAGTCGCATGAGCCCAACCGCTCGAGCTGCAGAGGACGACGTCGGCGGACACCCGCAAACGGGAGAAGGTCGCGGGGAGTAAGGGCAAAGCGAGCCGATGGTGTCGTCGCAACGGCGTGATGCGGTCGAGCCCTGTCACGTGCACGTCCGCACCTCGGAACTCCGGAAACGTTCCTTCGGCGTCGTAGAGCGACGTGTAGAGCGGCGCTCGAGGAAAGGCGCGCAGCATCGAGAGCACGACGCGCTCGGCACCGCCGCGTTGGGTGAGGTAGTCGTGAGTGATCGCAACCGTCATCCGCGAGCGAGCACACGTTCGTAAACCCACGTCACCCGATCGGCGGCAGCCTGGGCCGTGAAACGCTTCGAGCTCTCACGCGCAGCAGCTCCCACTCGTGCCCGGAGCGCTGGATCATCCGCCAGGTCGCGAAGACGACGGGCGAGTGCGTCGGCATCACCAGGCGGGTAGAGCAGTCCGTCGACACCGTCCTCGAGGATCTCCGCGGGACCGCCTGCGCCGGTGGCAACCACCGGGAGACCTGCCGACATCCCTTCGACGATTACCTGTCCGAAGGGCTCCGGCGTCACGGATGCGTGTACCAGGATGTCGATCTCGCTGAGTACGGTCCAAATGTCCTCGCGAAACCCTGCGAAGACAATTCTCCCGTCGAGGCCGAGGACTCGCGCGCGCCGCTTGAGATCGGCCTCGTACCAGTCTTCGCCGAAGAGAGACGCACCAACGATGACTGCGGATTCGGAACCGCGGCCAAACGCCTGCCTGAATCCATCGAGGAAGACATGCTGACCTTTCCACGGAGCGAGCCGCCCAACCATCCCTATGCGGAGAGACTCGTTGCGGCGTCCGTTTCGACCGCCGTTTGTCGCGGAGTCGTAGACCACAACCGGGCTTGCTACCACCGAATGGAAAACCTCGGTCTCGGCGAGCGCTGCGAGCGTCGCCCGCGAGTTGGCGATGATCGCGCTGGGCAACCAACGCGCTGCCGCGTGCACGAGGCGAACCGCTGGAGCTGGGAGATAGTCCTCCGCAATTCGATCACGGATGTGCCACACGACGGGGACGCCGGCTAGACGCCCAGCTAAGCCGCCATAGAGCGCCGACTTGAGCGAGTTCGTGTGCACGATGTCCGGCCGCAGCCGCCGCAGCCGTCGGGCGAGGGTGGCGGCATACAGCGACGTCTGGAGAAGAGCCTTCGCGGGCACACTTTCCGGCGTCACCTCGCCGCGATGGAGATCCCGAGCGTCGTCGCCGATCGGCAAGACCTCCACGGAGATTCCTGTCTCCTGCAGACGGCGCACGAGCGGGCCATCCTCTCCGAGAATGACGTGAAGGTCGACCTGCTCGAGTGCCGGCAGGAGTCGAAGCAGCGCAAGTTCGCCCCCGGAAAGCCGTGCGCAATGGTTGACGAATACGACGCGTGGCCTTGCACGCGCGACCGGTCGAATGGCTCGCTTGTAGATCTCCTCGTGCCTCTCCGCGACCGCATCCCACGAGAACGATCGCGCGAACGTTCTGCACCGGTCGGACTCGGGTAGCGGCGCAAGGCCCGCCTGCGCGGTCGCAAGACGCTCGGCGAGTGCAACGGGGTCGCCGCTCGGGACGACCAGGTCCGGCTCGAGCCGAGCCAGTGTCTCCCCCAGGCCATCAACGTCCGTGCCGATCACCGGCGTGCCGCAGGCAAGCGCTTCGAGCATCACCAGTCCAAAGCCCTCGAGCGCCAGCGATGGAAGCACACAAACGTCTGCAGCCTGGTAGTGAGCAACGAGCTCTGCCTCCGTCAGCTTCCCGGTAAAGCGCACGGAGTTCGCGATTGCGAGCTCCTTGGCCAGCTTCTCGAGGCGTACCCGCTCGGGCCCCTCTCCGGCGACGAGCAGAAGGACGTCGTCACGCCCGCAGGCGAACCTCTGCCACGCCTTGAGCAGGACATCGATCCCCATACGCGGGACGAGCCGACGGACCGTGAAGGCTACCCACGAGGGCGACGAGATCTCGAGCGCACGACGCGCGTCCTCAGACGCACTCGGCTTGAAGACCCGCAGATCCACGCCGGGTGGAACGACATGGACATTCCACGGAGCGACGCCATAGTCCTCGAGCAAAATGCGTCGAAACGCTCTCGAGAGCACAACCAGTTCTTTGGAGCGGGAATAGACGGCCCGCTCGACGAAGCGCTTGGCATGTGCGCCGGGAGATTTCGGACCGCCGAGATGCTCGAGCGCCCAAGGACCGTGGAAGTGAGTGACAAGCGGGCGGCCGCCGAGAGAGTTCATCAGCAGGGGACCCAGTGCGTAGAGGGCGAAATGGCTGTCGATGACGTCCGAATCGTCAGCCAGAAGTCGCACTCGGGCCGTGTAGTGCCGCAACCGGGCAACCAGCGGATCACTCGCATTCGCCGCGATGGTCATGCCGTCGGTTGGCAGCGTCGAGGGGCCGAGTGTGACGGTACGAACCGGGAAGCCCCGCTCAGCCAGCGCGCGGTGAAGATTGTGGACGTAACGATTCACTCCACCGGGCTGATCCGGAAACGAACCAAGGCCAAGGAGGAGGGGCGACAACGATTTGCCATGCCTAGCCTCCACTTCGGGGCCGTTACGCATGTTGGGCTGAGCGTGCGCGGTCGACCCAGCCGAGAACGAGCCAGACCAGGAACGCCACCGCGTACTGGCCCCCGTTCAGCCACTGAAGAAGGGTGATCACAAGCAACCCGAGCGCGGCGATCGACAGAGCATCGCATCGCGCGGAGGCGAGCGAGTAAGCCTTGAAGAAGGCGATTCCGACGACGGCGAGATAGGCGACGAGGCCAGGGATCCCGAGGGCAACCGCGGCGTTCGAGGGATCAACCTCGGTTGACACAGTCTTGGCGCCGTACTTCGAGCCCGCGATCGTGACAGAGCCGATGCCCAGGCCGACGGGATTGGCGATCGCAGAGCGCAGTCCGTTCGTGAAGAGAGAAAAATGCGCCCCCAGAGTGGAATCTTGCGAACTCAGCGGCGACGACAGACCCTGGATCTGATGCGCGGCAAGAGCGGAACCCGTATTGCCGGCTGAAACCGTCGGAGAAGAAGTGACGCTTCGCGTGACGAATGGAACAGCGAACAGCGCCGCTGCCGCAAGTGCGGCACTCACAGCGATCGGCAGTCGTCGCCGAGCAGCGACCATCAGAGCGACAGCGAAAACGAGCGTGAAGATGATGCCGCGAGAGGATTCGTAGAAGATTGCCGTTGCGAGCAGCGCCACGGCGCCCATTGCCAACGGAAGACGCACCAGCCGGAAGCCGAACGCCAGCCACGCGACGAAGCCGATGCCGAGGAACATTGCGTATTCGGAAGCAGATGAGAACGGGCCGAATGCCCGCGTGGCGCCGCCGACGTTGAGCGCTTCATAGCCGCCCGTGCTGATCCAAGCAGCGTCCCAGGAGGGGAAGCCGTTAAATGTTTGCGCCAGGCCGTAGAAACCGGCCGCGACCGCGAGCAGTGCCACGAGTCCCAAGATGGCGGCCAGCGTGCGGTCGTCGCAGATCGTGCGGCCCACCCAGAACGCGAGCATTGGGATCAGGATGAGGTAGAGGCTCCCGAGCCCGGCGGAGAGGCTGCTTCCAAGCGGATTGACGGCACCGAGCACCACGAGCAGGCTCAGCGCGAGCACAGCCTTTGCAAGGCCCGTCAGATTCGAGAACGCGCCGCGGGCAGCCGCACCGACCAGCAGAACGCCTACTGCTGCGGCCTCGACGAGCAGCAGCGGATCGGACTGCGGCGCCGGGCTGAACTCGGAGGCGAGCCGGCGCACGAGCCCAAGAGCAGCAAGCCACACCACCACTCCGTACAAGAGCGACCTTGGCGAGCGAAGTCCGATACCGACCAACACTGCGATGATTCCTCCCGCCATGACGAGGTGTGCTCGGTTTGGGTCAACGAGGGCGCGCCCGGCGTACAGGAGCCCGAGCGAGATGGCCCCCACGATTGCGACGCGCGTCGTTCCGGCACGAAAATCGCTCACGCGGCCCGTCGTTGCAGCGCGGGTCATCGAACAGCTACGCACCTTTGGCTGTCTAGGGCGTCACTGTACGCAGCCAAGATCGCCTCGACGGATTTTTCCCATGTGTATTCGGAGGCCCGTCGGCGCGCTGCTTCGCCTAGACGCGCGCAGAGATCGGCGTCCTCAGCAAGCCTTGCGATCGCATCCCCGACGGATTGCGAGGTCCTTTCGACGACGATGCCGCCTTCGTTCTGGCCGATTAGCTCTTCGATGCCGCTGACCGCCGGGGCAAGCACCGGTAGTCCTGATGCCGCTGCCTCGAAGGCAGCCAGCGAGAAAGTTTCATAAAGGGTCGGAAGGACGAACACATCTGAAGCCTGGTAAAGGCGTTCTGGATCGGATCGCACCCCAAAGAAACGGACCCGCTGAGCGATGCCGCAGCGCTCGGCAATCCTGCGGAAGCGCCGTTCGTCGCCACGACCGACAACCCAGAGGTTCAGTGCGCGACGGGAAGTCACCGACGCCTTGGCGACCCCATCAATCGCAATCGCAAGGCCCTTGTGATCCCAATCGCCGCCGACGAAGAGGACTACTAGGTCCCCGGGTGGGACGCCCTCCTCGCCCCGAAGCGTCCGACGGACATCTTCGTCAGGGCGGAAGCGATCGACATCGATGCCGTTGGGTGCCAAGCGAATCGGGATGCCTGGGTAGTCATGCTCGAGTTCCTTTGCGACCCCGGTCGAGACCGCCGCGAACGCGTGTAGGCGTCCGGGCCGATAACTCCAACGCTCGGCCGAAAGCGCAAGAAGCCGTGCCAACCCCGTGTTCCCCCGGCGCAATATCGTTCGGCCGGCCGGAACCAGACTTCCGGTCTTTCTCCGAAAGCCTGCGTGGCAAAAGTGGACGATGGCGATGTCGACTCGATTCGGGACGATCGCGCCGACGGTGTGAACGAGATCCACCGAGGATCCTCGCAATCTCAGACCGGCGCGAACGGCGAAGATCAGGAACTTCAACGCGAATGGTCGTTGCGGAACGGCGACCCGCTCCCACACCACTAGATCTCGCAGGTCGGAAGCCAACTCGCTCGAGATAACGACAAAGCGATACGAAGCTGAGCCACGTCGCACGAGCTCGGCGCAGGCGCGCTCCATTCCCCCTTGTTCGTGCACATTGTGCGCTACGAGAGCGACCGTCGGTCGTCGCCCTCCTTCGCCTTCGCGTGCGCGCAGAGCGTGCTCGTATACACCGAGGACATCAGATCCCGCGATGCTGGTTGAATCAGAGCCAACCGATGATTCGACCTGCGCTGCTCCGCTCATGTACAGAGCTCCTCGAGACGATCTTCGAGCTCTCGTGCCATTCTCTCGGCGGAGAAAAATCGAAGAAAGCGCTCTCGGCCGGCTTCGCCTAACCGTGAGCGGAGCTCAGGGTCGACGAGCAGCGCCTCGATCGCCGCA
Organism: Gaiellaceae bacterium; assembly: GCA_036824055.1. Classification (GTDB taxonomy): domain Bacteria; phylum Actinomycetota; class Thermoleophilia; order Gaiellales; family Gaiellaceae; genus 3-1-20CM-4-69-9. The sequence goes on along the minus strand of DAITAW010000008.1, from coordinate 20,904 downwards.
GCTAGCAACTCCTCGGTGGGGCCGGCGACGAGGATCCCTGAGCGGCCGGATTCGATGACCTCGCTCGGACCTCCTGAATCTGAGGCCACGATGGGAAGTCCGGCCGCCATTGCCTCGAGAAGTACCAAGCCAAACGAATCCCGGACAGATGTGCTCACGAATACATCCATGGCGCGGAGGTAGGGCGAAGGATCCGCGAGCTGTCCGGTGAACGTCACCTGCTCGCGTAGATCGAGGTCGGCGGCAAGCCTGTGCAGATACCGCCCATAGTCGGGCGACGTCCCGAAGGCGTCTCCGCCCACGATCAGGCCGTGAATCTTGTGCCCTGACCTCTGGAGCTGCGCCAACGCGTGAAGAAGGCGATCCTGCCCTTTGCCTGGCTCTAACCGCCCGACCACGCCGACAATGAGCCGATCTGTCGGCAGCCCGAGACTCTTACGCCGCTCTGCAACTCCGAGCGAACCGACCGAGGGAGGATCGATGCCGGGATGGACGACGAACGTCGGCCGGTGTGGTCTGACGAGCGCCTGCGCCTCGCTCGCCGCTCGTGACGAGCAGCCGATCGCTCGAGCAGGGAGCGCCGTCGAGATACGGTCGAGCGGCTGTCCGTGCGGTATCCCGTGCTGCCACCACACGATCCGATCGCGCATTCCGACAGATGTTGCCGCGCTCGAGCCGTACAGCTGGGTCTTCGCGGACCAGTTGAGGATCAGATCGGGTTGCTCGGTGTGGATCACGGCACGTAGCGTGCGAACAACCGAAACTGCGCGTCCAAACTGCCGCAGCCTTCCCGCTGGAAGAACAACCGTTCGGATGCCGAGAGCGTTGACTTCCCTCTCGAATTTGCCGTGTTCGAAAAAGACGACCATCGGCTCGATCCGCGACCGGTCGACCTTCCGCAAGAAGGTCCACAGCATGTTCTCCGCGCCGCCGCCACGCCGAGCCCAGGGAACCGTAAAGAGAATGGAGATCATGTGGGGCGGCCTAGCCCCACATGCGTGCTCCGATCGAGATCGCGCAGAAGATTCGCAGCGATGACGGACCAGTCGAAGTTGGCCTCGTACAGTCCACGAGCGTCTGTTCGCTGGGCTTCGCGTTCAGCAGGCTGTGATGCCAACCGTCGAACCTCCCCCACGAACAAGTGCTCGTCGTCTGCGGGAACAAGGCTCAGCCCGCGACCGCGAAGGACACGATCGGTGAGGTACCCATCGGTTCCGACTATCGGGAGCGCGTGCTGAAGTGCTGCCATCACCGTGGTACGGCGAGTCGATACACCGTCGACGAAGGGCGCCAGGAAGACGTCCGTTGCGGCGAGATCTTCCGCTAGCTCTCTTGCACTCTGGCGCCCAGGCTCCGAAAGCCGCAATGAGGGCCGCGCGATCTCGCGCAGGCTGGATGCGTCTGCCCCAAGGTTCTGGACAAGTGTCGGAACCCCACTTTGCGCGACGGCACTGGCCGCTGCCGCGACGTAATCGAGTCGACGGGCCGAGTGCGCAGTCCCAAAAGCGGAAAGGACAAGCGTCTCCTGCGTGGCGCCAAGTCGACTTCTGGCCACGTCCCGCCTTGCTCGCATGTCCGGAAGATTGGAGCCGACTGGCAGGTGATAGCTGGGCCTTTTCGGGGGCAGACGAGAAAGCATTGCCGACCATGACTCGATCGACGCGAACAGGACATCTGCCAGTCCATGCAACACCAGCAACTGAGATCTCTGCCACGCGCCCATCAACGCCCAACGCCAATTGCTCATCGGAACGAAAGGCTCGTGCACCATCAAGGCGACCTGAAGCGTCGGGTGACGACGCCTCGCCCGCAACAGCGCCGCTGGTAGCCACGGCGCAAATCCCCAGCGCCCATACATGAACGGGTTGTACTGAAGCACTACCGCGTCGTATTCGACGAGCGCCTCATTCAAAGCTCCCGGCCCGAGAACAGCGGTCGACACGCCCGAACACCGCCGAAGCGCATCGGCGAGGTTGAGCGTGTAGTCGCGAATGCCGTCGATCTCACCATGGCTCTCCTTGCACACCAGGGCGATCGCCTTAGTAATGACGGTGTCCACCGCGCGAGTTTCCGAGTGCGCTACAGCGGCGTTCAACTCGACACTCCAGGCGCGAGCGACTCGTGGGGCAGCGGTGCTACGGGGTCGTACCGCGCGAGCCCCCAAAGAAGGCCGGCGAGCATGCGCTCTCCACCGTCGCGTGTAATCGACCCCGTGAGAAGCGCCTTCGCGGCGCGTACGCCGAGCGCCATTCGCACTAGAGCAACGACTACCCCTGCTGTCTGGCGACCATGATGCTTGCGGAAATAGAGGTATCGGCTTCTGAGCATCTGTCTCTCCATATGTGTGCCGACGCTGGAATCGGAGACCGTCTGATGGCCGTGGTGCACGACGGTCGACGACTCGCACACAGCGGAGCGCCAGCCTCCTCGATGAAGACGCAAGCCGAGGTCGGTATCTTCGAAGAAGATGAAGAAGCGAGCGTCGAGTGGTCCGACGCGCCGTAGGGCGTCTGTGCGGACGAGCAGACACGAACCATTGAGCCAGCCCGTCGTTTCCGCGCGACGTGGCGGCTGCCCCGGCCTCAACGTCGACCAAAACTGCTCGAGGACCGCGGGGAATCCGAAGTAAGAGGTTTGTTCCTGCCCGTCCTTCTCCACGAGACGTGGGCCGGCAGCACCTAGGCGATCTTCGCGGTCCGCGAACAACACGAGCTCCTCGAGCGCTCCCGGCTGGAGCTCGGTGTCTTCGTTGAGCACCAGGACGTAACGAGCTGAGTCATGGCTGACGACTTCACCAATTACCTGGTTGTGATTCGCACTGAACCCGAGTCGGTGCATGTTCTCGATCAAGCGCGCCCACGGGAACTCAAGGCGCACGACCTCCGGGCTGCCGTCGTCCGAAGCGTTGTCGACAACGGTGGCGTGCCAGGTGAGCGTCCCGGCGGCTTCGGGCAGCGACGCGAGGCAGGCGCGAAGAAGCTCACGGTTATTGGTGTTGACCAACGAGACTTCTACGTCGAGCGGCGCCGCCTCACCCTGCATCGTTCACCTCTTGCTCCCGCTCCCACCGCTCCCGCAGCTTGGCCCAGTAGACGAACTGGTACACGGAACGCATGCTCGCATCGAGAAGGCCCACCCAGCCGTCGCGAAAGCCCTGGTACTTGAGGTAGTACAGGTAGAAGGCTCGTGCGGAGCTCACGAACGCGGCCCTTTGACTTGGTGCAGTGGTAGGAAGCGCGGCACGCGCGACGTCGAGCTCCGTGTAGTAGTTCGCCTTGGTCAAATACTCGCGCACCGCGTTGTAGTTCAGATGCACATAACCGTTGCGGCCTCTCAGCCAGACGCCGTCGCCGTCGAGATCTTCGTGCTCGTGCCTGACCGGGTAACGCGCGGCTCCACGCCGAAAGAGGATCTTGCGGTAGTGCTTTCGCCCGAAGCCGAATCGCAGCTCCCGGCCGAGCACAAACGCGCGCTCCCAGAATTCGTAACCGGCTACGCCCTGAGGCGGATTAGCGAGGATCGCCCGAATCTCCTCGGCGAGCTCGGGGGTGATCCGCTCGTCCGAGTCGAGGCGCATCACCCAATCCGAGGTCGCGTGTTCGAAAGCAAAATTGAGGTTCCCGAAGATGTAGTCGGAGCGCTGGAAGAACCGACACTGCGGGTATCTGGCGCAGACCTCCTCTGTGTCGTCCGAGCTGAACATGTCGACGACGATGATCTCGTCAGCCCACGCGACGCTTGAGAGACAGTCCGCGAGCAGGTCGGCGACGTCCTTCGTCGGGATCGCAACGGTCAGCGTCTGGCGGGCGGTCTCCGATATCGGACGATGACCATCTTCGCCTCCAGCACTCACGTCGATCTCCTCTGCAGCTCTCACGCCTTTTGGAACACCGCCTCGATCTCATCTCCCCACTCCACGAATCGCGAGAGCGTTGAGACCGCCGCTTTCACTGCGCCCTTCACTCCGGTGGACGGTGGCTCGATCGCCCCACGCGTGTTGCAATCCACGACACGGAGGCTTCCCGCCCTCTCCACTGTCCTCACCAATGTGGCGGGCGTGAAATGCCAAATGTGTTGCTGTGGGACCCAACCCATCCAGTTTTCCCGCATCAGCCGCGGCATCAGTCCGCCATAGTGCGGCACGTGGATGAACGCGAGGCCACGCGGAACGAGCAGGCGCTCGAGATGAGACAAGAACGAACGCAGATCTTGCACGTGCTCGAGGACGTGTATGAGCACCGCAACGTCGAAGGTGTCGTTGACCTGGGCGAGGGTGCGATTCTCGACGGCTCGACCCAAGCGACGCCCGGCCGCCGTGGCCACCGGATCGAGATCGATGCCGTGAGCGTCGAAACCGATTTCGGAAGCCGCTTGCACGAGGTTTCCGACATGGCAGCCGATGTCGATGAGTCGTTTTCCTTCGGCGCGCTGTGCGATGTGTCGGGCAATGCGGGCGCTCCATTCGTCATCGGTGGAACCGACGAATTCCCCCTCCCTGGTGGTGAGGGCGAAGCCCACGTCGTATTGGAGGGGATCCGGGGTTGGCGATGTTCGAGCGAGACCACACGATTTGCACTTCAAGATCGTGAATGCATAGTCGTGAACACCGAGACGCTGAAAGCGCCCAGACATTACGGTCGCGTGACGTTCCTCGCCGCACACGCAAGAGCCCGATCGAGAGCCGAGCTGTCGCTTCTCAACCTTCCTCTCGAGAAAGTGGGAACCCGTGTGTCGCGGGCCCTTCACCCTCACGTCTGAACCCAGGTTCGACGACGCGGGTCCCGTCGTGTCGCCTCTGTCCCATCGGGTGGATTGGCCAGCAGCCACTCGACCGTTTGCCGCAGCCCTTCGGCCAAAGGCGTGTCGAAGGTAGCTCCGAGCGCGAGGGCCCGGCTGGGATCGCCCTCCCATCGCAGCGGATCGCCCGGCCTCACGTCTCCGGTGAAGCGAACGACGGCTTCGACACCGGCGGACTCGAGCAAACCGGGGACCAGCGTGCCGAGGCGGATCCCCACCCCGGTCGCCACGTTGTACGCCTCGCCGCGCGCCGGCGCTCTTCGCGCGAGTATCACGAGAGCGCGGGCGCAGTCCGCGACAAAGACGAAATCCCGACTGACCTCAGGGGAGCCGAGCACGACGAGCGGGTCCTCCCCGTCGACCGCGCGACACAGCAGGTCGTAGATGACGAGCTTTCGCTGCTGCGGCCCGTAGAGGGAAAAGGGCCGCACCGAGAAGGTGGGCAATCCGTACAGCTGCGCATAGAGGCGTACGTAGGTCTCCGCCGCGAGCTTCGAGATCCCGTAAGGAGAGACGGGCTGGAGCGGGTGATCCTCCGTCATGGGCATCTCGCGCCCTTCGCCGTACACCGCCGCAGAGGAGACGAAGCCGACCAGCGGCGGACGATCGGCACGTCGTGCCCCTTCTAGTACGGCTAGCGTCGTTGCCGCGTTGCGTTCGAGATCGTCGATCGGACGTTCGAGTGAAGGAGGAACGGCTGCGGTGCCGGCGAGGTGAAAGACGGTGTCGATCTGCCGGTCGTCCAGGAGAGCTGACAGGTCGGCCCGCAACACGTCGTCGACGATGAGCTCGACACCGGCAACCGCCTCCCGCGGCTGGGTCGACATCCGATCGAGCACCGTTGTCTCGATCGACTCTTCGAGCAGGGCCTGGACAAGCCAGCTGCCGACGAAGCCGGCGCCGCCGATCACGAGGGCGCGTCTCATGCTGCGCGCGCCCCCATCTCCGGTGTCACCAATGATCCGTAGAGGTGCTCGTGCCATTTCGCGACCGCCTCGACCGTGCAGCTTTTCGACCAGAACCTGCGACCGGCTTCACCGAGCTCGCGCAACCGCTCGGGATGCTCGACGAGCTCTACGATCTTGGCCGCCAGCAATCCCGAGTCGAGCGCCACGGCTTCTCCGCCGCCGGTCTTCCCGACCAGCTCGCGCAATGTGGGCAAGTCGCTGACCAGCACCGGGGTGCCGACACTCCAGGCTTCGAGGGTCGAAACGGGAAAGATCTCGCCCCGAGAGGGAAGGCAGAGCAGATCTGCCGCATCGAGCCAGGCCGCCTTCTCTTCGTCGTCGACCGCGCCGATGTCGAGTAGGCGAGAAGCACCGTTCTCCTGCGCGAGCGGGGGGCCAGGACCCACGAAGGCGAAAGTGACGTCGGCTCGACGCTCTGCGACAAGCGGCGCCGACGCCGAGATCAGGTCGAAACCCTTGTACGGGCGGCGGACGCCAAGGAAGAGCACGAGTGGTCCGGCGATGCCGAACCTCTCGCGGAGCTCGGCCCCGCCTCCGGGACGAACACCGGGGCTGCAGACCCCACAGACCGCGAGTCGCTCGTCTGAAACACCGAGTCCGCCGTAGACCGCCGCGTCGGCGTCGAGCAGTCCGATCACGCGGTCGGCGTTGCGGTAGGCGAACGCGTCGGCAGGGCCGTCGCCCCATTGCCCACGGTGGGCGAAGGGAGTGATCACCGAAGGCACATTGAGACGACGAGCAGCTTTGACCGCGGCCGCCGCCACGAGGTCGCTTCCCCACATGTGGATGACCTGCGCGCCCTTCCCTGCGTCCGCGATCGTCGGAGAGACGATGTTCGCGTAGAGCGAAGCAGCGCCGACGCGGGCGCGTCCAAAGGCGTAGCGACGAAAGCCGGGTACGACCTGAGATACCAGTGGCGAAAGGAGCAACTTGTCGCGCATGGAGATTCGTAGTGGTCGGACGTGCACGCCGCCATCCTCGAACGGCTCGAAAGGCGGCGGCGGCCGCAGGCTGTCTGTCAGCCGGTCGGTCGGGCCGTCGTCGATGCGGTGCGCGAGAACCGTGACCTCGTGCCGCTGCGCCAGCTCGCGCGCGAGCTGGCGCAGGAAGGACTCAACACCTCCGACTGCGGGCCAGTAACGCCGGGCGACGAAGAGGAGGCGCATCCTAGAGAGCCACCTTTCTGAAGCGAATCCAGCCCTTCACCAAGTAGGCTGCCCGCAAGCCCGGAGAGGCGAGAGCGACACCGAACCACGGAAGCCGTTCAGCTCTTTGGATGTGCTGCACCTCTGCGACACGCAGAACACGCCGGAGCGCGACGCCGATGAGCGCCGCGCCAACTATGCGGTCAATTAGGGACGCTCGGCGTCTGGTGACTAGAAGTGGGAGAACGAGCAGAAAGTCGAGATCACCCGGACGAAAGGTCTGGATCTTTCGTCGCAGCTGACGGCGATAACGCTCTGGATGCTTTCGTGCTACCAACGCCATCCATTCGAGTCCGCCGAGGGACTTGAGAGCGCCCTTCGGACTGAGCGGAACATCGCGGTGTCGAACGCGAACTTCGACGGCGAATGGGATGTCGACTCCGCGATCCATTGTGCGGAAGGCAAGCTCCGTGTCTTCGAGAAAACAAGGCGGGCGAAAGTTCTCATCGAACCCGCCGAGTTCATCCAGTAGCGCCTTTTCATAGACCATGTTCGCGGTCATGAAACGCCCGCCGTCCTGGTTCCGAACATTACGAATCAGGGGTGAGCCATTGTCGGACCACGGCGCCACGAATCCTTCAATCGCTCGGACCTCTCCTCGATCGACTATCCGGGCAATCTGGACGAGCCAGTCCCGATCTGGGATCACGTCCGCGTCGGTGAGCGCTATGAATCGCCCTCGAGCGTTCGCAATTCCGTCGTTTCGGCCCGCTGCGACTCCAAGCCCCCGCCCAAGCACGAGTCGCACGCGATGATCGCGCGTTGCAATGTCCGCCAGAAACTCGGCCGTTCCGTCATGTGATTCGTCGTCAACGAAGACGACCTCGAAGCCGCCTTTTGGTTCCTCGAGTTCCGCAAGGGACCGGTACAACGTCGCAAGGTAGGGCCGACCGTCCTTGACGCAGATCACAACGCTGAGAAGTGGATCTACGGCTGAGCTGGATTCTGGGCTGTTCACGACAGACCTAGCGCTCCAGATGTTCGACGTAGAGCCCCGTGGCGCGCCAGAAGCTGTACCGCAGACGTCGAAGGACAGCTCCTAGCCCATTCGTCTTCAGGTACACGTCCGAACCAACGTGCTTCAACCCGAGACTCTGCAAGTACAACGGCCAACGGTGGTCGGCGAATTGCATTACCCCGGATTTCAGATGAAGGGGATAGCTGTCCGCTCCGCCAAAAGATGCAACGAGGGCCGCTCCGCCGTCTGGCGCCAGTGCATCGACAAGTGCCTTGGTCACATCCTTCGGAGCAACTACGTGCTCGAGGACGTCGAACGACACCACGACGTCCCACGCCCCCAACGGAAGAGACGGCACGTCTTCCTGAATCTCGAAAATGTCGAAGCGACATCCGTGAGCACGAAGGCGCTCGCGCGCAAACTCGAACGTAGAGCCCGGCACGTCCGCAAGCGTTACCTCGTACCCGAGCTCCGCCAGTCGTAGTGCAACTGTGCCGACGCCCGATCCGTAGTCGAGGGCACGTGGATGACTTCTCGGAGGAAACAGCTCAGCAAGCCGCGCCACCGCCGCCCAGTAGCTGTCATAAGCGCGACTGCTATTCCAGGCCATGAGCTCCCAGAGATAGTCATTCGTCTCTGCATAGAATCTTCGGATCTCTGTTGGAGTTGCCGGAGAGGCCTCTTCCCACGCGAGTGCCAAAGCAGACGGCTCTGATCCGCGTAGCCGCGAAAGGCATTCATCTTCCGGTAGCTGAGTGAACTCGGAGAGAACCTTGAGATCGACAGACGCAAGAGCCGCCGCACCCCAGGTTGACGTCTCGAATTCTGTCGAGCTTTCGCCAACCGTCATTGCGTATCACCATTTCCAATGCTCCATCTATAAGGAAGGCGGACGGGAGCGTCAGACATCGAGTGCGTTACGGATCCCTTCCCTGGGCCATCAGCTCCTCCGTTCACCCGGAAGGCTCGAAGCCGCTGCCAATCGACCAGATCTCCGAAACCAGCGCGACCACGGACGGACCCCCAGATTTCATACGTGCGCGGATGCAAAGGTAGGCCGTCGAAGATGCAATCGACGTATCCGTTCCCCTCGATCAGGCGTGGCGCTTCGCCATCGACGAGCATCGAGGCGAGCGCGAAGCAGCCAAACCGTCCGTCACTCAGGCCGACCGAAAAAATCGGCGCTTCGATTCGCGCCGCAGCGCGATAGTGAAGGCGCGCGATCATCGGTGCACCCGTCTCAACCTCGTCGACCTCGTCTCCCGTCCCGTTGTGGAGAGAAACCCGGACGATCTGTAGCTCTCCTCCCGTACCACCTGGGACGTCGGCTGCTAGACGCTGCAACTCGACGTCCTCGAGATACCGCCGTACGGTGTCACGCGCCGGTCCATCGCTTGAGATTCGCCCGTTTCGAAGAAGAACTGCTCGCTCGCAAAGCGTCTCTATTGCGCTCATGTCGTGGGACACGAACACGAGGGTTCGGCCCTCGCGCACGAGGTCGCTCATACGCTCGACGCAGCGGTACTGAAAGCCGGCGTCGCCGACGGCGATTGCCTCGTCAACGAGCAGGACGTCTGGCTCGAGATGTGCTGCGAGCGAGAACCCAAGACGAAGTTGCATGCCGGAGGAGAACTGCTTGACGGGCTGATCGATCGCGCCCCCGATGCCGGCGAAGTCGACGATCGTGTCGAAGCGCTTTGCGATATCTCGCCGAGCCAGACCCAGGATCCGTCCGTAAAGCCAGACGTTTTCACGCCCGGTGAGCTCCGGATGCATGCCCGTCCCCACCTCAATGAGCGCACCGACCCGACCTCGCACACGGATCCGGCCCGAAGTCGGATAGGTGATCCGGGACGCGATCCTGAGGGCGGTCGTCTTGCCCGCACCGTTCGCCCCGATCAGGGCGAAAGACTGGCCCTCCGGGATCTCGAAGCTTACGTCCTCGAGCGCGTGGATCGGCGTCCTCGGTGAACGCTTTCTCCCCGCGATCCTCCCGGCGACCCCGGCGAGATCGTCGCGCAGCGCTCGGTACTCCCGGGCCCCGCGGTAGTGCTTCGTGACGCCGTCGAACGAGATCGCTGCGCTCATCGTTGCGAGCGCTCCACGCCCACCCAAACTGCGGCAGTCATGAGTCGCATCCCATCGGATTAGATCCGATCCGTAAAGCCGCGTTCGAGGCGCTTGAACAGCGCGTATCCACCGATCGCGAGCAACACACACCAGCCGAGCGCACCGAGCGTGACCCTTAACTGCGGCCAGTCGTTGTGCAAGACGATGCGCCGCAGGCCGTCGATGGCCGCCCCAAGTGGATTCAGGACCTCGTAGAAATCTCTCCAGCCTGCCGGCACGCTCGCGAGTGAGTAGATGACTGGGCTGGCGAAGAGTCCAAGTTGAAGGAGGAACGGTAGGACGTATCTGACGTCGCGGTAGTAGACGTTGAGCCCTGACAGACCGAGGCCGAATGCGGTCGCGAAAAGGACCACGATCCCGAGCACAAGCGGAAGTGCGACCCAGGTAACGCCCGGGACGAATCCGTAAAGCAGCGCTGCAACGACGAGCGTTGCAAGTGCGGGCGCGAAATCCACGAGCCCGGCGAGGATGGCGGCGAGCGGCAGCACTTCGCGCGGGAAAAAGACCTTCCGCAGAAGCGCACTGTCGGTCACGAGGCTTTCCGCCGCGGACGAGGCCGACCCCGAGAAGTACGTCCACATCACGGTGCCGCAAAGAGCGAAGAGCAGGTAGGGCGATCCCTCACTCGCTACGTTGGCGAACCGTCCCAGGAACAGGGCGAAGATGCCAGCTGCAGCGATCGGCTGCACGACGGCCCAGCCGACACCAATGGCAGCCTGCTTGTACTTCACCTTCACGTGCCGGACGGCGAACGCCCAGAGAACCTCGCGGAAAACCCACAGCTCCCGCAAAGCGTCGCGCGAGATTCCGCCGGGGCCGCCCTCGACGTCGAGGATCGGTTTCTCGGACGCAGTGGCGAGAAGCGGGGCCGCGGACATCCGCGCGGTCGTCTCCCCATTGGCGACGTCCACTGACACGACGTGTTCGCGTGTCTGCGCAGATCGCATCAAGGCGACGACACCCTTTCCGGCTCCGGTGCGTATGAGGCAAGCAGATCGGGCGGCTCGCCTCTGCCGTTGAGAACGAGCGGGATCGTCCGGCCGAGGAGCCGGAAGTCGTTCCAGAGCGACCACGTAGTGACGTACGTGTAGTCGAGCCGGACCATCTCGTCGAATGAGATCGCGCTGCGGCCGAGCACTTGCCAGAGTCCCGTCATACCGGGCTTGAGCTTGAGTCGGCGTCGACCCCATCCCAGGACGTAGCGGTCCTCGTCGTGAACCAGCGGGCGCGGCCCGACGAGCGACATCTCGCCCCTGAGGACGTTCAGGAGCTGCGGCAACTCGTCGAGCGCGTAACGGCGGAGCGTCCGCCCGAAACGCGTGACGCGGGGATCGTCGGGGATCTTGAACATGCGGGCGTCACGGCCCAGACGAGCGTGGCGATTCAGATGTGCGACTTCTTTCTTGTGCTCCTCGGCATCCTCACTCATCGTCCGGAACTTCAGGATCGTGAAGGTTCGGTCTCCCTCTCCGATTCGCGCCTGACGGAAGAGCACGGGCCCGCGCGAGTCGAGTTTGATCCGGACCGCGATGAATGCCAGTACCGGAGCGGCGAGCAGCAGCAACGCCGCCGACACGCATACGTCGGTGGCTCGCTTCAGTAGTCGCGACGACGAAGACAGGTGGAAGGGCGGCAGACCGATGAGGGGAATGCCCTCAACACTGTGGATCGTCGTGTTCGGGCTGACGACGTCGAAGAGCCGGGGGACGATGTCGACCTGGAGGTAGAAGTCGCTGAGGGAGCGGACGACGTCCACCGTCTCCTCGTGGGACGCGTTCGAGAAGGCGACGATCACGCGATCAACGTCCAATGCACGGATGATCTCTGTCAGTGAGCTCGGCGGGCCGAGGATCGCCAGTTCCTCCAGGCCTTCAAGTTGCTCCTTCGGCGTGTCGTCGATGAACCCGACAACATTGACGCCGTACTCGGGGTGCTGGATGAACTTCTGCGCAATCCGCTGGCCGATGTCGCCGGCGCCGACGATGATGGCGTTCTGGATGTACGCGACCCGCCGGCGACAGAGAGAGCGCGCGACAACGCGACCTGCGACTACGAGAACGATTGCCAGGACCCAAAAGGTGAGAAGCTTGTGGAGATTAAGGGCAGTGAGATGGGTCAACGAGGAGCCCATGAAGAAGACCCAGGCGCCAACCGTGACGAAGTGGAAGATCCCGATGAGATCGTCGACCGTGGTGTGGTCGTTGCGTTCCTCGTCATGCTTGTAGAGGCCGTACAGACGCCCCATTACGACCCAGATCGGAAGCGTCAACGCAAAGACGAGGGCCTCCAGCCAGGGATGGACCGGGTCGCCGTGGGTCCCCGGCAAGAAGAGAACCTCTGCAATGAAGAACGCCAGGCCAAGGCCGACGACGTCGGCGACGACGAGCGCCCGCCTGATCAGCCACCCACGCCGTCGCGTGCCGGTGCCGCGCCGCCGGTACTCGATGATCTGGCGCGTCCGCTCGCCGACCACGTCGGAAAGCCCTTCGGCCGAACCGCTTGTCCACCCCGCAGGGGCGGCCGGTTTGGGCCTCGTCGTCACCTCTCCCCCTGAGGGACTCGTCACCTGCACGTCAGCCGACGAACTCTTTCTCCCGTGCGCCGCGATCGTGCTCGTAGCGATAGCCGGCGGAGCCGTAACCCTCTTCGAACTTCGCGCCCGTCAGCGCGAACCCAAGCTTCTCGCCCGGGCAGGCCTCGAGGACACGCGCCAGCTCTTTCAGCACGGGCCGTCGCAACGTCTTTAGTCGCGTGACGAGGAACAGCGCATCGACTCGGGCGGTCAGCGTGACTGCGTCGCCGACCTGCAGAAGGGGCGGTGCATCCACCAAGACGAGATCCGCCCGGTCCCGAAGCTGGTTGAGAATCTCGCCGACGACGTTGCTGGCCGCGAACTCGCCGGCTCCGGGCGGTGGGGGTCCTGAAAGCAAAAGCTCGAGCACACCCTGTATTGCCACGCTTCCGTTGCCGTTGGCGGACGTGCTCACCGCAGGCGCAGCGACGCCTTCGGGCTCGACGGCAACGTACTTGATCGCCTCGTCGAGAGAACGCTCTCCGAGCGCGACATTGGTGAGCCCTTCTCGGCCGCTGAAGCCGAAGAAGCGCGCCAGGGCGGGCCGGCGCAGGTCGAGGTCAACGAGCACGACGCGGCGACCTGTTCGCGCGAATGCCACAGCTAGGTTGGCGATCGTGGTCGACTTGCCCTCTCGATCGAGGGCGCTCGTCACCATGATCACCCGCGCGCCGCGTTCGAGGTTCACGAAGTCGATGTTCGTTCGCAGCATGCGGAAGCTCTCCGCTTGATGTCCCGTCGAATCCGCGATCATCGCGAGCGCGTTCTTGCGTTGCAAGCGTCGGGACGGTTCCGAAAGTCGCGCCAGCAGAGGCAATCCCAGCCGACTCTCGATGTCCTCCGCCGAGCGCACCCGAGTGTCGAGTGCCTCCCACAGCAGGGCCAGGCCGATGCCAACGATCAAGCCGAGCGCGAGACCGACGAAGCCGTTTCGGAAGGGTCGCGGCTGAACTTGGAGGGCACCCGTCGCCTTGCGTACGACCGACGCGTTCGAGGTCTGCAGCGCCTCGAGCGTCTGAAGCTGCTGTTGGCGCAGAACCAGATCCTTGTAGGCCGCGCTTCCCTTCCTTCCCTGTGCGACGAGTTGCCCGAGTCGCCCACCAACGTCGTCCAACGCTCCCTTGATCGACGCCGTGTCGATGCCCCGGCGGTACAGCGTGTACTGCTGGGCATATTCGGTGGCGAGGCGCGGCGCGCGCGACGGGCTGCCGTCGGTGACGATGAAGGTCAACAGATCCGTGTCCTGCTGCGGAACCACCTGGGTCTCGCCGAGCAGCTGCGGCGCGCTCAAGTCGCGAATCCCGGTGGCGCGGAGCGTCATCGAAGCGACCTCCGGTACCTTCGCGAGCTCAGCCTGCGTCTGGGCGACGGAGGGGTCGTAGAAGCTGTAGTCAGGGATGCCGCTGATCGTCGCCGCCAGGTTCTGCCGGCTGAGCAGAACGGCCGCGTCTGCCTGATAGAGCTTGGGTTGTTTGAGCGAGTAGTAGACCGCTCCGGCCGGGATGAGCACGGCTGCGAGCGCGGCAATCCAGACGCGCCGTCGGATAATCCTCAGGAACTCAGTGAGATCCGTCCCCATCCCCAACTTCCCCTCCCCAACCAGGCCGATGGCCGGACAGACAGAGTAAGAGCATCCACGCCAAGGTGCAAGGCGAAACCTCGAACCTCTTCGGGAGTTAGCGTCCGAGTCGCGTGAACCCGACAATCCTGTCCGTCCAGCGCGTTTCACGCCGCTTCGGCGCTCACGAGGTGCTGCGCGCAGTCGATTTCACGCTCGAGCCCGGCGGGCGGGTCGCACTACGGGGGGCCAACGGATCTGGAAAAACGACCCTGCTGCGCTGTGTTGCCGGGACCCTCGAGGCAAGCAGCGGCAGAATCCTGGTCGGCGAGCACGAGGCCGGAAGCGTCGACGCGAGACGTCTGCTCGGAGCATCGCTGAGCCAGGAGAGGTCGTTCTACCAGCGACTTTCGGGCCACGCGAACCTCATTTTCTTCGCCAGGCTCCGCTACACCGTTAAGAACCGGGCAGCAGTCGCTGTCGCCTCGATCATCGAGGAGCTCGACATCGGCGAGATCGCGGGCGAACGCGTCGATCGCTGCTCCACCGGAATGGTCCAGCAGCTCGCCTTCGCGCGAGCCCTGATCGGCGAGCCGCCACTCCTCCTTCTCGACGAGCCAACGCGTTCCCTCGACGAGGACGCCGCCGGCAGGCTCTGGGGCGCGCTCGACCGACGGCCGGGGACAGCGCTGGTCCTCGCGACCCATAACGATGCCGACAGCTCAAAATGCCATGAGCGCCTCGACCTTCCCCTCTAGCGCAGTGCCGTTTCAGAGACACGCGATCGCCGCCATCGTGCGGCGCGACTACCAGCTAGCGCGGTCGTACCGGCTTACCTTCGCGATGGATCTCTTGCTCGGCCTTGCCAATCTGATCCTTTACTTCTTCATCTCGCGCACGTTTACGGGGGTCGGCCGGACAGCCGGGCTGCACGGCGCGCCTACCTACTTCGCGTTCGCGGTCGTCGGAATCGTCATCACAGTTGTCATGACGGCCGCGAGCACGTCACTGGGGATGCGGATCCGCGAAGAGCAGTTGACGGGAACGCTGGAGGCGCTCGTCGTCCAGCCGCTGAGCTCCTTCGAGCTCGCCGTTGGCCTGGTGGGTTTTCCTTTCCTCTTCGCAATGCTGCGGGCGCTCGCCTACCTCGGAATTGCCTGGGCGTGGCTGGACGTCGACCTCTCTCGCGCGGACTGGAGCGGCGTCGCGCTCGTATTCGTCAGCAGTGGCCTCGCTCTCACGAGTCTCGGCATTGCGCTCGGCGCAATCGTCCTCGTGATCAAGAGGGGAGATGTACTTGCGAGCCTAGCCGTGTTCGCGCTCGGCTTGATCAGCGGCTCGCTCTTCCCCATCTCGGTGCTCCCGGGCTGGCTCGAGCCACTCGCGAAGATCGCGCCCATGCGTTTCGCATTCGACGGGCTTCGTTCGACGCTGTACCGCGGGAGCGGTTGGGGCGAAGACGTGGTCATCCTCGCACTGCTCGGAGCTTTAACCTGCCCGATGGCTGTTTGGATCTTCGATCGGTCGCTGCGGTTCGCCAAGCGCAAGGGCTCACTCGCCCAGTACTGATTCGTTGGGGAGAGGGCTATACTCGACCCCTCGTTCTGCGGAAAGGAGCGGCGTGGCGGGGTCGCGTCCGGATGAACTGATCTTGAGTCCGAACCCGAGCGTCGTCTCGCGACGAGTGCACGACGAGGTCGTCCTCGTTCATCTCGAGACGAACGGCATCTTTGCCCTCAACGCAACGGCGGCCCGTTTCTGGGAGCTCATCGAAAAGGGCTGCAGCCGCGCAGAGGCCGAAGCACAGCTCGCAGAGATGTTCGACGTCGAAGCAGCCGAGTTGAATCGGGAGGTCGACGAATGCGTCAAGCGTCTTGTCGACGAGGGCCTTGTCGAGACCGCTCAGCCCAGCTAGAGATATCGGGCCGCCTGGGACGCGGCCGGAGAATCCTGAATGGCTCGCGTCTGTCGTGTTCGATGCGACTCCGGGCGGGGCAAATGTTCGCCTCATCGGCGAAGGAGACGCTGACTCGAGACGGGCAGAGCGCAGCAACTGCGTCGTAGTCTTCGACGGCGTCTTGTCGGACGGGCAAAACCTGGTCGGGTCAGTACGACGACGCGGAATCCCCGACACTGATGCCGCCCATGTCGCGGCAGCCTATGAGGCACTAGGACAGGAAGTCCTCAGCCGCCTGCGAGGAACGTTCGCTCTGATCGTGTGGGATCGAAAGCGACAACGCCTCATCTGCGCGCGAGACCAGCTGGGAAGTCAGCCGCTTTTCTACGCCGAGCAACCGGACGGAATCCTTCTGTCCTCTTCCCTACCACGACTTCTCTCCCATCCCGCAGTCTCCCGCGAGCTCAATCGCCCGGCCCTGATCGATCACCTCTGCCATCGCTGGCCAGACGCCGGGGAAACCCACTTCGCGTCGGTCAGACGGGTTCCCGTCTCGCACGTCCTGATCTGGCGGGGAGACCGCCTCGAGGTCGAGCCCTACTGGGAGATCTCGGCTCCTGACGCGTGGATCGATGATGACGAACTGGATGAGTTCGACGGTTTGTTGGAGCAAGCTGTTCAACGCCAGTTGAGCCTTGGGACCGCTGGCATCTTCCTGAGTGGAGGCTTCGACTCGGTCAGCATTGCCGCGGTCGCAGCAGACGTGGCGCAACGGCGTGGCGATCCAATCCCCCGCGCGCTCTCGCTGGCGTTTCCGCACCCCGACTGCGACGAAGCAGAGATACAGAAATCTGTAGCCGCCAAGCTGGGCCTTCCACAAACACTCATGGGCTTCGACGAAGCTGTTGGGCCGGCCGGTCTCATCAGCGCGGGAATGGAGCTCAGTGGAGGATTGCAACTGCCACTGGTCAACCCTTGGCGGCCGGCTTACATGCGGCTCGGTGAGGACGCCCGACAGCACGGGTGCACAGTGCTCTTGACCGGAGCGGGCGGAGACGAGTGGCTGACCGTCAATCCGTTCTACATGGCAGACCTACTCCGCCGGGGAAACCTTCTGGGAGCGAGCCGATTTGCGGGGACCATTCTGCGGTCGTATCGCCGGTCACCCGGGTCAATGATCCGCTTCCTCGTCTGGCAGGCAGGGCTGAAACCGCTCATCCTCCTGGGGGGCCGGCGTGTGGCTCAGCGAACGGCGCCTGACCTCGTGCGGGCGAAGCGCAGGCGAGACCTCGAGAGCTGGACGCCGCTGTGGGTCAAGCCATCAGCTCACCTCGCCGAGGCGGCAGACAGGCGGATCGAGCAGCGAATCGACCAGCGCGCACGCGAGCCTGAGCCGCGTGGCGACCACGGCTTCTATTTCCGAGACCTCGACTCGCCTGTCCTGCACCCCGAGAGATCTCGCGAACAGGAAGAGGATTTCGAAATCGGCCGCCGTCTTCGTCTGAGGATCCAGCATCCCTACTGGGACCCCGATCTGATCTCGTTCCTCCGCCGGGTCCCGCCGCGGCTTCTGACTATGAACGGGCGGGAGAAGGCTCTCGTCAGGGAGGCGGTGAACCGCCGCTTCCCGGATGTTGGGTTCGGCCGCCAGAAAAAGGCCACTGCGACCCGCTTTTTCCAGGAGCGACTCCAGCGCGAGCTCATCGGAGCCTGGGACCGGCTGGGCGGCGCAGCCGCCCTCGGAGCACTCGGTGTCGTCGATCCCCAGATATGCGAGCAATCGGTGGCGCCGATCCTCGCCAGCGGCAATCTGCGCCGCATGCACGGTCTGTGGGAGGTGCTAAACCTCGAAGCGTGGGTTCGTCGCCAACACCCCTAAAGACAGGGCCTAGCGGAGGCTTGGGAAGGGGGCTAAACTCATGAGGACAGGTTCAAGACGCGGTCCAACGGGGAGAAAGGGACGATGACGAAGAACCGGCTACCGTGGGAATCGATGCAGGTCACGTATCTCGGCAACGTCGCTGAGATCGTCCAGGGGGGCGGAGGCAAGCTCACCGCCGTGGGTGGCGATCCAGGAGAGACGAGGAAGCAAATTCCGGTCGCAGGCTAGCGCGCGGATTATCGACTTTCGACTGCCGAGATTTTCGTGGGGTGGTGACGGGGTTGCGGTTCCACCACTGCCGAACGATTCCGAACCGTCGCTCGAGGTCTGGCGGGATCGCGATGGAAGGGTGGCTGCGTATGGTCACACCGCCTTGGGAAGTCACTGGGTGCGGCTGCCCGGTGTGGCCGTGTTCGGCTACGACCCGGATCTGGACGGGGTGACTGCCTTCGTTGACGAGGGCGTGAATAGATCCGATGTCGCCGAGGCGTATAGACGGATCGTCCTGCCCCTGATTCAGCAAGCACGCCGGACCCAGGTGCTCCATGCGAGCGGCGTGCGTGCCACCTCAGGGGTAGTCGCCTTCTGCGGCACATCGGGCACGGGCAAGTCGACCGTTGCGTACGGGTTTGCCCGGCGGGGCTATCCCCCTTGGGGAGACGACGCCGTCTGTTTCACAGCGTCCGACCACGGCATGGAGACCATCCCGTTGCCGTTCGATCTCTTCCTCCGCCCACCAACCGCATCGTTCTTCGAGACAGCCCCTGGTTCTGTCGCCAGGAGCGAGTCCACCGAAGCAATCCCGCTTGCAGCAGTGTGCGTCCTGCAGGCCGAAGACAGACCGGACCCGAGTGAATCTCCCGTCAGGATCACTTCTCTCGCCTCCGCAGAAGCCTTCACCAAAACGCTGGAGCACGCATATTCCTTCGGTCTGAGCGACAAAGACCAGCGAGCTCGCTTGGTCGACAACTACCTCGAGCTCGTAGCGAGCACGCCCGTCTACGACGTGACGTTCGAGCATGGTCTCGAGCAACTGGGCAGCGTCCTGGACGGGATCGAGCAGCGGCTCGGCCTCGAGCCGCTGCCGGAGTGACCATCCGACCGCGCGACCTGCCGTTGGCACTGCGGATGCTGGGCTGGCGCCTGATCCTTCGACCGCTCAAGCGGTTCGTCCCGCTGTCTCGACTGGTGCCTCTTGTGTGCCGACCACGGGCGACCGAACCTCGGCGGCTTGGCCGGGAGGCTCGCGTCTTGACCCTTGCCGACAGACTCTGCCGTGGGCGACTTGCTCGGGGAACCTGCCTCGAGCGGAGCCTTCTTTCTTATCGGTTCCTGACTGAGGCCGGGGCTAACCCAAAACTCATCATCGCCGTCCGCCGGGAAGATGATTCGTTCCAATGGCACGCGTGGGTGACGCGCGACGGTCAGCCGGTCCACGAGCGCGCGGAGTCGTTGCAGGCATACATCCCGGTCGTTGTCTTCGACGGCCAGGGGAGCGTCGAATGGAGCGATCCGGCACCCAACTCCCCCTTGGGTATTTCGATCTAGGACTCGGCCCTTTCCTGGCTCTCCGTACGACGCCGGGCGATCCTCTGCGCTTTTCTCCAGGCCAAGTACCCGGGGACCGCGTTCAGAAGAAGCCAGAGGGGACGCCACGCGTAAGCGGCAGCCAGGCCGATCGGGCCCCGACGCGCCAGCGGCGACCAAGCCCGCAGAAACGCTGCTTGAGGAACGAGCTTGCGACTAACAAGCATCAGCTTGGGTCGGAACCCCTTCGTCTGCGACAGCCATGCGAATCCGAGAGCCATCTTCGGCTCGTTCCAGGAACGGAGGAGCGACTCGGCCGAGGTTTGCTCAGGGATCTGCAGCCGAGTTGCGAGCATGCTGCCGCTGGGTGTGAGTCGGAGGCCGGTAGCAAACGCCGAGAGTGCATCGAGCCGCTCGGCGAGACGTGCTGCCGTCTCCCAACCCCCGAGCGGAAGCTGTTCGACCGCGCGATCCAGATCCTCTAGGGGGCCGGGTGCAAGCATTCCGTGTTGCGCGGCGTGAAGAGCGACCATGAACGCCCGGGCGGGACGCGAGAGCACTTCTACCTCGCCTGCGGCGAGTCGCACGTGCTCGGTCTCCTGGGTCAAAGCAGCCCAGGTGAGTTCGCTCGAGGCGCCAATGCCGATGAGCGTGTGATGGAGATCGACCGCCGCCCCGCCTGGGCGCAGCCAGGTGCGGGCGTGGTGCGGTCGATCGTGAGGCAGGATGTCGAGGGCCACGAGCTCGAATCCGAGTTCTTCGAGGAGCCGCTCCGCTTCGACCCGGTGCGCGCGAGCGATCATGAGATCTACGTCGGAGTACGGACGGCGCTCACCTCGGTAGAGCCAATCGGCAAGCGCGGGCCCTTTGAGGAGGATCGCTCGAATCCCGGCGTCGGCGAAGGCGGCGGTTACGTGAATCGCAAGAGCGTCGAGTGCTAAGCCGACGCTGACCCGGCGAAGATCGTCAGTATCTGGATCCATCAGAGGCGAAGTCCGGTAATTCTCGCCGAAAGCTACGTGCGTGCCGAGTTGGCCGAGATGTTCACTCCGTGGTCGGCAGGCGGGGTCTGGGCGCCGAACTAGCGAACAGCCCCCGCTCTAAGCAAAGAGATGCCCGCTCGAGTTCGCTCTGCGCTGTGCACAAATGCCCAGGGGCGCGGCGTCTATGGCTCACGCCGCAGTCGGCCGGCCCGGGGAGGAACTCACGTCCGGCCGAGTGACCCCTGGGCATGTGTCCAGTTCGCCACGAGTTGGCGGCCGCCTCCGTCCTACATGCGCCTGACCAGCCGCTTCAGCGTCCCAAGGCCGACCGCTCGGCTTTCATTTTGAACGTCGGTGAATGATGCGGCTGCAAGTGACGTGACCCCCTGAAAGTGGTCCAGCCGTTGTGAGAGTCACGATCGCCTGA
>DAITAW010000180.1:0-3691 GCA_036824055.1 Gaiellaceae bacterium | reverse complement strand
CCGACAAGACGATCCCGCCGCTCTCCGGCGTCGCCTTCCGCAAGCAGTTCAACACTGATGCGAAGATCATCGCCGTGATCCGCTCCGGCAGCGTGATCGGGCGGGCACCGATCGTGAGCATGCCGCACTGGGGCGGGATCATCCCCGACGATCAGCTCAAAGCGCTCGTCGCCTACTTGAAGACGCTGAAGTAGGGGGACGCGCCCAGTCGCAGTGCGCTAGAAGCGCGCAGACTCGCGCGTTTCCTCCTCGAAGCTGGAGACGATCTCCGCGGTCATGCGAGCGAGCTGTTGACCCCGGCGGACATCGAGTTCGCCGGACGCTGAGCCGGCGTCGATCCTCGACGCCTCAGCTCTGATCGCGTACCTGCATGACGAGCCAGGGTCGGCCTCGTCTCGGCGATCGCGGCGAGGAAGTCGTCCGTTCGGGCGCGCTGTCGTGTTCCCTCGAAGTGCTCGCGCTCGAACGCACGCTGGGCGGCCTTCCGGGCGACCGCGGAGTGAACAGAAGCATGCCCCGCGAGGAGCGCGGGAGATGCACGGCCGCGGCAGCGAGCAGCGCCCGATCACTAGGCGTTAGCTGTGGGCCGCCCGACCTGCCGGCGCAGGATCTCGAGCTCGTGCCGAAGCACCAGCAGCTCAATGTCCTTCACGTGCAGGCCGCGGCGACTTCGAACAAGCGCACCGAGCAGAGCCCTAACGGCGAGGTGGAGGAACGCGAAAGCCATGCCGCCGATCCTCCCAGCCCACGCCAGAAACGACGCGACACGAATATTGGCGCCCTTCACGCCTGAATTTGCGAACCCTACGCGCGAGGCCCCGAACGCGTCCGGGCCTCGCGAAGTGCGACTCGCCCGCGGCGCTAGTGCGGCGCGAGGTCGAATGGACGCAGGAACGGTGTCGGCTCGAACGAGATGAAGCCGGGCGGCGCGACGTTCAGCGTCGGCCCGAGCGCCGCGGCCGCGGCGTTCAGCGTGTCGGCGTCGGTACTGCCGGTCCACTTGCCGGTGTCGACTCGCTGCAGCAGCGCCTGCAACGCGCTGATCGTCTCGGCGGGGGTGAAGCTGCAGTGCCCGGCACGATGCACGAACACCTCCCGCAGGAGCTGCGAGTCGTGCGCGTCCAAGACGGCCGAACGATACGCCTGCTCGTCCTGGTTGACGACGAGCCCATCGCCGGTCGTGTGCATCGTCAGCACGGGCTTGCCGTGCAGATTGCCGTCGAAGACGACGTTCTGCGTCAGGTACGCGACCGCTCCCGGATCCGCGCTGATCCGCGGTGCCGCGTTCAGCTTTGCGATGTCCGCGCTGAGATCGAGGCCCGCGGCGGCGTAGAGCGCCTGCACCTCGGCGTAGTCCGCCGAGTTCTCGAGCTGCTTCTCGTAGTTGACGCCGGTGTTCCACGACGGGTTGCCACCGGCCCTCGCCTCCAGCTCGGCGCGGAGGTCGAACACGAAGAAGTTGTCGACCTGGAAGTCCCACTGGAACTGGTTGAGCTCCTGTGCTGCGTAGTCGGTCGACGCAGGCTCCGGACTGCCGGGGATGAACCAGCCGGGGGTGTCGCCGAGCGCCGCGGCGAGCGCGATCCGCGCCCGTCCCTGCGGCGTTGCCTGCGCCGCGGCCATGAGCTGCTCGGCAAGCAGGAAGTTCCCGAGCGGGTTCGTGATGTGCACGATCTGCAGGCTCGGCGCGAGGAGCTGCTGGATCGCGAAGGTCGAATCGAGTGCCTGGTTCCACGTCCCGACGCCGCCTGCGAGGACACCGCACATCGGCAGCGCGCCGTCGAACCGATCCGGATGCTCCTGCAGGAGTCCCGCCGTGATGATGCCGCCGAGCGAATGGCCCCACGCGATCGTGCGCGTCGGCGTCCCGACCAGGTTGTCGAACGTGTCAAGCGTGCTGATCTGGTCCGGAATCGCCTCGTGGATCGCCCAGCCGGTCGTTGCGTACGACGAGCCGGCGAGCGCGAAGCCGTGGTCGAGCAGCCACTGGCGCGTCGTGCCATCGCCGACGTCGCGGGCCGGGTTTGCGCTCCCCGGCGTGACGTAGCCGTGGCTGTAGAGCAGCAGGGTCCCGTTCCAATCGCCCGGGACCTCGATCAGATAGGTGGCTCCGTCGCTGAACGATCCCGTGTAAGTCGTGACGGCGGTGCGGCTCGCCGCACCCGACGACGCGGCAGCCACGAGCGCGGCGACGAGACCGAGGATGCAGGCGACGACGGCCAGCCGTCGGCGCGGTGCGATTCGAATCCGATGCATGCGGTCTCCCCTCCGAAACGGCCGCGCAGCCGCTGCGACGGCATCTGACCTGGGCTTTCAGCTCGACGCTACACTTACGGGGCAGCGCCGTCAACGGACTTGCCCAAGTGGGTTATTCGGCTGACAGCCACCGCCGCTAGGGTGAGAACGTCATTCAACCCCTTCCACACCAATCCAGCTTGCACAGCCGTCCGCCCGACCCGCTGCTCATCTCCTTCAACAGCTCCTACTGGTGATCGTTCGACCACGCCGCTCGTGTGGCGGCCGAGTTTCGACGAGCGGCTCGAGCCAAGCCCGAAAGCGTCGCAGAGGACGCAGCGCCACCGGAACGCCGGCGCCTTAGCTGGCGACGACGCCCCCAGCCGCCACTAGCCGCCGCAGACTGATCCATTTCATCGGGAGAGACGCCGGGTCGCCCGGATCGCCGAAACGGCATAACGAGAACGGACGTGTACGGCACCTGGCCGTTAAGGCCCTAGTTGCGCGCTAGGAGGTCAGTGTCGGCTCTTGGTTCGATTGCGACCGCCAACCGACCCGGGATCTTGGCGGGCGGCGCAGAGAGTCGACGCTTGAGCAACGCCCGGACGGTCAACCGCCCCCAGAAATGCCTAGTCCCTACGAACCCGAGGGCCCGCAGGGACTTGGCACGCGGACTTTGTCACGACGAAGCGGCCCCGTCAACCGCCTGGGAGTCGCTCAACCATTCTGTGGGGGCCTGACCTTCACACCCGACGCAGTCTTCGCGGCTCGGCGAAGCAGGACGATGCGAGTCCTCAGGCGAGAGGACGCTCGCGCAGCCGAGGGACGCTTGCACCTTCAAGGGCCCCCATTGGCGGCTCGAGTTCAGAGGCGGTTCAGTTCTCAGCGTGCGATTTCGATGCCACTCGGGAGAGGCGATCGACGATGCTGTTGTTCGCTTCAGTGGCTCGCTTGAGCCAGACGAACGAAACGTCTCTGACGTCATCTTCAACTAATGCGAAGAGACGCTCCCAAAGGTCTCTGTTCTTCACGGGTCCCCTTGTCGTCCGCCACTTATCGTCCCGGCGCCACCGGATATGCCAGCCCTCGCTGAAACACTTCTCCATGTAGGTGCTATCAGTCCGTACTTCGATCGCACAGTCGACTCTCTCGAGCGCCTCGCACACTGCGGTCAGTTCCATCCGATTCTGTGTTGTCTCCATGGCGCTTCCGACAAGCTGCTCCGTACTGCCGTCCCGTTCGATCAACGCCGCCCATCCTCCGCGGCCAGCGACCCCCTCGCCGTTACAACTGCCGTCCTCCATACAAGCGTCTTCATGGGTCGCAGTATTCATAGCCTCGCGCCGCCTCGCTCGGGCGTCATTCCCGCGCACTGGCACACCCCACGCTCGTCGAGTTTCAAAACGGCGAGCTAGAGCTAGGTGGGACGAGCGGTTCGCTCAGTTCGCCGCCCGCG
>DAITAW010000179.1:0-3708 GCA_036824055.1 Gaiellaceae bacterium | reverse complement strand
GGTCGGCCGGACCTACTCCAACCCGCTGCGCTTGGGGGAGGACTTTCGCCGGGCCACATGCGTTGAGGCCCGGCGAGCACTACGCGATGCCGATGGCTGCGGCACCGCAGAGCCCGAGGCTAGCAGGGCCGCCGTGAACGCGGCCGTGGCCTCGCTCGGTTCACATCGAACTCGAAGGTGTCTTTCAGGGCTCTCCGAGCACGCGAGACGAAGCTGAGCAGAACGCAATTTGGAAGGAGGTGATCGATGAACATCGCAAAGAAATGGATCCTCGCGACGGTGCTGGCCGGGTATCAGCAGATCGTCGCGCACCCTGAGGTGTTCCGCCCGAAGTTGGGGATGAAGGAGCTGCACTTCTTCCACGCCCGCGTCTTTCGCGAGCTGACGCAGCGCGACATCGAGCGCTACCACCGGCTCTTCCCGCGCCCTCGCGGCGCGATCACGGGCGAGTGGACGCCGGGCTACATGGCGGACGTCTGGACCCCGTCACTCCTCAAGCGGGCGGCGCCGGACGTCCGCGTGCTCGCGATCCTTCGCGACCCCATCGAGAGATACCGGTCCGCGGCCACCCACAACCTCCAGTTTCCGCGCACGGGCGAGCTGCACCGTGACGCGTACGCGATGGGCCTCTACCACAACCAGCTGCGAAGGCTCGTACACGTCTTCGGTCGTGAGCGGATCCTTGTGCTTCAGTTCGAGCGCTGCCGCGACGACTCGCTAGCCGAGCTTCGCCGGACCTACGCGTTCCTCGGGATCGACGACGGCTTCGTCCCCCCGAACGCGGAGCGTCTCGTGAACCCGGCGTGGCGGGCGAAGGTCGAACTCCCTACCGACATCGTCGACGTTCTGCGGATCGGCTACAGCGAGGCTGCGCGAGAGCTCGCGCGGGACTTCCCCGAGATCGATCTAGAGCTCTGGACGACGCTCGCGGCCCGCTGAAGCGCGGCGAGGCGATCGACACCCGACGTTGCCGAAGCGGCTGCCGTCTCCGAGGATGACGTCAACCGCTTCGGCTACTGGTCGGGCAACGAGTTAAGCGTTGAACGCTAGTTCGTGCTGTTCGATCAGCTCGTGCCCGACTGGGACGGCTTGCAGCACTACCTTGAGAGCCTTCGTCTCGGCGGCAGCGCCGAAGATGTCGTAGGCCCGCTCGGTGTCGGCAAGCGCGAAATGGTGCGTTGCGAACACCGTGGGGTCGAGCCGGCCTCCCTCGATGAGCCTGAGGAGCATGGGCACGGTGCTCGTGTCGACGAGACCGGTCGTGATCATCACCCCGCGGATCCAGAGCTTCTCGAGATGGAGCGTGGCGCACTTTCCGTGCACGCCGACATTGGCCACGCGACCGCCCGGCCGGATCAGCTCTGTGCAGAGCTCGAACGTGTCGGGTACGCCGACGGCCTCGATGGCGACGTCTGCGCCCAGGCCGCCGGTCAGTTCCATCACCTTCGCGACGGCATCCTCGTTGCCGTTGTTGATCGTCACGTCAGCCCCGAACTCGAGCGCCTTCTCCAGGCGCGCGTCGTCGAGGTCGATGGCGACGATCCGACCCGGTGTGTGGAGCTGCGCGGTCATGATCGCCGCGAGCCCGATCGGGCCCGCGCCGACGATTGCGACGGTGTCTCCAGGCTCGACACGGCCGTTCAGGACGCCGACCTCGTAGGCCGTCGGCAGGATGTCGGCAAGGAAGAGCACCTGCTCGTCGCTCAAGCCATCCGGGACCTTGTAGACGGAGGTATCCGCGAACGGCACGCGAGCGAAATCGGCCTGGAGGCCGTCGACCAGATGGCCGAAGATCCAGCCGCCACCACCGGTGCAGAGGCCGTAGCGGGCTTCCTTGCAGAAGCGACAGCGGCCGCACGAGGTGATGCACGAGACGAGCACGCGGTCACCGACCGCAATCGTCGTGACCGCGGCGCCGACCTCGACGACGGTGCCGACCGCCTCGTGGCCGAGAACCGTCCCCGGCATGACCGCAGGGACGTCTCCCTTCAGGATGTGCAAGTCGGATCCACAGATCGTGGATGAGTCGATGCGGACGATCGCGTCCGTCGGCTCGATGATGGTCGGGTCGGGAACGAGCTCCCAGGCTTTCTCTCCGGGCCCGTGGTAGACAAGCGCTTTCATCGGATCTCCTTTGTCAGTGCGGACGGGATTGAAAATTTGGGCGGCACCGAGGGGACGCGCGCGACCGCGCGGGCGAGCAGATCGGCAAGCTCGCGCAGCGCTCCGGGCTCGTCCACGCTTCCGATGTCGAGATCGGTGTCCCTCCGGCGCCCGACCCGGAGGATGGCCGTGTCGAGGCTGACGGAGTCAATGTCACCGTACGGAACCGACTCGAGGCACCGACGTCCAACGGCCACGCCGCAGAGCTCCGCCGACGAGTCGGTTAGCTCCAGACGGCCCGCGTACCGCGGCCCTGCCCCTTCGTTCCAGTAGACGGCATAGCTCGACATGCGCTTGCATCCTCCCGCCGGCTAGCGCTCACCGCATCCGCATCGTCCGACAGGAAGCTTGCGGGAAAGCCGCAGCGCGTTCGGGGGCCGCGAAGACGTGGTGAAACGCTGCGGGAAATCCCTGAATGGCAGTCAGCGCCGACTCCGATGGACGGTGCGCGCGCACGGCCGACACTGAGAGAAACCATTCGAAAGGAAACGACCATGACAAGAATCAGGAAGCTCAAGTGGACGGGACTGGCGCTAGCCGTCGCACTCGCAGTCGCCGCTCCGGCGTTCGCAAGCCAGAGCCGGACGATCACCATCCACCACCAGAAGCGCGGCTGCCACGCCTGGGCGCTCACCGCAGCAGGCCCGTACAAGGCGTCGCTGTCGGTCTCGCTGAACCGCGGGACCACACTGAAGTTCGTCAACAACGACGTCATGCCGCACGCACTCGTGCAAACGTCCGGGCCGAACGTGAAGGTTGTCGCCCCGGCCATGCGGCGCATGGGCGCAACCGCAAGCGTCCGCTTCTCGAAGGTCGGCGTCTACCACTTCACGACGAAGGCCGGCGACGACTACAAGTGGGCGTCCACGACGAAGACGATCGGCGAGGACAACGTCCTGCGCCTGACCGTCACGGTGCGATAGATCACCTCGTTGGACGCGGGCTGCCGGGCTAACCCCGCAGCCCTCTCCGCCCGGTGTTCCCGGTCGGGTCTGCGGACTCGCCGGGACGCCGCCCCGCGGAAGACGCCCACCCTCGATCGACATCTACGACGAAGGAGAGCCAACCGATGAGCAGTGTCCAGCACACACCGCCGCGAGCCAAGGAAGCGAGACGCGAGGAAACAGCCTCGTCCGCGTTCTTCGCCCTCGCGTGCATCGGACTCGGCTTTCTCGTGGTTGCGCTCGCGTTCTTCGCCGCATTGATGTGGTCGGATGCCAACGGCGCCAGGAACGCGGCCGACCGCGCGGCGGCCAGTGCTGGATCGGGCGGTTCAATGGCGACGCCCGCGCAGACCGCCGTCTCTGACCTGAAGAGCTTCGCGGGCGCCGCGCCGGCGAACGCCGACGCGCTCGCGACCGGACACAAGGCTTTCCCCGCCGAGCTTCCTGCTGCTCCCGCCGGCGCCGTCGCCGACGTCAATCTCGTCCTGAAGGACGTCGAGATCCAGGTCGCGCCCGGAATCAAGTACAGCGCGTGGGCCTGGGCCGGCGGCGCACCCGGGCCGGTCATCCACGTCCGGCAGGGACAGCTGGTGAAGATCAC
>DAITAW010000059.1:0-15846 GCA_036824055.1 Gaiellaceae bacterium | reverse complement strand
TTGCCTGAGCTTCTTCATCGGTCATCCCCATCGCGCGGAAGACGCGCTCCTGGATTTCCTGGCGGTGGATCCTGATCGAGCCCGAACCGAGCTCCCACCCGTCCCAGATCAGGTCGTAGTGCTGGCTGAGGGCCGCACCGGGGTCGGTGTCGATCAGGTCCTCGTGTCCCTCGACCGGGCTCGTGAAGGGGTGATGCACGAATGTCCAGCGGCCTGTCTCTTCGTCTTCGAGGAACAGCGGGAAGTCAAGAACCCAGAGAAGCTCGTCGCGCGACTCGTCGATGAGGCCGAGCTGCTGGCCGATGTGGAGCCTCAAGGCACCGAGGACCCGCTCAACCATCGCCGTGCTGTCGGCGACGAAAAGGACGGTCGATCCCGGTGGAGTGCGAAAGGCTTCCGTCTCCTCGTCCGAGAGGAACTTCGCGATCGGCGAACGCAGCTCCCCGGACTCGTCGAAGACGAGGTAGGCAAGACCCTTCGCGCCCCATTCCTTCGCGAATTCCTCAAGCTTCTGGAGCTCTCCGCGCGAGAATGCCTCCGGGGCCACGAGGTAGCGGACCGTGTCCGCGCCCGCGAAGACGCCGAACTCCGAGCCACGCGTGACCTCGGTCGCGTCCTGGATCTCGAGGCCGAGGCGCACGTCCGGCTTGTCGGAGCCGTAGCGCAACATCGCGTCGGCGTATGCCATGCGCGGAAACGGCCGTGAGGGCGGGGTACGGCCGAGTGCTTCGAACGACGCGACGACGACTGCCTCGAGCACCTCGAGGACGTCCTCGCGCGTCGGGAAGGCGAGCTCGAGGTCGAGCTGTCTGAACTCGAACTGCCGGTCGGCACGAAGATCCTCGTCCCGCCAGCAGGTCGCGATCTGGTAGTAGCGGTCGAGCCCGCCGATCATGAAGGTCTGCTTGAAGAGCTGAGGCGACTGGGCGAGCGCGAAGAACTTGCCTGGTTGCAGACGCACCGGGACGAGGAAGTCGCGCGCACCTTCGGGCGTGCCGAGTGTCATCGAAGGTGTCCATACGTCGATGAAGCCCTGCTCCTCCATCGAGCGTCGGATCGCGGCGATCACCGTGGCGGAGAGACGCAGGTTGTTCTGCATGCGGTCGCGTCGCAGATCGAGGTAGCGGTAGCGAAGGCGTGTCGGCTCCTCGACTCCCTCGTCGTCGAGCTGGAACGGCAGCGGCTCCGAGCGGGCGACGATCTCGAGCTCGCCGACCTGGATCTCGACTTCGCCCGTGGGCAGGTTCGGATTGACGGCCTCGGGCGCGCGGCGGACGACCTCACCTCGTGCATGCACGACGAACTCGGAGCGGATGTCATGCGCGACCTTTGCGGCCTCCGGCGCGCGGTCCGGGTTGACGACCAGCTGGACGATGCCGCGGTGGTCGCGCAGGTCGATGAAGATCAGTCCGCCGTGATCGCGGCGGCGCGCGACCCACCCGGCAACCGAGACCGTCTCTCCGACACGATCGGTGTTGACGTCGCCGCAATAGAGATCGCGCCAGCGGTTCATTCCGTGATCCTGTCGACAACCTCGTCGAGCGCCGCGGTGAAGTCTCCGCGACCCTGCTGCCGGACGGTCGCCTGCGTGCCCTCGACGATGACCGTCCAGCCGGAGCCCAGTCGCGCGGCTTGTGTGAGCTGGCCCTTGGTCGACCGACCGGCGTAATCCATGTCGGCACGAAGCCCGCGACGGCGGAGCTCGGCGAGGAGCGGCAGGATGCGAGCACGATCGCTCTCCTGCTCGCACACGAAGAACACGTCGCTGTGCTCCGGTTTCGTGCGGTCGGAACCGAGCGAGAGCAGGAGCCGTTCGATGCCCGCGCCGAAGCCGATGCCCGGCGTCGGCGGCCCGCCGATCGCTTCGATCAGCCCGTCATAGCGGCCGCCGCCGCAGATCGTGTCCTTCGCCCCGATCGCCTCGTCCTTGAACTCGAACGTCGTTCGCGTGTAGTAGTCGAGGCCTCGGACGAGCGTCGGGGCGAGCTGGTAGCTCACGCCGTAGGCATCGAGATACTCGCGCGTGCGCGCGAAATGATCGCGACATTCCTCGCAGAGCGCCTCGCCGATCTTCGGGGCGCCCGCGAGCAGTGCCTGAACTCGCTCGCTCTTGACATCGAAGACCCGAAGCGGCGACGTCGCCCGCTTGGCCCGCGCCTCCTCGTCCAGCTCCTGGTCGTGCTCGTCGAGCCACTTGACGAGTTGCTCGACGTACGCCGGACGGCACTTGGCGTCGCCGATCGAATTGAGCTCTAGTACGTAGTCGGTCACGCCGACGCGGCGCAGGAGCTCGGAGTACAGCTGGATCACCTCGGCGTCGATTGCCGGGTCGTCGGTGCCGATCGCCTCGACGGAGAGCTGCCAGTGCTCACGGTAACGGCCTCGCTGCGGTCGGTCGTACCGCCACATCGGTCCGACCGTGTAGAGCTTCTGCGGCTGCGCTTCACGGTGCAGGCCGTGCTGGACGTAGGCGCGACAGATCGGCGCCGTTGCTTCCGGCCGGAGCGTCAGCGAACGTCCGCCGCGGTCGCTGAACGTGTACGTCTCCTTCTGGACGACATCGGAGCCGCCGCCGGATGTCCGGACGATCAGCTCGGTGTCCTCGAAGGCGGGCGTATCGATGCGGCGGTAGCCGTACAGCGAGCAGACGTCCCGCATCTCGCCGGTCACCCACTGCCAGAGCGGCTGCTCGGACGGAAGGATGTCGTGCGTGCCGCGCGGCGCTTCGAAGCGCGTCACGCGCGCAGCTCCGCGAGAAACGGGTTCCGGGCGAGCTCGGCGCCGAGCGTCGTCCTCGGACCGTGGCCCGAGAACACGACGGTCTCGGGCGGAAGACGATCGACGAGCGTACGGATCGACTCGACCAGAGTGTCCCAGTCTGCACCGGGGAGATCCGTCCGGCCGACCGAGCCGGCGAAGACGACGTCACCCGAGAAGAGTGCGCCGTCGGCGTAGTAGGCGAGGTGCGCCGGCGAATGTCCGGGGACGCGCAGCGTCTGGAAAGAGATACCCGCCAGGTCGAGCGTCTCGTCGCCCCGCAGGAGCACGTCCGCCGTATGCGGGCGAAGCTCGAGCTCGGGCGGCGCGAAGCTGTTGAGGTCCTCCAGCAGAACGCGCTCCTCCTCGGCCATGTGGACCGGAGCGCCGGTCGCCTCGGCGAGATCCGCCACCCCACCCAGGTGATCCCAGTGCCCGTGAGTGATGAGAATCGCGATACAGCGAGCGCCGAGGCTGCTCAGCTCGTCGAGGACCCGCGCCGCGTCGGCTCCCGGGTCGACGACGACCGCTTCGGTGCTGGCATCGCCGGTCCGAACCACATAGCAATTCGTCCCGATCGGACCGAGCTCGTATCGGTTCACTGCGAGGCTCACGAGGCGGTTGAGTCTAACGACGGCCTGTCTCCGGCCCTTAAGATCAGCGCAGTGCAAAGCTGGAACCTGCGCGAGATCGAGACGCCGGGCGGAACTCGGTCGCCCGTCGTTTTGCGGTCCGACGAATCCGCGCGCGCGGTGCTGATCGTGCTCGAGCCCGGACAGGCGCTCGGCGACCATCAGATGAAGGAACGGGCGCTTGTCTCGGTCATCGACGGCTCGGTTCGAGTCGAATCGGGTGGAGAGACGACCGAAGGCGTCGAAGGCTCTTTCTTCTCCTTCGATGCAGACGAGCGCCGCTCGATCTCAACCAACGACGGCGCACGGATCCTGCTCGTCTTCGCCCCGTGGCCCGGTGAGGGCCACTATCGCGGCGACACGACGAAGGCGTAGCTAGCGGGTCTTCGCGTTCTGCTGCTTGGCGAGGCGCTTCTGGAGCATGCGGTAGGCGAGCGAGTCGGTGAAGTAACTGAACGGAATGAAGAAGGCGATCAGGAAGACGGCCGGGAAGATCTGCTGCGCGAGTGAGAGCTTCCGGTTGAGCAGCATCATCGCCACCACCAGGATCGGGCCGAAGAGGAGGGCCCGCCGGGCGGATCGCCGCCACGACGGCGGCTCGACCTTCCGGCGCCCTCTGGCACCGGCGTTGTTCGCAGTGCTGCTCTTGCGTGGCTTGGACTCGCGCTGGCCGTTCTTCTCGGCGCGGAGGTCGGACGTATCGACGGGAACCTCGTTGCCCTCGTCGTCGAGGTAGACGTACTCGTACTCGTGTCGACGAGCTTTCTGGTTCCGGCGCCGCTGCTTTTTGGTCGGCATCTCCGCTTAGCCTAACTCCGCGCGCTCGCCCTGGAGAACCACCCCGGCTACGAGGTTCGCTCCGAGGTGGTAGGCGAGATATCGCCAGTCCGGCGCCTCGAGCAAGACGACGTCGGCGGCATAGCCGCGGGCCAGACGCCCGTGGGTAGCCGCTCTTCCCAGTACATGCGCCGCGTTGACCGTGCAGGCGGCGAGCGCTTCCGCGGGCGAGAGGCCGAGTTGTGTGGCCGCCAGGGAGCACACGATTGCCAGGCTTTCGCAGAAGGCGCTGCCCGGGTTGAAGTCGGTCGCGAGCGCGACGACGGCTCCCGCCTCGACGAGCGCCCGCCCCGAGGGCATCGGGCGGCCGAGGAAGAGCGCGCTCGCCGGCAGGAGCACCGCGGCGACTTCGCTCTCGCCGAGGGCCGCCAGGCCCTTTTCCCCCGTCGCCTCGAGATGGTCGACCGACCGCGCGCCGAGCTCGATCGCCAGCGGAACCGCACCCATTTCCGTGAACTGGTCGCCGTGCAGGCGCAGCGCCAGACCGGCCCCGGCACATGCGGACAGATACCGGCGTGCCTGAACGGCGTCGAAGGCACCGCGCTCGAGGAAGACGTCCGCCGCTTCGGCGATCTCCGCGGCGGCCGGAAGAACCTCGGCGAGTGCGAAGTCGAGGTAGGCGTCCGCATCCTCGAACTCCGGCGGTACGGCATGGGCACCGAGCCACGTCGGGACACCGCCTACGGCTTTGATCGCGCGCAGTGAGGCGAGCTCCGTGTCGTGATCGAGGCCGTAGCCGGACTTCGACTCGAAGGTTGTCGTTCCGGCGCGCAACATCCACCCACGGTGCGTGCGGACCGCGTCGGCCAGTACCTGCTCCCCGGCGGCCCGCGTCGCGCGAACGGTCGACATGATCCCGCCGCCCGCTGCGTGCAGCTCCTCGTACGACGCACCCTTGGCGCGCAGCGCGAACTCGTCCACGCGATCACCCGCGAAGCACGCGTGCGTGTGACAGTCGACGAGCCCGGGGATCGCACAGAGGCCGCGAGCGTCGAGCTCCTCGACGCCCCCGTCGAGAGAGGGCAGATCGCGCATACGCCCCACGGCCTCGATCGACGTGCCGGCGCAGAGGACGTATGCGTCCTCGAGCACGTCCACCTCGCCGAGCGCGCGGCCGCGCAACGGGGCAGCGGTGCCGCTCGGAGTTGCGAGCTGCGCGAGGTCGCGGACGAGCAGGCGGCGCCCGCCGCCCGTGGAGCTCATTCGCGGTCGCGTGGCGGCATCGGCGCTTCGAGCCCGTGCGACTCTGCGGCCGCGACCGCGTCGGGATAGCCGGCGTCCAGATGACGCATCACCCCGATGCCCGGATCGGCGGTGAGCACGCGCTCCAGCCGTTCGGCGGCGTCGTCGGTGCCGTCGGCGACGACGACCATGCCGGCATGGATCGAGTTGCCGATCCCGACGCCGCCTCCGTGGTGAACGCTTACCCAGGTCGCGCCTGCTGCGACGTTGAGCAACGCGTTCAGGATCGGCCAGTCGGCGATCGCGTCGGAGCCGTCCCTCATCGCCTCCGTCTCGCGATAGGGCGAGGCGACGGAGCCGGAGTCGAGGTGATCGCGCCCGATCACCACCGGCGCCTTGACCTCACCGGAGCGGACGAGCTCGTTGATCGCGAGCCCCGCCCGGGCGCGATCGCCGAGCCCGAGCCAGCAGATCCGCGCCGGCAGGCCCTGGAACGCCACGCGCTCCGCCGCGAGCTCGAGCCAGCGCTGGAGAAGCGGGTCGTCCGGGAAGAGGTCGCGGAGCACCGCGTCGATCGCCGCGATGTCCGCCGCCTCACCCGAGAGCGCCGCCCACCGAAACGGGCCGACTCCACGACAGAACAGCGGTCGGATATAGGCCGGGACGAAGCCCGGATATGAGAAGGCCTCCGCTACGCCGGCTTCACGGGCCTCACCTCTGAGGTTGTTGCCATAATCGAAAACATAGCTCCCGGCTCGGACGTACTCGAGCAGCCCCTCGACGTGCTGAGCGATCGACGAACGCGCGCGCACGAGGTATTCGTCCGGGTCGGCCGACCGCAGCGCCGCCGCTTCCTCCACCGAGAGACCGGCCGGGATGTAGCCGGTGAGCGGATCGTGCGCCGCCGTCTGATCCGTCACGAGATCGAAGTGCTCGCCGCGGCGCGCGAGCTCGGGAACGACATCGGCTGCGTTCCCTAGTAGACCCACCGAGAGCGCGCGACCGTCCGCTGCGGCAGCTCGAATCCGTGCAAGCGCATCGTCGACCGACTCGGTCGCCTCGTCGAGGTACCGCGTCTCGATCCGCCGCTCGATGCGCGACGGATCGACTTCGATGCACAGGATCGCAGCGCCGGTCATCGTGCCGGCCAGCGGTTGCGCGCCGCCCATCCCGCCGAGGCCGGCGGTGAGGATCGTGCGACCGGAGAGGTCCGGCGAGCCGAAATGCGTCTCACCGGCGGCTGCGAAGGTCTGGTACGTCCCCTGCAGGATTCCCTGGGTGCCGATGTAGATCCAGCTCCCGGCGGTCATCTGGCCGTACATCGTGAGGCCGAGCGCCTCGAGGCGGCGAAACTCGTCCCACGTCGCCCAGCGCGGGACGAGCATCGCATTGGCGATCAGCACCCGAGGCGCGCCCGCGTGTGTGCGGAACACGCCGACGGGCTTGCCGCTCTGCACGAGGAGGGTCTCGTCTTCGCGGAGCTCGATCAGCGAACGGACGAGCGCGCGCAACGCCTCGGGATTGCGCGCGGCCTTCCCGGAACCACCGTAGACCACGAGGTCCTCCGGGCGCTCCGCCACGTCGGGATCGAGATTGTTGAGCAACATCCGCAGCGGTGCCTCTGTCGCCCATGCGCGCGCGTGTAACTCCGCCCCTCGCGGAGCGCGGATGTGGGCGAGGTCACCGACCAGGTCCTCGACCATCGCTTCCAGCGGGCGGGTTGTATTCACGCGAGCTCTCCGACCTCGGCCTCGACCGCGGCAACCAGCGATCCGTCGCGAACCGCACTGGCGACGAGCTCGATGTCGCGCGACAGCGACCGGTCGTCGCCGAGCCGTTCTGAGAGAGAGCGGACGAAGTCGTGCGTTGCGCGCACGCCGCGGCCGGGCTCGAGCGGCGCGAGGAACTCCACTGCCTGAGCGCCCGCGAGTAGCTCGATCGCGAGGGCGCGCTCTGAGTTCGCGATGACCTGCCACGCCTTCAGTCCGGCGGCGTTCCCCATCGAGACGTGATCCTCCTGGCCGGCACTGGTCGGGATCGAGTCGACGCTCGCCGGATGGCACAGCGACTTGTTCTCGCTGACGAGTGACGCGGCAACGTACTGCGGGATCATGAATCCCGAGTTGAGCCCGCCGTCCACGGTGAGGAACGCCGGCAGGCCGTCGGAGAGGTTCGGATTGACGAGGCGCTCGACCCGGCGCTCGGAGATGCTCGCGAACTCGGAGCAGGCCATCGCCAGTGCATCGAGCGCGAATGCGAGCGGCTGTCCGTGGAAATTACCGTTCGAGACGAGGAGCTCGTCCTCGACGAGTACGAGCGGATTGTCCGTCGCCGAATTCAACTCGACGGCCACGGTGCCTTCCACGTAATCGAGCAGATCGCGCGACGCCCCATGCACCTGTGGTGCGCAGCGCAGCGAATACGCGTCCTGCACCTTGTCGCACCACCGGTGCGCCTCGTTGATCGCCGATCCCTCGAGGAGACGGAAAACGTTGGCCGCAGAGTCGCGCTGTCCACGCAGTGGACGCAAGCGGTGGATCTGCGGAATGAAGCTCGTGCGGGATCCCTGCAGCGCCTCGAGCGACAGCGCACAAGCAAGGTCCGCGGTCTTCGCAAGCCGGCGTGCCCGCGCGACCCCGAGCGCACCGAACGCCGCCATGAACTGAGTGCCGTTCACGAGCGAGAGGCCTTCCTTTGCTGCGAGCCGCGTAGGCGCGAGACCTGCGGCTGCCAGCGCGTCTGCACCCGGGAGCAAATGGCCGCCGTGCCACGCCTCCCCTTCCCCGACGAGTGGGAGTGCGAGATGAGCGAGGGGAGCGAGGTCGCCGCTCGCTCCGACCGAACCGCGGCTCGGGACGTACGGCAGGACGCCCCGCCCGAGGCAGTCGAGCAGCAGCTCGACCGTTTCGATGCGCGCACCGGAATTTCCCTTTGCCAGCGCGTTCGCCCGCAGCAGCATCGCCGCACGAACGATCTCGTCCGGATACGGCTCCCCCACTCCGCACGCATGACTGCGCAGCAGGCGCAGCTGCAGCTCCTCCGTCTGCTCCTCGGGAATCGACTGCGAGACGAAGCGGCCGAAGCCGGTGTTGATCCCGTACGTGTGCTCGCGTGTCCCGTGTGCGGCCCGTTCCACGAGGGCGCGGGCGGCGCGCATCTTCGTGCGCGCCTCGTCCGACAACGCCGCCTGGGCAGCGCCGAAGGCGACCGCCCAGACATCGTCGATCCGGAGATCCTCTCCGGTCAGGCGGATCGCGGTCGCCTGAGCCATCGCGCGGCCAGTCTAGCTCCGCGCCCCGCGGGCTCTCATAGACCTCGCTCGAGGAGACGCAGCTCGAGCACGTGCGAAGCGTTGAAGCCTTCGATCCGGAGCATCGCGCCGGCGGCTGCCGCAGCGGCGCCGGCCGGCATGAGCCCGACCAGCTCGGCGCCGGCCACCTCGACTCCGCGCAGGCGGGCCTCGTCATCGACGCGAAGGACGATCTCGTGCAGAGCTGCGGCCTCGTAGTCCTCCACGTTCATGCTGACCTGCGCGTGACCGGCTCTCGGCAGAAGCAGTCCCAGGGCGCGTACGCCGGGGAAGCCCCCACCTTTCTCGCGCACGACGGCGGCAATCGCGCGCGCGATCTCGACGTCGTCGGTGGCGAGATTGACGTTGAACGCGATCAGCG
The DNA here is from genome assembly GCA_036824055.1 of Gaiellaceae bacterium. Taxonomy (GTDB): domain Bacteria; phylum Actinomycetota; class Thermoleophilia; order Gaiellales; family Gaiellaceae; genus 3-1-20CM-4-69-9. The sequence goes on along the minus strand of DAITAW010000059.1, from coordinate 6,767 downwards.
GCCGGCGTGCGCCGACGATCACGCCGCCGGCGCGCTCGTCGAGTTGCCCCGGTCCATAGTCCGGGCGCACCTCGCCTGAGTCGATGCGGCGCTGGAGCTCCGCCGGACCTCCCAGCCGGTAGAACGCCGGGCCCCGGTCGGGCGCGGAGTCGCCATAGAGGAACACCGGCAGCCCGAGCTCTGCACCGATCCGGTCCGCAAGCCGCAGGGCGCAATCCCGCGCCCGCTCGCGATCTTCCGGATCGAGCGCGACGATCGGGACGACGTCCGCAGCGCCGATCCTCGGATGTGCGCCTTCATGATTGCGAAGGTCGATGCGTTCGCGGGCACAGGCGATGCCCGCGAGCAGGGCTTCCACGAGCGAAGTGTCGTCGCCGACGAGTGTGAAGACCGACCGGTTGTGATCTGGGTCGCAATGAACGTCGAGGACGTCCGCATGCGCAGCAAGAGCGGACCGCAGCGCTTCGATCGTCCCGGCATCACGTCCTTCCGAGAAGTTCGGCACCGACTCGAGCGGCAACTCCACCGCGCGTACTCTACGAAGGTGTGAAGGCGTACTACGACCGGCGCGCACCGGAGTACGACGACTGGTGGCTGGGCCGGGGCTCGCATGCAGACCGAGAGCGCCCAGGTTGGGAACACGAGCTTCGCTTGCTCGAGGCCGTCATTCGAGGTCTTCGGCCCGCGCGCACCCTGGACGTCGCCTGCGGCACGGGCTTCCTCACGAGACATCTTCGCGGCGACGTCGTCGGGCTCGATGCGAGCAAGCGCATGCTCGAACTCGCGCGCGCGCAAGTTCCGGCAGCACGTTTCGAGCAAGGGGACGCGCTCTCGCTCCCGTTCGAAGCGGGTGAGTTCGATCGCGTCTTCACGAGTTACTTCTACTGCCACCTCGAGGCCGAAGACCGTGAGCGGTTCCTGGCCGAGTCCCGGCGTGTCGCGCAGGAGCTCGTCGTCGTTGCGTCGATCAGAGGCGACGGCGATGATGCCGAGCGCTGGGAGGAGCGCTGGCTCAAGGATGGATCCCGGTGGAGCGTCTACAAGCGTGTGTTCGCAGGCCCGGACCTTGCGGACGAGCTTGGCGGCGAGGTCGTGTTCAAGGGCCGCTGGTTCGTCGTTGTGCGCGCTTGACGCGCCGACGCTCGTTCTATCGATCGCTCGCGTCGTTGCAGCGCGACCTGCGTGTGTGTCGGGCCTGCGTCGAGGCGGGCTTCCACCTCGAGTCTTTGCCGGTCTCGAACGAGCACCTCGGGCAGCGCGCGTACATGTACGGCCAGGCGCCCGGCGTCATCGAAGGACAGGAGCGCAGGCCGTGGCGCGGTCGCGCAGGCAAGACTCTTCGCCGCTGGCTCGAGCTTGAGGAGGACGAGTTCTACAGGACGTTCTACTGCGCCTCGGTGACGCGGTGCTATCCAGGCCGTGCGCTTTCGGGTCGCGGCGATCGAACTCCGACGCCCCATGAGCAAGAGCTCTGCTCGTTCTGGACCGACCGGGAGCTCGAGGTGTTGAGGCCACGGCTGATCGTGCCGGTGGGCGGACTCGCCATCCGCCGCCTGCTCGGCATCTCCGGTCTGGCCGCGTCCGTCGGCCGCCGCTACGAGCTCGACGACGCGGCCGTCGTTCCGCTGCCCCACCCTTCCGGAGCCAGCAGCTGGCTGAACGCTCCTGCAAACCGCGAGCTGACCGCGCAAGCTGCAGCACTCGTGCGTGAAGAGCTCGCTCGTCTGTAGGGACAACGCGCGGCGCTAGATTTCAGGGGTGCAGGAGCAGAGCGGAACGCCGTACAGGAGGACATTCGCCCGTCTGCTCGGCTTCTTGCGTCCCTACAAGGTCTCGCTCGTCGTGTCGACGCTCCTCGCGATCGCCTCGCAGGGCGCGCAGATCGCGGTCGTGTGGGTCACGGCCCACGTGATCGACGATGCGATCGTCCCGCGCGACGCCGGCAAGCTCTGGGTGTTCGTCTGGGCGATCATCGGCCTTGGGGTGTTGCGGGCGGCGTTCATGGCCGGACGGCGGCTGATCTCCGGAAAGCAGGCGCTCGCCGTCGAGATGGACATGCGCCAGGGTTTGTACCGGCACCTCGTCCGGCTTTCGTTCGGGTTCTACGATCGGCATCAGACCGGACAGCTGATGTCGCGGGCGACAGTCGATCTGCAGGGCGTGCGCTTCTTCCTCGGCTACGGCCTGATCTTTTTCTTCCAGAACGTCCTGACCGTGCTGTCGGTCACGGTCGTGCTCTTCTTCTTCCAGTGGAAGCTGGCGCTGATCGCGCTGGCGATCACCCCGGTTCTCGTCGCATTGGCCTACCGGTATAGCCACGTCGCCCATCCGACACTCCGCGATGTGCAGCAGAAGCTCGCCGACGTTGCGACCGTGGCGGAGGAGAACATCGTCGGCGTCCACGTGGTGAAATCGTTCGCGCAGGAGCCACAGGAGCAGCAGAAGTTCACCGACCGCTCGGAGGCCGTCTTCCAGCAGACGTTGCGTGCCAACCGGCAGCGCGCGCTCTACGTTCCGTTCATCTCCTGGGTGCCGCTGCTTGCGCAAGCCGCCGTCCTGCTCGTCGGCGCGCGGATGGTCGCCAACGGCGGGCTCACCGTCGGCGGCTTCATCGCCTTCAACCTCTACCTCGGCATGCTGATCATGCCGTTGCGATCGATCGGCATGTGGATCGGCCAGGCGCAGCGGGCAACCGCATCCGGGGAGCGCATCTTCCAGGTGATGGACGAGCCCGAGGAGATCTCCGACCGGCCCAACGCGGTCGAGTTGCCGGCGGGAGGCGGCCACCTGCGCTTCGAACGCGTGGGGTTCGAGTACATGGAGGGCCGCCCGGTTCTGCAGGACATCGACCTCGAACTGGCGCCCGGGAGGACGATCGCGCTCATCGGCCACACGGGCTCGGGCAAGACGACGCTCACCTCGCTCGTGCCGCGGTTCTACGACGCCACGTCGGGGCGGGTGACTCTGGACGGTGCAGACGTCCGTGACGTGAAGCTGAACTCGCTGCGCAGCGCGATCGGCGTCATCTCGCAGGACCCGTTCCTGTTCTCCGCCACCGTGCGCGAGAACATCATGTTCGGAGCTTCGGATCTCGACGACGCCGAGGTTGAGCGGATCGCGCGGCTCGCGCAAGCGCACGAGTTCGTCGAGCAGCTGCCGGATGGATACGACACTGTCATCGGCGAGCGTGGCATTACGCTCTCGGGCGGGCAGCGTCAGCGCCTGGCGATTGCGCGGGCACTCGCGGTCGATCCACGTGTTCTGATCCTCGACGACGCGACGGCGTCGGTCGATGCCTCGACCGAGGCGCGCATTCGCGTCGGCCTACGCGAGGCGATGCGGAACCGGACGACGCTGATCATCGCCCATCGGCTCTCGACGATTGCACTGGCGGACGAGATCGTGGTGCTGGACGACGGACGAATCGCGGCGAGGGGCACGCACGATGAGTTGCTCGCCACGAGCCAGGTGTACCGCGACATCTACGAGCACGGCCTGCTCGAGCGGCAGTTCGCCGACGCCGTTGAGGCGCGCGCGGAGACCGACGCCGCCCTGGAGGCGGCATCGTGATGCCGCCATTCGGCCCGCAATCGGCACAGTCGGGTGCGCTTTCTCCCGGTACCGTCGACGCCGGGTGGCGGGTGGCGTCTTTCCCCTCCCGGGTGGGGCCGCGCGCGCGTGTACTTGAAAGAGGTCGCCGCCCATGAGGGTGTGGCAGCCGGGCACCCACCTGAGCTCCGTCAAGAAGGTCGAGGTCGACGACTGGTCCTGGCGGCGCACGCGACGCCGCATCGGGGCGCTCGCTCGCCTGTCCCAGCCGTACAAGGTGCGGACCGCCTTCTCTGTGGTCTCGCTGCTCGCCGCAACCGCGACCGCGCTTGCGCCGCCTTTCCTCGCCAAGTACGCGGTCGACGACGGGATCCGCAAGCACGACCTTGGCCTGCTCTGGTGGATCGTCGGAGCGTTCGTCCTGGCCGGGCTGCTCAACTGGGCGATGAGCTACGTGCAGACCTACCTGACGGGCTGGGTCGGCGAGCGCATTCTGGCCGACCTGCGGATCGCGCTCTTCCGCCATCTCCAGCGGCTCTCCCTCGGGTTCTACGAGCGCACGCGTGCCGGTGTGATCATCAGCCGACTCACGAACGACGTCGAGGCGATCGACCAGCTGGTGACCGACGGCGTCACGAGCCTCGTGCAGAACAGCCTGACGCTGATCGGCACGGCGATCCTCCTCTTCATCCTCGACTGGCGGCTCGCACTCGCGACTCTGGCGGTCATTCCCCTGATGAGCATCGCGACCGTGGTCTTCCGCGTCCGCTCGACGCGGGCATACCGCGCCGTCCGCGAGCGACTGGGCCTGGTGACCGCCACGCTGGCGGAGGACATCGCGGGCATGCGCGTCGTGCAGGCGTTCACTCGCGAGCAAGCGAACACGCGGAACTTCAAGGCCGTGACGGAGCGCTACCGCGACTCGAACATGGAGACAGTCGTTCTGAACGCCCTCTACTTCCCCTTCGTCGACCTCCTGTCCTCGATCTCGCTCGCGGTGGTGCTCGGGTATGGCGGTCATCTCTACTTCAATGGAGACGTCACGCTCGGAACGTTGTTCGCTTTCATGCTCTACGTCCAGAACTTCTTCGATCCCGTGCAGCAGTTGTCGCAGCTCTACAACACGTTCCTCTCGGCCACCGCTGCGCTCGACAAGATCATGGACGTCATGGAAGAGGAGCCGGAGGTTCTCGACCGGCCGGTGGCGGAGCCGCTACCGCACGTGGAGGGCAGGGTCGCGTTCGACCAAGTCCGCTTCGGCTACGGCAGGGGGCCGGAGATCCTGCACGGCCTCGACCTCGACGTTCCCGCCGGCACGACCGTCGCCCTCGTCGGGCACACGGGCGCGGGCAAGTCCACGATCGCCAAGTTGCTCGCCCGCTTCTACGACCCGAGGGAGGGCCGCATCACGATCGACGGGCACGATCTCCGCGACGTGACGCAGGCCTCGCTACGCCACCAGCTCGGGATCGTCCCCCAGGAGGGTTTCCTCTTCGCGGGAACGGTCACCGAGAACATCGCGTTCGGCCGTCCCGATGCAACACCCGAAGAGGTCGTTCAGGCCGCCCAGACGGTCGGCGCGCACGATTTCATCCTGCGCCTCGAAGACGGCTACGAAACGCAGCTGCAGGAACGAGGGTCACGTCTCTCGCTCGGGCAGCGGCAGCTCGTCGCACTCGCGCGGGCGCTGCTCGCCGATCCCCGCATCCTCATCCTCGACGAGGCGACTTCCTCGGTCGACATCGGCACCGAGCGTAAGATCGAGCGAGCGTTGAGGCTCCTGCTCTCCGGGCGAACGGCCTTCATCATCGCCCACCGGCTCTCGACGATTCGCGACGCCGACCTGATCGTCGTGCTGGAGCACGGCCGCATCGTCGAGCAGGGGACACACGACGAGTTACTGGCAAAACGCGGCCTCTACACGTCTCTCTATGGAGACTGGGCCGCAGAAGTGGCCTAATACCCCCATGGCACTCGACAAGGAAACCGAAGAGCGGATCGAACAGCCTGTCTCGGAGGAGGCCGAGCGCGAGACCCGGCTCTCCCCAACCGAGGCGGTCGCGCAGATGAAGATCAACGTCCCGGTGCGCGGCAACCGCAAGCTGCGCAAGCTGCTGGAACGAGTCAACGACGACACTCAGCTCAAGGGATGGTGGCACGCATCGAACGTGAACGCTGTGGCGCGCATGCAGATCAACGACCACTCCTGGGTGCACATCCAGATCGTCGCCAACATCGGACTGAAGCTCCTGCGGCAGCTCACGAAGCACCACATCCAGCCGTCGGTCGTGCGCGACTACGGCTACGACGACGATGACGCAGAGGTGGTCGTCCTCCTCGGTGCACTGACGCACTGCGTCGGGATGTCCGTCCACCGGGAAGGGCACGAGGACTTCAGCCTCTTTCTCGCCGAGCCGAAGTTGCGTGAGCTCCTGCGCGACATCTACGAGGAGCCGGATCTCACCATCATCGTCTCCGAGGTGCTCGGCGCGATCACGAGCCATCGCGACTACGGCAAGCCGTTGACCCTCGAGGCAGGCATCGTGCGCGTCGCCGACGCACTCGACATGGAGCAGGGTCGCTCGCGCATACCGTTCGCGCGTGGCTCGATCTCGATCCACTCCCTCAGTGCGGCCGCAATCGAGGACGTCGCGATCAAGGACGGCGAGCAACGCCCCGTCCTGATCGAGATCACGATGAACAACTCCTCCGGGATCTACCAGGTCGACAGCCTGTTGAAGGCAAAGCTGCAGGGCTCTGGCCTCGAGCAGTACGTCGAGGTCGTCGCGCACATCGACACCGAGGCCGAGAAGCGCCTGGTGCCGATCTACCGGCTCGAGACCTGAGCCGCAACGACAGATCCGTTTCGTCGCTACCGGCCGGAGGTGTGGGAGAGCCCGGGTGAAGCGGTGAGCTTCCGAACCGGCCGAGGGCTGCGGCCCCCCGCAGCCGGTCGTTCCGGGCCCTCCATAAAGAAGGGTCGGGTACATCAGGGTGAGTCGACTCCCCCAGCGGGGGTAACTTCAAACTGGTAAAAGCTCCGCTGAAGGTACCGAAACTTTCAGAAAGTTCATTCCGGTGGCGTCCTGCAACACCGCATTGTCGTCGACGAGGCACGTCGAAGTCTGCGCAACATGAAGCAGCGACTCGTCGAGCTGGAGCGCCCGACGAGCCGCTGCGGAATCGCTAGTGCTGCGACACCTGATAGCAGGCGACGT
>DAITAW010000178.1:0-3753 GCA_036824055.1 Gaiellaceae bacterium | reverse complement strand
ACTCACGCCGTTCGCGCCGCGATGAGGCTCGCGCTAACCGCCTTCGGGCTGATGGCCTCTAGTTTCAAAGAGGCCACGCCTGCAAGGAGGGAGTGCAGTTGAGCGACGTAGCGGTAGCGGCAATCCTCGCAACGACAATCCTGGTCGCGAGCACGATCTCGGTCGAGCTCGGCTTCTCGGTCGCCCTGATCGAGCTCGCCCTCGGCGTCTTCGTCGGCAACGCCTTCCACGTCTCAATCCCCGATTGGCTCTCCTTCGTCGGCTCGTTCGCCGGAATCGTGCTCACCTTCCTCGCCGGGGCCGAAGTCGACGTCCCGCAGTTCAAGCGCGAGTGGAAGGCGAGCCTCATCCTCGGCGGCGTCTCCTTCGCCGGGCCGTTCGTCGTCGCCGGCCTGTTTGCCTACTACGCCTTGGGCTGGAACCACCGGCAGGCGGAGATCGCGGGGATCGCCCTCTCCACCACCAGCCTCGCGATCGTCTACGCCGTCCTGGTCGAGAGCGGCCTCAACCGCACCCTCGTCGGGAAACGCTTGATGTCGGCGACCTTCGTCACCGACTTCGGCACCGCCGCCGCGCTCTCGATCCTGTTCATCAAGCCGAACCTCTGGATCGTGCCGTTCGTGCTTGCCTCGGCGGCGCTGATCTTCGCGCTCCCGCGGATCGCGCCCTTCTTCTTCAAGCGCTACGGCAACCGCGTCATCGAGCCCGAGATCAAGCTCGTCTTCGCATCGATCTTCCTGCTCATGTGGCTCGGCGGACGCGCCCACTCGCACGCGGTCCTTCCCGCCTTCATCCTCGGCCTCGCCCTCTCCAGCCACTACTCCGAACACCGCCAAGAGCAGGAACGGCTTCGCGTCGTCGCCTTCGCCTTCCTGACCCCCTTCTTCTTCATGAAGGGGGGCCTGAACGTCTCACTCGGCGCGGTCTGGGCGAACCTCGGCCTGCTCGGCCTCCTCTTCGCGGCCAAGATCGTGCCCAAGCTTTTCGGCGTCTACCCACTCGCCCGGCGCTACACGGCGCCGCACGGCATCTTCACCACACTGCTGATGTCCACCGGCCTCACGTTCGGAACGATCAGCTCGCTCTACGGGCTCAACGCCGGCATCATCAACAAGACGCAGTTCTCCCTGCTGATCACGGTCGTCGTCCTCTCGGCGATCATCCCGACCGCGATCGCCCAGCGCTTCTTTCAGCCCGACGCAGCGTCCGAAATCGAATCTCCGGCCGAGAGCGCTCGCGCCGGCCCCGACGCAGAAGCAGAGTGAACAACTGGCCAGCAAAGTCCGCCCGGTGTCCTCCCAACCCTCCAGCCCGACAGGGGCCGCCCGACCCGACGACCAAACAGCGTCGCAGTCCCGCGTCCCGTCGAGCCAGCACCGGCATGCGAGGGTTTCCCAGGCTTCCTCGACCGCAAAGATGCCGAGCGTGCGGCACGAGTCGGCCGCGCGCCAGGGCAGCCCGCGAACAACGTCCTCGACCCAGAGGAATGGCTCGACCATCAAGCGAAGCTCGCGCAGCTCGACGGCGATCGGAAGCGCCTCGAACACATCGCGCACGCCCGCGCCGAGTAATCGCGCCCGCGCCGATTACCTTTCAGCGTTTCGCGGCGATCGGGGTCGAACCGCTGATTTTCGTCGCCCTGCCGGCATCGGACTGTGATCGACGGCCGACCCTTCGGCTACAAGCCTCGGGTCGGCCGTCTCGCTCGAACCCTTGCCAGGATCCGTTGGGGTTCAGTCTTTCCTCAGGACGTGCCCGTCACGGCAAACCACGTCGTCGGCGAAGGCCCAACGAAGATGATCGGCGCGACGCACGGGCTCGGCAGCCCGACGGTCGCCTCGATCTCGGAATTCCCGGTCGCGGTTGCGGGGGAGGGACCGGTCGCCACGTTCGTGGACGTCGCACTGCCATTGACGATCGTCAGGCAGCTCACGATCGCCCGAAACGACGCGATCGGGTTCTTCCCCCTCAACGCCAGAGGTACCGGCGGCCCGTTGAGCAACACCAAGCCCCGCACCTCCACCTCCAGTCTTCCATCGCTTCCGAGCCTGCCTCTCCCCCCTGCGATCTGCCAGGGGAGGCCACCGCCGTTGACTCCCCGGATCGGATTGGCCGAGCCGACAAATGGCCCGCTCACCCCGACCATCGTGTTGAACTCGAGCACGTTCTGTCCGCTCGAGCTTGCTCCGGAGGCTTGAACGATCAGCCCGACCGTGAGCACCGCCCCGAGCAACAGGATCAACAACCGTTTCATTCTCTCCCCTCCCTGTCGGCCCGCACCTGTCGCGCGCTGGACCTTATCGGCTGGAACCAGTGCCACTAGGACCGCGTCCGGCACGGGGGCCACGAACGGCGGGATCGAAAGTGAAACCGATCGAAATCTTCATCGCCCGCGTCAGCCGAGCAGACTTCAATCGGCGAAGCGGATAGCAACCGAACTCAGCGTGTCGCCTTTCCGCCAAAACACGACACTGGTTCGGCGTGACCTCTAGCACTCGTCCAACGTGAACAGTGCCTACGAAACGGGGCCCAACGACCGACACACCCTCGTGAGATTCCTCGAAGCCCTGAGCGGACTCCAGGCGCTTTATGCCGTCCGGCCGCGAGTGTTCGTCGCGCGCTCGAGCTCGGTCAGACGTATAACCGCACCCGCAAGTAGCGCAAATGCCAGCGCGAGCGATATCCACGCTCCGTAGGCGAAATCGCTGAAGTTCGCGTGGAAGAAGAAGCTGCGCCAACGCATGTGCACGAGTCCGGCAACGCCGAGGAGCGCGGCTCCCGCGGCAAGGAAAAAACCGAGCAGTGCTGATGTCCTCGTGCGCGAGACATCCCGTGCACGCGCGGCTCCCTTCCGTTTCAGGGCCTACTGTTGATCGGCTACTAGTGCGAACTGGCTGACTGTTGGCTCCATGAATCCCTGGCCCTACTGCTGAGCTCGGTTTAGGGCAGCGGCGACATCCGTCATTCCGCGCAGCGCTTCCCTGCGAGTGAAGACGTAGGTGCTGCCCGATCGGATGTGGAACAGACTTGCATCTTCGACGGCTCCCTGTCCGAATTCCTGCTCAACAGCGACGACGCACGGCGCGAGGAGAGCCCGTGCATCGGCCCGTGAACACGCGCGCGTATCCCAGAGAACGAGGCGGACGGCATACCCTGTCGCTCCGAAGAGGCAGACATCGACGGTCACATCGATGACATCGGAACCGATTGAAACGTCGGAGTTCACGTTAAAACCCGCCACTGCTCGACCGTCTGCGGCATCAAGGTGCATATACGCATCCAGAAGCTGACCTGCGACCGCTGCCTTACCCGCGCCCACGCCTGTCTTCCAGTAGGGCCCTTTCAGACTTTCCCGAAGCGCTCGATGGGCCGCTGCTGCACCGGCGTGGTGATATGTCCGGACGGCCTTTCGAAGAGACTGCACGGTATTCGGGAACTGCGGCGTCGATCCGGCCGCCGAGAGCCGAAAGCTGGGTTCGCGCACGGCGAACTTGAACGTGCCGAATGTGAACCTCACATCAACCGTGCCGAAACGGGCGCGTTCGCAAGATAGTCCCGAGCTTGCTTCGCCCACCGACGGTGAAGATCTCTCGCTTGTGCGGATGTAATCTCGCGTCCCGAATTGAGGAGCTCCGGGAAGCGAAGCTCCAGATCCTCGTCAGATGCGCTTATGATCGAAGACGCCGTCTCGACCAGCTGTGACCGGACCCCGTTTTTCGGTCCACTGGTTATGAGAGTTCTGGTTGGTTGTCG
>DAITAW010000177.1:0-3775 GCA_036824055.1 Gaiellaceae bacterium | reverse complement strand
CGGTGCAGGGCACCGGCATGGGCTGTCCGGGCGCGACGATCGTCTTCGAGGAGCTCATCCAGCTCGGCGTGAAGAAGCTGCTGCGCGTCGGCACGTGTGGCGGGCTCCAGGCCCACCACGAGCTCGGTGACCTGATCGTGGCTCTGTCCGCGGTCGCCGACGACCGCACCGCCGATCATCTCGTCGGGCACGAGCCGCACTGCCCGACCGCGAGCTGGGAGCTCATCCATGGCGCTGTGCACACGGCGAAGCAGATGGGCCAGTCGATGCACGTCGGGCCCATCGTCTCGAGCGACGTCTTCTACAACCCCGACGAGCACCAGTACGAACGCTGGTCGAAGCGCGGCGTGCTCGCGGTGGAGATGGAAGCTTCGGCGCTCTTCACGGTCGGAGCGCTCCGCGGCGTCCAGTCCGGCTGTCTCCTGACGGTGAGCGACATCGTCGTCGAGGGTGAGTTCAAGCGCATCACCGACGAGGAGCTGCGCGCGGCTGTCGACCGGATGACGCGCGTCGCGCTCGCGACGGTCACGGCCGACGAGAAGCACTGACGAAGACGAAGACCGTCTTTCTCGTCAACCCGGCGTCGGCGAACGGCTCGACGGGGAGGCGCTGGCCGGAGATCGCGCGGCGGGCGGCGGCAGCAGGGCTCGACGGTGACCCACTCTTCTCGCGTTCGGCCGGCGAATTGACGGAGCTGGCGGGACGGGCCGCCGACGAAGGGGCCGAGCTGCTGGTCGTCGTCGGAGGCGACGGGTCCGTGTACGAAGTGGCCAACGGGATCGCAGGACGCAGCGGCGTCGAGATCGCGCTGATTGCTCGCGGAACCGGCTGGGACTTCGCCCGCTCCCTCGGCTTGCCGCGGAACATCGACCGCGCGATCGAGGTCGCACTCTCCGGCGAGACGCGCACCATTGACCTCGGCCGCGCGACCTACCGTCTCTGGTCGGGCGAGGACGGGCAGTCGTTCTTCGCGAACGTTGCGAGCGCAGGGATGAGCGGCGCGATCGCTCAGCGTGCCAACGACAGCACCAAAGCACTCGGCGGCAAGGTCTCCTACCTGTGGGCGACGTTCGCCGTGTTCGCGCGCTGGTCGAGCACCGAGATCCACGTCACCGTGGACGGCGAGACTCGCCGGGCTCGCATGCACGACGTGATCGTGGCCAATGGCCCCTACGTCGGCGGCGGCATGAAGATCGCTCCCGAGGCCGAGCCCGATGACGGGACCTTCGACGTCCTGCTGATCGGCGACCTCACGAAGCGGGACCTCGTCCTGACGATGCCGAAGATCTTTCGCGGCACGCATCTTCCCCACCCGAAGGCCGAGCTGCTGCGTGGCGCGCAGGTGAGCGTCGACGCAACCGATCGCCTCCCGATCCAGCTCGACGGCGAACAGCCCGGGACGACGCCGGCGCGCTTCGAGATCGTCCCGCAGGGGCTGCGGGTTCGAGTCCCGCCGTCGTAGTCCCGTGACACACGCGTTAGCGTTTCGTACCCGTGCCTGGCACCCGTACGAGCCCGAAAGCGACGCGTCCTTCTCTAGCTGCCGGTGCTGCGCTTCCGCGCAGCCGTGGAGCGCTTGGCCGAGGAGGTCTTCCGCGAACTGGGCGTTCCCTTGCCCTCGAGCTTGTCGAGCCGCTTCTCGATCGCGCCGAGCCGCTTCTCGAGCTTCTCGAGCCCGCGCACGCTCCTCTGCAGCTCATCGACGCGCTTCGGCAACGAACCGAACGCCGCGATCACCTTGTCCGCTCCGGGTGCGCCGCCGATCCGCTGGATTGCTTCCTCGCCTGCTCCGGTCAGCCGTTCCACGATGTTCTTCTGTCTGGGCCTAGCCATGGCCCTATCGTGCCAGTTGCGATGGTCGCCCGTCGTGCCTACGCTCCTCGCGTGAAAGGAGCCGCCGTCCTGTTCGCGCTCCTCGCCTGTATCGCCGCCTCCGCCGGAGAGGCCAAACGCTCGCCCGTCACGATCAGGGTGATGACGCAGAACCTCTATCTCGGAACCAACCTCGACGCGATCGTCCAGGCGAAGTCGACCCATGAGGCCTTCTCCGCGGTCGAGAAGGGCTGGGCGAATGTCGAGGCCAATGACTTCCCGACCCGCGCACGGGCGATCGCCAAGGAGATCGCGAGCGCACGGCCGGACTTCGTGGGATTTCAAGAGCTGTCGCTGTACCGGACGCAGACGCCCCCCGACTTCACCGTAACGCCGGCAACGATGGTCGCACTGGACTACGCAAAGGAGCTGCGCAAGGCGCTGGCCGCCCGGAAGCTGCACTATCGCTTTCTCGCGATCGGCAATGAAACCGATGCAGAGCTTCCGAGCGGCGATCCGCCGAACATGGACATCCGGCTCACGATCCGCGACGGCCTGCTCGTACGGGTCGACAAGAAGATCAAGATCAGGCGAGTGCGAACGGGTCTCTACTCGACAACGACTTCGCTCTTCGGCGGTTTCGTCACCGCGAAGCGCGGCTGGGTGCTCGCCGACGCGACCGTCCGCGGGCGAACGTTCCGCGTGGTCACGACGCACCTCGAGTCGTTCAACGACATGTCCCAGGTTGCGCAGGGAAAGGAGCTCGTTGCTCCCAGCGGCCCCGCGACGACGACCCTGCCGACCATCCTGCTCGGTGACCTCAACTCCCGCGCGGACGGGACGGGCACGCCGACCCACGTGAACCTGCTCGCCGACGGGTTCAAGGATGCGTGGCTCGAGGCGCACCCGGGCGACATCGGCCTCACGTGCTGCCACGGCGAGGACCTGCGCGAGGTCGGCGGCCCGTTCTACAGCCGCATCGACTACGTGCTGATGCGAAACGGCTTCAGGGCCGTCGCTGCGGGGATCGTCGGTGAGGAGCCCGGCGACCGGCTCAACGGTCTGTGGCCCTCGGACCACGCCGGCGTCTGGGCCCGGTTGCGTCTCCCGTAGCTATTTGCGGATCAGGACCGGCGTGCCGCTGAGAGTTTCGGAAAACAGCCGCCGGAGTTTTGCATTCGGAATCCGAATGCACCCGTTCGACACTGCCTTGCCGATCGACCACGGAGCGTTGGTGCCGTGGATCGCGATCGGGCCGCCCTGCGTCCAGCCGGTCAGGACGTTGGAGAACGCCGAAATGCCGACGGCGCCGGGACCGAAGGGGCCGTTCCTGTCCGTGGGAATGAGCCGTTGGTTGACGTAGAAGCGGCCGGTGGGGGTCGGCGTCGCAGGCGAGCCGATGGCAGCCTTCGAGCTCAACACCAGCTTGCCGTCCTTGTAGAGCCGGACCCTTTTCTCAGACAGATCGACGACGATCCGCGTCGAGATCTTTGCGACGTCCACCTGTCGCGCCGGCACCCACGCGGTCACGCCGTTCGGGCGCTTCGGGATCTGGACGAGGTACGCCTTCGGCTTGCACGCCGCATCGACCTGCTGGCCGCGAATCGAGAAGATCGTGGGAACCCGATTGACGTTCAGCCTCTGGAAGCTCGCGAACGCGCCGGCCCCCGGCCGGCGAGAGACCAGGGCCCGGGAGCGCACGATTGCCGCGTACGCGAGCCGTGGCGAGCCCAGCCTGTGGATCGAGCCGGCGGCACAGGTGTGCGCCTTCGGGACGTCCGCGCGGACGTCTGGTCGTTGCTTGGTGCCACCACAACCACCCAGGAGGGTGAGGCCGACCGCCGGGATGACGGCGAGGGCGCGCACCCGTCAGATGGTATCGACGCTAAAAGGGTGTGAAGGTTCGGTGAACATCTGCCGACAACTTTCCTTGACGACCGAACGTCTGATTACTCTGAGAGGA
>DAITAW010000176.1:0-3791 GCA_036824055.1 Gaiellaceae bacterium | reverse complement strand
GTTTTGAAGTCCACCTTGAGCAGCGAATGATTGATGACCTGCCTCGTTCCGACGCTGTTCTTCGGCACCAACGAGCTCGTCGCGGCATACGAGGTACCCGCGAGCGCTACAAACAGCGCAAGCAGCCCAAGAGCATGACCGCCGAAGTACCCCGCAATCCTTCTCAACATGATGACCCTTCGTTTGGGTGGGAGACGCTTACGGCGTAGTTGCATTCGGGCCGGCTCGACTTCAATGAAAGCGCAGGGCGTGCGCGAGTTCATCCACAATCTGCGCCACATTCGGCTCGAAGCGCAGTACGATCGGCGGATGCTCGCTTCCAGCGCGAGTCTGCGGCGCGGCAGGGTTGACGATGGGTGAGGCTCCCTTGATCGTCGCGTCCAATGTCGCGGTGATGGAAGCCTGCGTGGACCGGCTCGAACGATCCGGTGTCGTTATTCGCCGCAGGTGGGAGCCCGGCACAGCGCCCGCGTCCACGGAGCTTGTCTGCGCTGGACAGGTCGACACTGTGCGGGACGCAGAAGCGGCGCTCCTCGCGGCCCTCGGCGGCGCCGGGATCGTCGCCGTTCTCCCGGAAGATGACGCGCTGTCGGCGTCCTTCTTCGAGGATCTTCGACGGCTCGGGGACGTCGAGTTCGCCGACGAATCGCCTCAGAATCCACTTGAGCGACTCGACGAGGAACAACGTCGGCTGCTCGATCTGCTCGCCAAGGGACTCTCGGTCACGGCGGCATCGCGGCGCCTCTTCCTTTCCCGACGAACAGCCGACCGACGGCTGGCCCGAGCTCGCGCGATGCTGGGAGTGCGCTCGAACGCGGAGGCTATCGTCGTCGCAAGTTCCGCGGCCGAACGGACCGTGTAGCGCCGTGCTTGTAGGCCGGCACCGGGAGCTCACACTGCTGGACGAGCGCATCGCTCGGAGCCGTAGCCTCGCGCTGGTCGGAACAGCCGGCGTCGGGAAGACCGCACTTCTTCGAGAGGCGGCACGGACCAGTGGGCGAAACGTGTTCGAGGGCGGCGCGCTCGCGAACCTAGCGTGGATGTCGTTCCTGCCTTTTGCTCGGGCGCTGGGAGAGCCACTCCCCGGGGGCGATCATCCGGCGATTGCCGCCTTCGTCCAGGAACGCGTCGGAGACGGCCTGCTCGTGCTCGACGACCTCCACTGGGCGGACCTCGACACGCTTGCTCTCCTGCCGGTTCTCTCAGCAGGCGGCGTGACCCTGGTCGCGGCGATCCGTTCGGGAGACAGCGGCGCGGACGCTGCTTGCCGGGCGTTGCGCGAGGCGGACGTCGAGCTGCTCGACCTGGAGGAGCTGTCACGGGAGGATGCAACGAGGCTGATCCGGAGTGAGCACCCCGACCTCGATCAGGACTCCCTCGCCCAGATTCTGCGGGCTGCCGGAGGAAACCCCTTCCTCCTCGCAGAGCTCGCGGCCTCTCCCGAGCCGTCGCCGACACTACGGCTTGCGCTGCGCGCCCGGCTAGGCCGCTGCTCGACTGACGCACACCGCTCGATGTCGCTGCTCGCGCTGCTCGGACGCACCGCCACACGGACGCTGATCGGAGACGCGGTCGACGAGCTCGTCGAGGCCGGCCTCGTGTATGTGCGCGAAGACGGCTTCGAGCCCCGCCATGCCCTGCTCGCGGAGAGCGCGGTCGAACAGCTTGGGGACTCGACGCGTTGTGAGCTTCATGCATGGCTCGCGCGATCGCTCGCCGACGACGGGGAGTCAGCCCGTCACCACGCCGCGGCCGGCGAGCGGGAGGAGGCGCTGAGGAAGGCGCTGCGTGCTGCCGAGCGTGCCGAGCGCCCGGGCGAGCGTGCGAGCCACCTCGGCCTCGCTGCTTCGTGCGCCGACGGCCAGGATGCAAACGAGCTCAGACTCGAGGCGGCGAACGCTCTGCTCGACGCGGGGCGGTTCGAAGAGGCCGCGGCGCTCGCAGCCGCCGTCGAGAGCGGGAACGTCGAGATGCGAGCCCGCGCCGCTCTGCTGCGCGGCCGGGCGCACTGGGCGCGGGGCGAGCGCGAGGACGGGGCCCGCGAGCTCGATGCAGGAATCGAGTTGATCCGTGGTCGTGGGCTTCCGGTCGAGGCTCGGCTCAGGCTCGAGCGGCTACGCGACGACCTCCACTTCGGAGGAAGCGACGTCCTCGAGAAGGCGCAGGCAGCCTGGGAGATCGCCCAGGCCTCCGGTGCCGAGCTCGCGCGGGCGGAGTGCACGCTGGGAATTGCGCTGTGCTGGTACGCGTGCTCGGACGCGTGCCTGCCGGTCCTGGAGCGCGCGGTCGAAGCTGCTGAGTCTCAGGGCGACCCCGATCTTTGGTTCATGGCGATGGCGAGCCTCTGCGGCGGCCTCCAGCTGTTCGGTAGATCCGATCGGCTGGACGGGCTCCAGGCCGGCGCGGTGAGGCGCGCCCGCGACCTGAGGCTTCGCCGCTGGGAGCTTCAGTTCACGTGGATGCGGGGCCAGAATGCGTATCTCCACGGTCAGTACGGAGAAGCGATCGAGTGGCTGACGAGCTGTCTGGCCGATCCCTCGATGGCCCAGCCCGAGCGCGATCAGGTGGCTGCCGACCTGGCGACTTCGCTCGCCGACACGGGCCGGACGGAGGAGGCGCTAGGGATCATCGAGGAGGCCCAGACAGCCGTGGCTACGCCGTGGGGAAGCCTCGTCTTCCTGATGGCGGAGTCGGATGTCGCGTGGCTGGCCGGCCAACCGCGTCGTGCGCTCGACGCCGCCGAAGAGGCGCTCGCAGGCGGGGTCATCGGCGCGATCCGTCCACAGGTCGTTGCGTCGCGCAACTGGGCGCTGCTCGATCTGCAGCGCTCGCCGGAACCGCTGTCGGAGCTCGCTCCGCTGCCGTTCAACGCTGGATACGTGCTCGATTCGGAAGCAATCGCGGCGCTTGCGACCTCCCCGAGCTCAGCCGAGCGGCTCTTTCTCGCGGCCGCCGGCGCGTACCGGGGGAACATCCGTCGAAACGAGCTGCGCTCGCTGTGGGCGGCCGCGGACATCGCGGTCCGCAACGGAGCGGTCGCACGCGGGCGCCACAGCCTCCTCGAGCTCGAGAAGCGGGCGGAAGCCACCGGTCTCAGCCCGCTCGTTGCGCGCATCCGGCGGACGCTTCGGAAGGCCGGCGTGCGCCGGAGTGCCCCGAGAGCGCGAAATGGAGTGCCCCTCACCGCCCGCGAGCGTGAGGTGATGCGACTCGTCGCAACCGGCCTGACGAGCCGTGAGATCGCGCTCAACCTCGGCCTTGCACGCTCGACGATCGAGTCGGTCGTACGCTCAGCGATGATGAAGCTTGATGCTAAGACCCGCGTCCAAGCTGCCACTCTGGCAGCCGACCGCTACTGAGCGGCAGCCGCTCGGAACCCGCACCGCATCTCGCGCCGCTTGTTCTGGCACGAACCACCGAATGACCTGGGTTTCGTTTGTGCGACCGGTCTACGAGCCCATAAGAGACAAGGCCATTTGCAGGCATTTTTCGTCTCGCACGTGGGACGGGACTCGAACCCGCGACCTCGGGCGTGACAACCGGATACGGCTGTCTGGGGCCGACCGGGATTCGCCGGGATTCGCTGCGACCTTGGTTTGTGACGGTCAAAGAGACCGCCGCCGCATCCGTTATCCGAACAGACTCGCGCACGTCGTCCAAATCTGGCTACGGCCGTAGCCTCATCTGACTACAAGAGATGCCGAGAAACCGCACAACTGTGCGGTTTCTCGATGAGGCGGAGGGGGAGGGATTTGAACCCTCGTCGGACCTAACGGCCCGAAACGGTTTTC
>DAITAW010000175.1:0-3796 GCA_036824055.1 Gaiellaceae bacterium | reverse complement strand
GCGCCGCTTGCTTGGCACGGCAGGCGATTCTACGAGTCCCGAGGAACGGTCGCGGCGATGTTTGCGCGGCTGTATCCGTGTCTCGCGCCTGCTAATCGAACCCGCCTCGCTTGGGCTCAGCAGTCACGAGGTCTACCTACGCGAAGGCGAAGCCGTGTTCGTCTTCCGCGGCAGCAACGTGAGGGAGCAGGTGGGCAAGGCAATCCGGCATCCGGCGGTCTGGCGAGCCGGAGTCGCCTGGCAGCGCTGCTTCGCGGGACCACCCCAGGTCCTCGGGACGGCAGAAGTCTCGCTCGACGCCGATCCTGCCTACCGCTGGGTTGCCCCCGAATAGCCGCCCGGGCGTGGCGCCCACCGGTGATCGGCGGAAATTCCCTGACCCAGGCGAGCGTGCTCTAGTCGGCGGATGATCCAGGGCGCCGGATGAGTCTGACGGCGACGGCAAGGGCGAGGGCGAGGAAGCCGAGCAGCCCCAGCTCGAGCAGGAAGTTGGTCAGCAGGCGTCCGGTTGAGGGGAGTCGTTCGAACTGGGCGGTGACGATGAGGATGCGCCGCACCACGGCGATCAGGCCGATGAAGAGGAACGGCTCGACCGCGATCTTGTGCGTGCGCAGTACGAAGCGGAGCGTGTAGGCGAGCTCGGCGATGATCAGCAGGAGCAGGATCCGGTCGAGCACGGTGACGCCGGTGTCGACTGCTCCGGCGCTTGTTGAGATCGCGTGCGCGAGCTCGTGCATGGTGCCGACGAGGACGAGCACCGCTGCTGTCGCGAGCAGGATCGCGACTGCGCCGTAGAGGAACGCCTCGAAGCCGACCAGGCCACTGAGCAGGCTGCGGTCGAGTGACCGTGGCGCCTCTGGCGCCGGTGCAGCCTGTTCAGGGGCCATAGCTCAGCGTACCGCGACCGCCCGCCCGCCACTAGCGGCCGCCTCAGGACAGCAAGCGAGGCTCGCCGAAGCAGCCGAAAGTCACGACCACCGCGCTGGTCGGAACGTCTCGGACTTTAGGGCTCGCGGTACGGTCTTGGGTTAATACCACGGTAACTGCAACGCCGTCGTCCACGCGCGGAGGCTACTGACGATCAGGCGACGTCGTGGAGCTTCTGGCTCTCGGCGAGCGAACGCAGAACGACAACTCCGGTGACCTGGTCGTGATGAACGGCCAGGTCGGAGCAGCGATCAAGAACGATCGTGGCGCCATAGGGTCGATACAGCTCGGCCACGGCTTGGCGCCCTGCTGCCCAGTAGCGGCTCGACCGCCCGCACGATTCCGATCTGGCCGCCGATCTCCAGCCGCTCGCCCACCTCAAGCGGCTGCTCGCGGTTCAGGTGACCGGTAGCGACCACCTCGTCGGCGCGCCGCAGCTCATAGCGATAGTCGACCCCCGGCACAGACCACCTGGACGATACGCCCCGGCCGTGACGGCCATGCCGAGATCGGTCGCTCAGCGGGCTTCAAGTCTTGGAACGAGCGGCTCGTCTTGCTTTTCGCTTTCGGCCGGCATATGCCGACCCAGGGTCGACCGTTCGAGTCAGTCAGACCAGCTTCACAGCGCAAGTCACAGCAACTCCCTAGGGCCGGCTCACTGTGCTCTTTAGCCGGTGTCCACATCGTGGAAGCACACGACCAAAAGGAGCACTGCAATGTTCTCGCGCAAACCCGCCCGCTTCATCGCCGCCGGCCTCGCGGCCGTTGCGGTCGCCGGCGGCACGTATGGAATCGTCAGCGCGACATCGAGCAGCAGCCCGACCGCCGCCAGTGCGGCGACAGCGCCCCCGGCATTTCGGGGCGCGGGCAGCGGCGGATCCAACGCGCGGTCGGCGCCGGCCGCGGGCGGATCGATCGGCACGGTGAGCGACATCTCCGCGTCGGGCTTCACGCTTGTGACCTCGGCGGGCCAGAAGGTAACCGTCGAGGAGACGTCGTCAACGGCGTACAAGAAGGACACAACCGCGGCGGCTGCGAGTGCCGTCACGGCGGGTCAGACCGCGCTCGTGATCGGCAGGTTGACAGCACGACGATCAGGGCGTCCCGGGTCATCCTGGAACCGCCGGCCACTACTTCGAAGACGGCCTCGATGGTCGTTCCCTTTATGCGCGGAGCGGCCAGCACCGCGAAGTCGGTCGGCCAGATTCCGGCCAACTACCAGCAGGGCTCCGGCACGATCGTCGGCGGCACCACCGCAAGCAAGGCGACGCAAGAAGCACTTGCAGCGTATCCGGGCGGCATCGTCGATCGTGTCGTCCGGCTGAGCAACGGCGACTACGAGGTTCACAACATCGGCGTCAACTGGCCGCATCACATCTTCGTCAGCAAGAACTTCAAAGTGCTCGGAGCCGACTAACAGCCGTGCGCGAGGGGTGCGGGAAGACGATCCTGCCGCCATTCGCGTCCGCGCTCGAGGTGATGACCCAAACCCCGCTCGGCTCGCCGATGCTGAAGGCGCGCGAGGCCCTCGTTCTCAATCTTCCCCCGGCGGGGCCTGGTTCGACGTCGGCCTCCCGCAGAAGGAAGCTGGGCACCCACCGCATCGACCTGTACCACGAGCACCGGGTCGACCCGGAGGCGCACGAAGCGGCTCGTTCGATCTCGCGCGTTGAGCGCCGGAGGGGACGGGCGTTCCCCGCGCGGCTCGGCGGCAGCGGTGGTGCTTAGCAGCCCTCGTCGCTGGGCTGGGCGCAGTCGGCGTGGATGTTCTCCACGGCCTGTGCGAGGAGGCCGCTGAGGGCTTCCCGCTGCGAGGCTGTAAGCGTCGCGAGCATCTCGTCGTCGATTTCGCGAAGAGCGCGGTCGAGCTTCGCGAGCACCTGCTCGCCCTTCGTTGAGAGCTCGATGATCGCGCGGCGCCGATCTGCTCTGTCACGGCGACGCCGGATCAGATCAGCGTCCTCGAGACTGTTCAGGACGCCAACCAGATTCGTCGCGTCGATGCCGAGCGACTCGACGAGCATCTGCTGAGCGGACGGTCCCCGCTCCCGGAGATGCTGGAGCGCGAGCAGCTCGCGCGGGCGCAGCCCGAGCGGCGCCACGGCCTCCTCGATCCGGCGGCGCGTCCCGCGCGCGAGCTGCGCGATCAGAAGGCTCGACGGCGCTGCCGTCCGAGCGTCGGATCCGGTCACAGCCATCG
Organism: Gaiellaceae bacterium; assembly: GCA_036824055.1. Taxonomy (GTDB): domain Bacteria; phylum Actinomycetota; class Thermoleophilia; order Gaiellales; family Gaiellaceae; genus 3-1-20CM-4-69-9. The sequence goes on along the minus strand of DAITAW010000175.1, from coordinate 669 downwards.
CGGTCGAGTGTAGTCTACGAATAGATTGCGATAGATAAACGATCGGTAACAGACAAGGCAGTTCTCCACCCTTTTCGTCGCCCCTAACAGAAGGAGTCCGAGCATGTCGATCACGCTTCCCGACCCCGGCCCGCTCAACCTCGAGTTCGAGCGGCCAGCCGACCGCGCCCGCCTCAAGCGCACCGCAGCCGCACTGAACGGCCGCGGCTTCAAAGCGCAGGTCGCCGACAACGCCGAACAGGCCCGACGACTCGTCCTGGACGCGATCCCGGCCGGCGCCGAAGTCCACATTGCACTCTCCGAGACGATGCGCGAACTGGGCATCACCAGCGAGATCGACGAGTCCGGACGCTACGACTCCCTCCGCTCTCGCCTAAACGCACTCGACCGCGCGACACAGGGGCGCGAGATGCGAAAGCTCGGCGCGGCACCCGACTACATCCTCGGCAGCGCACACGCGGTCACCGACGACGGCGAGATCGTCGTCGGCTCCGGCTCCGGCAGCCAACTCGGCGCCTACGCCTATGCCGGCGGCAACGTCATCCTCGTCATCGGGCACCAGAAGCTCGTCCACGACCTCGACGAAGGCCTGCGCCGCCTACGCGAGTACAGCCTCCCGCGCGAGTTCGCCCGCATGCAAGACGCCGGCTTCCCCGGAACGATGCTCGC
>DAITAW010000058.1:0-16065 GCA_036824055.1 Gaiellaceae bacterium | reverse complement strand
GGCCGAGCCTGCAGGCGATGCGCCCGATGATGCGCGTCGGCCGGCAGATCTTCGTGCGGACGGCTGCCCTGTTTGCGTCCTTTCTCGTCGCAGCGTCGGTATGCGCGCGCATGGGCGACCCGCAGCTCGCGGCACATCAGATCGCGTCGCAGCTCTTCTTCTTTCTCGCGCTCGTCTTGGACTCGGTCGCGATCGCGGGCCAGGTGATCGTCGGCCGCATGCTCGGCGCCGGGGATCCCGACAACGCCTACGCGTCGGCCGTGCGGATGATCGGGTGGTCGGTGGCGGTGGGCGCGGGGTTCGCGATCGTTCTGCTGCCGCTCGCCCATGTTGTGCCGCGCGCCTTTACGAGCGATCCGGCAGTGCTACACGAGGCAGCGGCCCTCTGGCCCTATTTCGTGCTGATGCAGCCGCTTGCCGGAGCGGTGTTCGCGCTCGACGGGATCCTGATCGGCGCAGGCGACACGTCGTACCTGATGTGGTCGATGTTGGCGGCGAGCGCCCTTTTCATCGCGCTCGCTTCGGCGGCTCTCACTCAACACTGGGGCATCGTCGGCGTCTGGATCGCCCTCGACGCGCTGATCGCGGCGCGGCTCGCCCTGCTCTGGGTCCGCTTCGGCGGCCGGCGCTGGGCTGTCGTCGGCTGGAGCTAGCAACAACCCGACTGAAGGGAACAGCGCTTAGGTGAAGATGATCTGGCCGCCGGCGGCCTTCTCGTAGAACTCGCCGACGGAGATGATGTCCTCGACCTGGGGGACGAAGTCCTCCATTGTCAGCTCGAACATGTCGACGCTCGCCTTGCAGGCGTAGAGCTGTGCTCCGGAGTCGGCGACGAGCTCGATGAATTCGGGGATCGGCGGGATGTCGATCTTCTCCATCTGCCGCTGCATCATCTTCGTCGCGAGCGCGGAGAAGCCGGGGAGTGCACCGAGCAGCGTCGGCATGTGCATGCCGGGGTTGCCGACGGTCGCGACCTTGATCTTCTCGTAGCGGTCTTTGCGGATTGCGTCGAGGCCGAAGAAGGTGAAGAAGAGGTCGGCCTCGATCCCGTCCATGCGGGCGCCGTTGGCCATGATCAGGCCGGGGTAGATGCCCTCGAGCGACCCTTTCGAGACGACGATCGCGACCTTCTCGATCGTCTTCGGCTTCGCCGTTTCGAGCTGCGGTTCCTCAAGCATGGTGGTCATCGTCTGCGCTCCTTTCTAGATGCAGCCGCGGGGCTTGGGGATGCCGCCGATCTTGGCGGCGAGTTTGGCAGGGCCCTTGGGGAAGAGCTTGTAGAGCTCCTTGATCGGCACGCCCGACTCCTTGCCGAGCGATCGGATCGAGGGGGCGGCGCCGGTCGTCAGGTAGCGGTCGCGCATGAAGTTGATGACGAGCCAATGGCGGTCGGTCAACTCCGGGATGCCGTTCTCGCGCGCGATCTGCTCGGCGATCTGCGTGTTCCACTGTTGCGGATCGCTCAGAAAGCCTTCGGCGTCGACGTCGACACTGGTGTCGGCAATCATCGTTGCTGTCATCTCATCCTCCTTAGCTCGCGCGGGCAGGGACTTGCCTCTTGCCGGCGGTCGGCATGGCGGGCCCTAAGCCGGGGATCTCCCGCCCGGGCAGCAGCGCATGCCAGTAGACCCACTGGAACATCAGCTTGCCGAGATGATTCAGGCGCGACTCGCGCAGCAGCGGGAGCGGTCCGAAGTGGCCGGGTAGGGGCTCCGTGTCGTAGTTGAAGTCGATCAGCAGCGCCTTGTGGAAGCCGGTCTCGATGAAGCAGTTGGCGTGGCCGTCGTAGCTTGCATCCAGTTCCTTGTCGTCGAAGAAGCGGGCGACGTTCTCCGTTAGCACTTCGGCCTCGAAGTGGGTGACCGAGCCGGCTTTCGAGGTGGGCAGGTCGGTCGCATCGCCGAGCGCGAACACGTTCGACTTCGCCGGCGTCTGCAGTGTCCGCTTGTCGGTCGGCACGAAGCCGAGCGCGTCGCCGAGGCCGGGTGAGCGCTCGACGTAGGCGGCACCGCCGTGCAAGGGCACGGTGACGAGCAGGTCGAAGTCGAGCTCGCGGCCGTCGTAGGAGACGAGCTTGCCGCCGATGCCGTCCACCTCGCCGGCGTTGAACTCCGTCACGAGCTCGACCTCCTTCTCCGCCAGCAGCCCGGCAAGGTGTTCGGAGGCGATCGGCTTCGTGAACGCACCGTCGAGGGGAGTCGAATAGACGAGCTCGACCCGTTCGCGGATACCGCGCTCACGCAGGTACCAGTCGGCGAGGAAGGCGAACTCGAGCGGCGCGACCGGGCACTTGATCGGCATGTCGACCAGGTTCACGACCAGCCGACCTCCGTCGAAACGCTCCAGCGCACCCCGGAGCGCGTCAGCGCCCTCGGGGCTGTAGAAGGTGAAGACGCGCTCGTTCCAGCCGGGTCCGGCTAGACCCTCTGTCTCCTCGGGCTGCAGGCGCACGCCGGTCGCGACGACGAGCACGTCGTAGGGAAGCACCGTCCCGTCGTCGAGCAGCACTTCGTCGCGCTCGGTCCGGACCGCCTCGATCTCGTTCTCGTGGAAAACGACGCCGCGGCGGAGTTGGCGCCGGCGCGGCCGCACAACCTCCTCGACCTGCGCCAGCCCGAAGGGGACGAACAGCAGACCCGGCTGATAGACGTGCCGGTTGTCGAGGTCGACGACGTGGATCTCTGCCTCGTCGGCGTCGAAGCGGCGGCGCAGCCGGTTGGCGGTCATCGTGCCGCCGGTGCCCCCGCCCAGAATCACGATCCGTTTCTTCGCCATTTCTTGTCACCTCCTTGGGCACTGACAGCCTGGCCTCAGTTCGCTTGTCAGCCATCGGGGGGCACCCCGAATCGGGGTGCGGACAACTACGCGGTTGAGTAGTTGTCCGCAGCGAGAATCAGCGCGGCTGCGGATGTGGCGCAGCCGGCTTGGCGGGACGATCGGGGCGACAACAGGAGGTGTGTGATGAATCGCAAGCTGCTCTGGGCGGTGTTCGTCATCGGCCTCGCGCTCGTGATCGCGCCGCTCGCGATGTCGCTGCCCAGCAAAGCGAACGCGGGCGAGCGGATGCTGAACGGCTTCCAGCCGATCATGCAGCCCAGCCAGGTGCAGACGACCGCCTACTACTACAACGACGTGTTCGTGCCGCTCGGCCAGGTGACGCCGATGATGAGTGCGCAGAACCTCGCCAAGTTCCAGGCTTACCTGAAGGGCTTCGGTGGCATGCAGAGCGACGCCGCCAAGCTGGTGCCGCTGCTCGCGCAGGCGTTGCACATGACCCCAGCGCAGGTGCAGGCGCTGATGGCCAAGCAGTTGCCGGCGATGGCCGCGATGCAGCGCAATTTGCCGGCGATGCAGCGTGACTTCGGCGGCCTCCTCGGAACGATGGGGCAGAACGTCGGAATCTTCAGCCAGGTGCCGGCAGGCCTGAACCACTACAAGCCGCTCGTGACGACGATGCAGGCGAACGTCGACAACTACAAGCAAGTAAACAGCCTGCCTTCGTTCCGCCTTTTCGCCTGGTTCTTCATCGTCCCGGGCGCATTGCTGATCCTGCTCGCCGGCTACAGCTTGTTCGGCGGCTGGACGAGAACGAAGGTCGCAGCGCATCACGCCCACCCGACGCCGGCGTGAGCGCAAAAGCGAGAGATCACGCGATGCTTCGACACCCGCTTCCCGACGACTTGATCGAACTGATCGCACGGCGCTTCCGCGTGCTTGCCGACCCGACGCGGATCAAGCTGCTCGACCTGCTCCGCCACGGGGAGGCGAGCGTGCAGGACCTGGCCGCGATGACCGGGGCGTCGCACCAGAACGTCTCCAAACACCTCGGCGTCCTGCGGCAAGCCGGCATCGTCGGACGGCGAAGCGTCGGCAACTACGCCTACTACTCGATCGCCGACGCGGGTGTCTTCGCCCTCTGCGAAGACGTCTGCGGCAGCCTCGCGGAGCAATTCGAATCGCTTCGCGAGGTTGTCGCCGGTGGGCGTCGGTGATGCAGATGCTCGAGCTCTTCCAGACCGAGTGGTGCCCGCATGGCGTCGCGGCCAAAGCGCGACGCCGCTATGTCGAGGAGGAATGCGAATGCTTGCGAGCAGCTACACGCTGAGCGAGAAGACGACACTGCCGTTCGCCGAGGCGATCGAGCGGGTGCGCAACGAGCTGAAGGCGGAGGGCTTCGGCATCCTTTGCGAGATCGACGTGCAAGCGACCTTGAAAGACAAGCTCGCCGTCGCCGTGGAGCCGTACACGATCCTCGGCGCCTGCAACCCGCCGCTCGCACACCAGGCACTCGAGGCCGAACCCGACCTCGGCGTGCTCTTGCCCTGCAACGTCGTGGTCTACCGGCGCGACGGCGACACGTACATCTCGGCCATCGACGCCGAACGGATGCTCTCGATCGTCGACAACGACCTCCTCGCCCCGATCGCCGCCGACGTGAAGCGCCGGCTCGGCGACGTCGTCGCCCGGGTGTGCGGCACCAACGGACCTCGTCGGTGATGGCTGCCACGGGCAGCACACACGCGGCCGTTCGGCCAAAAGAGTTCCACTTCCCGGTCTCGGTCGAGTGGATCGGAGAGCGCCGCGTCGCGGCACACGTGGAAGGCAAGCCGACGATCGAAATCACTCCGCCGCCCGTGTTCGGCGGCACGGATCCGGCGATTTGGAGCCCCGAAGACTTCTTCGTCGCAGCAGCCGCCTCTTGCCTAGCCGTCACCTTCACCGGGCTCGCCGTCCGCGCAGGCCTCACCTACACCAAGCTGCAGGTCGATGCTGACGGCGTCGCGGGCATGCGCAATAACGGCCGTTTCGGCTTCACCCGACTGCTGCTCCGACTGGAAGTCGAGGCCGACCCGGCGGAGGAGGCGCAGGCGCGCCAGCTCGCCGAGCGAGCTGAGGCGACATGCCTGGTTTCCGCGTCGCTCGACCTGCCCGTCGAGACCTTGATCGCGGTGAGGCGACCATCAGGGGCGTAAACAGAGCGTCTGTCACCGCACGCTTCGACTAGGCGGCCCTTCGCGATGACATTACCGTGTCAGTCCAGATGCGGACTTTCCCACCTGCGCTTCCCAGTCCGGGGATCGCGGAACCGATCGGCGTGGTGAGCGAACGGGCTCAACTCAAAGAGTGCGTACACGACGAGGGCCAGCACCGCGAGGACAAACGCGAGCACGACGACTGTGAAGAGTGTGTTCATCGTCCCTCCCTTCGTTGGGTGTCACTCTCACCTATCGAGGAGAAATCGTCATCGGTGGCTTTGCGGACCCGGGCGGCCGAAACTACTGATTGCACGCCGCTGCGGCCTTCCCGCAATGCACATTGGGGCTGCGCCCGGCAGTTCAACCCGGCGCCCGGCGACGGCGCCTCGCTCACGCTGAAGCACTGATCACGCGCACGCCGAGCAGTAACGAGCCTTGGAACCGGCCTCACGGCCGTGCGGCGAACTGCGGATCAGGAGCCGAGGGTGTGAGCCAGCTCCAGCAGGGTGCCGGGCGCATCGAGACTGCCGATCCGGATCGGCGCTGCGCCTCTTCTGTCGATGCGAACCTCGCCACGCCGGTATTCGACGGCGGTGATGTCATCCAACGGGACGGCCAACTTCCGGGACCCGTTGCCGGAGAGGAGGGCATGTAGGCGCGCGAGCTCGAGTTTGCCCACGTGTTTTGGGCCGTTGCCTTCGTTCCACCAGATCGCGTAGCTCCGTCGACGCATGTGCACAGGGTGCGCTTCTTCCACTCCGGCTGCATCCGCACCCGGGCGCAGGGACCGTGCGGGAAACCCGCAGATCGTCTGTGGCAACGACCGGATGGCGGCTAGGCCCATCCTGCCGACACTGAGCGCAATGCTCAAAAACGAAGGAGAAGTCATGCAACGGAGGCACAAGATTCGCGGCGCGGCGCTCGCACTCGCAGCGCTGTCCGCCCTCGCGGTGACGTCAGCGGCGCCCGCAGTTGGCACCGGGACGATCGCGATCAGGCATCAGACGCGCGGTTGCCATTCGTGGTCGTTCAACTCCGGCCCGTTCAATCCGTCGCTGTCAGCCAGCGTCAAGGCCGGGACGGTCCTGAGGTTCACGAACAACGACGTCATGCCGCACAAGCTGGTCCAGGCCGCCGGTCCCAAGGTGCGCTTGGCGCATCCGAACATGATCAAGATGGCGTCGTCGGCGACGGTAAAGCTGACGCAGAAGGGCGTCTACCGCTTCACGACCAAGGCCGGCGAGGACTATGCCTGGGCCGGATCGATGAAGACGATGGGCGAGGACAACGTGCTGCACCTGACGGTGCGTGTGAAGTAGGTTCGCCACGTGCACGCATTCGAGGTCGCCGCTGTCAAGGAGCGGCTGCGACAGGCCGGCGGCGGCTACGAGATCGTCCACGAGTCCGCCGGCCTCGAGGTCGGGGTCTACGTGCTCGTCGCACCCGAGGCGGATCGGCAGCAGCCCCACGAGGACGACGAGCTCTACATCGTCCTGGAGGGCACGGGCGTCCTCGAGGTCGAGGGCGAGCAAGTCCCCGTGAAGGAGGGCACCGCAGTCTTCGTAGAGGCGGGCGCCGACCATCGCTTCAGCGCTTACGAGCACTTGAGCGTGCTCGTCATCTTCGAGCACAAGCCTGCGGAAAACCCGTAACCGGCTTCACAGTCGCCCCGGATGCCGGCCCACTGCCACGGCGTCAACCTAAGCTGAACGCAAGACGAAGGAGGCACCGATGAAGCGCTTGATGATCGTCGCCCGCCTACGGCCGGATGCGCACGAAGAGGCCGAAGCGCTGATCGCCCAGGGCCCGCCGTTCGACCCCGAGGAGCTCGGCTTCCACCGGCACGCCGCCTATCTGACCGCGGGAGAAGTCATCTTCTTCTTCGAGGCTCCGGAGGTCGAATGGATCGTCAACGACATCGTCGACGACCCGGCCATCTCGGCAGCCTTCGGTCCGTGGCAAAAGCTCATCGAAGGCACGCCCCGCCTGGCCCACGAGCGCTTCTACTGGCCCCGCGAGTCGAGCAAGCTCGGGATCGGCCTCGGCGTCTAGGAGGCGTCCTCCGTCAGCAGCCCGTGCGAAAGCGCGTACCGGACGAGCTCAGCCCGCGTGGCCAGACGTAGCTTCTGCATGATGTGCGCCCGGTGCGACTCCGCCGTGCGCACCGAGATAAAGAGCTCTTGCGCGATTTCCTGATTCGTGTGGCCGAGAGCCAGTAGCCGCAGCACCTCCCGCTCGCGCTCGGAGAGAGGATCGGCTTCCGCAGCTGCTCTTTCCTCCGCTTCGGCGGTAACCATGCGTGCTCCGAGGGTTGGATGAACATAGCGGCCCCCTTGCGCGATCTCGCGAACGGCAGAGACGACCTCCTCGTCGGCGGCTTCCTTGAGGACGTAGCCGTGGGCGCCCGCTGCGAAAGCCTCCCTCACGTAGCTCGGATCGTCTTGCATCGAGAGCACTAGGATCTTCGTCTCCGGAGACTCTCTCAAGAGTTTCGGCAGTACCTCGATGCCGCTTTCGCCGGGCATGACGACGTCGAGCAGGATGACGTCCGGTTTGAGCGCCCGAGCGCGAAAGATCGCGTCTTTGCCATTTCCGGCCTCGCCGATCACCTCGATGTCGTCCTGTCCATCCAGGAGCAAGCGGATTCCGGCGCGGACGACCGCATGGTCGTCGACGAGCACGACGCTGATCACAGCGGCACCTCGGCAACGAGCGTCGCGCCCGAACCGGGCGCCGATTCGACCGTCAGTCGTCCTTCGTGCAGCTCCACGCGCTCACGCATGCCGATGATCCCGAGACGTCCCTCCTGCAGTTCGGCTGGATCGAAGCCTTGCCCGTCGTCCTCGATCACCACCGTCGCGGTGGCGCTGCTCCGGACGAGCAGGATGCTCACGCTCGACGCTTCGGCGTGCTTCACGATGTTGGTCAACGCTTCCTGGATGATGCGGTACAGCGCGGTCTCCACTTCGGCCGGCAGTCGCTCGCTGCCAAGCTGCGCCTCGAGCTCGACGCGGATCGCTGTGGCTTCCGAGAAGGTTTGCACGAGACGCTCGACGGCGGCAACGAGTCCGAAGTCATCGAGTGCCTTCGGCCTCAGCTGCACCGCGAGACGGCGGACGTCCTGGAGCGTACCCACGACCAACTCGCGCAGGCTGGAGGCCGCTGTGCGCATCTCGTCAGGACTGCCCGCTTCCTCGACGGCACGTAGCCCGAGCAAAATCGATGTCAGGGCCTGCCCTGTCTCGTCGTGCAACTCGCGTGCGAGGCGGCGTCGCTCGAGCTCCTGGCCGGAAACGACCCGGCGGAGTGCATCCCGCGCTACACGCCGCGAGAGGTCAACGGCGATTGCCGCGCGGTTTGCAAACTGCTCGGCGAGTCGCAGGTCGGCACTACTGAAGCGGGGATCATGGCCGATCTTGTCGTGGGCGACGAGAACGCCGATTGGACGATCGCGGGCGAGGAGCGGAACGTAGAGGCCGGTCGAGGCTCCGAGGCGGCGGGCGACATCCTGGTTCACCTCAGGGTCCTCGAGCAAGGAATCGACGCGTTCGCTGCGCCCGCGTTGCAGGACGCGGCCCGTCTTTGAATCTGCCTCCAGCGAGTCGACCGCTTCGAGTTCGGCTGCCCCCTCACCGTCCGCAGCCGCGACCCGCAGCGCCTCGCCGACCGGGAGTGCAATGGCGACCAGCCGAGCTCCGATGAGCTCCCGCAGTCTGGTTACCACGAGGTCGAGTAGGGGGTCGAGCTCCAACTCGCCGACGAGGGCACCGCCGATTTCGTTGAGTGACTGCAGCTGGTGCGACCAGTTCGTGGCGGACTCGTACAGCCTCGCGTTCTCCACTGCAACCGCCGCCTGCGCGGCGAGTAGCGATGCCAGTTCCTCGTCTTCGGCGGTGAAGTCGCCGCCACCGCCCTTTTCCGTGAGGTACAGATTCCCGTAGGCAACGCCGCGGAGCATGATCGGCACGCCGAGAAACGTCCGCATCGGCGGGTGCCCGGGGGGAAAGCCGACGGAGCGCGGATCCTCGGGGAGATCGTGAAGGCGCAGCGGCCGGGCGTCTCGGATCAGCACGCCCAGGATCCCGCGCCCCTGCGGCGGGTCCCCGATCTCCAGCTGGACTTCGTGGCTCATGCCGTAGGTGACGAACCGCTCGAGGCCAGTGCCGGCGGGGTCGATCACCCCAAGTGCCGCGTACTGCGCGTCGGTCACATGGGCCGCGGCCTCGACGATCCGTTCGAGGACGCCCTCGAGCGACAGCTCGGAGCTGATGGCGATACCGGTTTCGACCAGTGTCCGGAGGCGGTCGGTCCCTTCCCGCGCGGTCATGCCTTCATGGTCTCAAAAGGCTCCGTAGTAAGCCGCAGCAAGATGGCGGGTCTCCCTCAGACGATGGCGGCCGGCCCCGGATGGCGCCGCGTCCCGGGGCCGCTTGAATGCAAGCAACCCCGGAACCACCACCAAGGATTGGAGGCACGAGATGAGCACCATCACAGCTGATAAGCGGGTAACACCGGCAGTCCGCACGAGGAGCGACCTGTTTCGGAAGGTCTTGGAGATCGGCGGCTTCGCCGCCGGCGCGATCCTGATCGCGTTTGGCGTTGTCGCGATCATCATGGGCTTCAGCGGCCGCTCCACGGTCGCCGACAGCCTCAAGCTGGAGAAGATCGTCGGCAGTGCCGACATGACTCCTGCGCTGATCGCCAAAGAGGCGAAGGACGCAGGACTGACGAACGTCGACCTTCCGACAGTTGCGGTCGCCGGCAAGGCGATCAACAGCGGCCCGCGGGCACGGGCGTTCGCGAGCTACATGCGCATCCACGCCCTCGAGGCGACGGGCGGCTACACCTACGCCCAGATGGGGCGATTCACGGCCAAGCCTGACGCGCCGAAGGCACAACTGGCAGTCGGCGGCGGCACGGACAATCCGCAGTACGCCCTGATCGATGCGGCGAGCAAGCAGCCGGTTGCAAACGGCGTCCGCAACGTCTGGGTCACCGAGACCGCACTCTCGACTGCGCTGAACACGTCCTACATGGCCGACCGGCTCGGACTGTTCGGGATCGTCGTCGGAGTGGCGCTGCTCTTGAGCGGCATTGGCTTCATCGTCCTGGCCTTCGCAGCGCTCCACCGCAAGAGGGCCGCCGCGCAGCTCAGCTAGCGCGGCACAAGCCGGGCCGGCGCCCGGTGGTTTCCGAGACAGGCGCCGGCCCTTCATCTTCGAGACCGCTCCGCAAAGACGGGGCGGTCTCGTTTTGTGACGGCCGGGCCTGCGGGAAAACCACACGTGAGGGTCAGTGGCCTCTCCGATGGCGATGCGCTTCGTCGCGATCACACTCGGGCCAAGCTAGAAGGAGGGCGAACGATGAAAGCGCTCATCTATCACGGTCCCGGCGAAAAGGCCTGGGAAACCAAGCCGGATCCCACGATCATCGATTCGAGCGATGCGATCGTGCGCATCGACTCCTCGACCATCTGCGGGACCGACCTGCACATCTTGAAGGGTGACGTTCCCGAGGTGACGTCCGGGACCGTCCTAGGTCACGAAGCGGTCGGGACGGTCGTAGAGACCGGGGCCGCGGTGACCACGTTTGCCGAGGGCGACCGCGTGCTCGTGTCCTGCATCACGTCTTGCGGGAGATGCCGATTCTGCAAGGAAGCCCACTACGGTCTTTGCACGGGAGGCGGAGGCTGGATCTTCGGCCACCTGATCGACGGGCTCCAGGCGGAGTACGCACGCGTCCCGTTCGTCGACACTTCGGTCTACCAAGTGCCCGAGGGGTTGACGGACGAGCAAGTCCTGTTCCTCGCGGACATCCTGCCAACCGCATACGAGGTCGGCGTCCTGAACGGGAAGGTCGACGCCGGCGACACGGTCGTCATCGTCGGAGCCGGCCCGATCGGCCTCGCCACGATCATGACGGCGAAGCTCTACACGCCGGCGCGCATCGTTGCGATCGATCTCGCCGACTCGCGGCTCGAGAAGGCGCGGGCGTTCGGCGCCGACCTCACGATCAACAACGGGCGCGAGGATGCGGTTGCGATCGTCAGCGAGCTGACCCACGGACTCGGTGCCGACGTTGCCGTCGAAGCCGTCGGTGTGCCCGAGACGTTCGAGCTCTGCACCGCACTCGTCCGACCCGGTGGACACGTCGCGAACGTCGGCGTTCACGGACATCCGGCAACGCTCCATCTGGAGACGCTGTGGATCAAGGACGTCACCATCACGACCGGTCTCGTGGACACGTTCACGACCCCGCGGCTCCTGCAGCTGATCGCCGAAGGGCGCCTCGATGCGACGCCGTTTGCGACGCATCACTTCGCGCTCGACGAGACACTCGAAGCGTATGACACCTTCGCCGCTGCGGCCGAGACCGACGCTCTCAAGGTCGTGCTCGAGGGCGAGCATGCGCTCCGAAGCCGCGAGCGCTCGGAACAGCTGGACGTAGTCACGGCGTAAGGAACCCCCCGGTCCACCTCCTTCCCTGGAGACCGCTCCCGCCTCGCGGGAGCGGTTCTCTCTTCAGCATCGAACGTTACGTGGTCTAAACAGCCGACCAGGAGGCGCTGTCACGCGGATCCACCTCGACCTCGACTGCCGCGGCTCGGCTTGTCTCCGAGAGAGAAGGAGCGAGCCCAAGCTGTGCGGCGAGAAAGGGTGTGAGATAGCGGCCGACGATCTTCGCGGGGGGCCACCAAAGGGGCTCGGTATCGATGACCGACTGTCCCATGCCCGACCGGAGATAGCGCGGCACGAGGCCGGTCAGAAGCAACCCCCTGATCACGGGGCGGACCGGGGGAGACTCGACGCCGGCCCCGACATCCGCGGCGATCGCGGTTGCGACCGCGTCTGCCTGCTGTGTCGCGATCCCACCTTGCTTCAGCGGGAACTGCGTCGCGTCGCCCGCCGCGTAGACGTCCGCGGTTCCAAGCACCCGTCCGTGCGGGTCCGTCGGAACGAAACCGGCGCCATCGTGCGGAAGGCCTGGCAAAGCGGGCCCGACGAGGTGCGGCAGCGAGACGACTGCGTCTGCGTCGATCGCCGGCAGGCCTGCCACTTCGAGCAGGCCGTCGTGCCACGCGATCGGAGCCGCTCCCGTGTGGAGCTCGATGCCACGAATCTCGAGCAGCTCCTGGAGTGCCTCGCTCGCCTCGGGGCCGAAGAGGGCCAGCGGCCGCTCTTCGGGAGTCACGAGGAGAATGTCCACACCCCGAGTTCCGTGATCCGTGAGGTAACCGGCCGTCAGGAGGGCGAGCTCGTACGCGGGGAGCGGCCAGGTGATCGCCGCCGGCACGGCAAAGGCGATGCGGCGGAGGTCGCCTCCGGTCGCCCGCTCGAGGAGTGCCGACAGCTCCTGGCCGTCCTCCGGGCCGCGGAATGTCAATGCGCCGGCCACAGCTTCGCACGGGCGTGCACCTAAGGCGACCACGAACGCGTCGAAGTCGAGGGTCTGGCCGTCCTCGAGTACGGCCATCTTCTCGTCCGGGTCGACGCGCACAATCGTGCCGCGTCGGAGCGCCGCGCCCGTCGAGGCCACCAGCGACGCGAGCGGAAACCTCCTCACCTCACCGACGCCGAACGGCTCCGCGACGGCCAAGGGCCGGTACGTGAACTCTCGTTCCGGAGCGACGAGCTCGACCGACACGAAGTCTTCCGCCAGCGCGCGCAGGGCCAGGGCGGTCTCGAGTGCCGCGACACCTGCACCGGCGATTACGACTCGAAATGCCATTGGGTCCTCCCAGCGCGCTTGGCTGCTCGCCAGACATCGTGGCACTCGAGCGGCGCGCCGCCATCCGTGCAAATCACTGATTCGCGCCGCAACTATCGGTGTGGGAAAGCCGCAGCGCGTCTCGTGGTCTCCGCCGATGCGCGCCCCCGCCGGCGGGAGCAGATTCAAGATCGAAAGGAGGCTGAGATGAAGAAGATTCTGATCGCAACCGATGGGTCGGAGACCGCCCATGCAGCGATCGACGCCGGTGTGGAGCTCGCGGCGGAGCACCATACGGATGTCGTCTTCGTGCACGTGACGTCCCTTCTCGAGCTCGCGCCCAAGGAGAACGGCGCTGAGACACCGAAGCGAATTCCGCGTGCCGAGACCGATCCCGCTCTTCGCGAAGCCCTCCAGCGGGCACGACAACGCGGCATCCCCGCGAAGGCGGAGCTGCTGATCGGGTATGCGCCGAAGGAGATCCTTCGACTTGCGCGGGATATCGACGCGGACCTGATCGTCGTGGGATCCCGCGGCCTCGGTCGCGTCAAGAGTGTGGTGTTCGGAAGTACGTCACGCGAGGTTCTCGCCAAGGCCGACAGGCCGATCATGGTTGTTCGCGACACCGAGGTCCGGGAGCCGGTAGGCGCATGAGCGTCGCCGGGAGTCGAGCCGGCGCCGCCTAGCGCAATGAGCTCCACTACGGTCGGACGGACAACAATGAGCTCGCCCGTGAGGCTGTCGCCGACGGCCGTTCTACCACTACTCGGCGAGCGATCCTTTGCGGGAGGGCCTGGCCCCGGGTCATACCGGAGTCCTGATCGGGATCGCCGTGCTCGCTGCGGCGCTCGCGCCGCTCGCGTTCGACCGGCGCGACCTCGCGGCCTAGGCGACGCGCACCCTAGAGCAAGGCTGCGCCTTTCCACGGAATAGCCGTCCGTGGCGCAGCCGTCCCTGGGCGCACCGATATGTACGGGCGGGTTTGCGCCCACACTCGGTGGTCACGGCCACCCTCGTTCGACAGCCGGCTTCGACGACCGCTACTCGCTGCGCGGCGGCGACGCTTATCTCAACGCCGCCGCCGCGCCCGACCTGCGACCGGGTGATCAGACGGAGATGTCTGCGACCTGTGCGCCCGAGAGCGTCAGCAGATCACTCGTGCGCATCTTGACCGACTGATCGTGCGAACCCGCTTCGAGTACGACTTCCTCGAGTTTCGCCAGCCCGAGATCGAGGATGACGCGGTCTCCTGACGGTCCGCCGAAGGGAGGAACGGCACCGAGCTCGAACGCAGGGTACGCCGCGCCCAGCTCCTCCTCGGTTGCCAGTCGCGAGTGCCGGTCCTCGAGCAGATCGCGTGTTTTCCGTAGGTCGAGCCGCTCGGATGCGGGCACCACGGCGCGCACGTAGCCGACGTCCGTCGTCAGCACAATCGTCTTCGCTACCTCCGCCGCGGCGAGGCCGACGGCGTTCGCCTCGGCTCGGGCCGTCTGTGTCCGTGGGTGCGGGAGCAGCTTGTACTCGAGCCCTCGGCGGTCGAGCTCTCGGATGACCTCCGTGATCATGTGGCCTCCTTCCAGCCTGGTGCTCTGGTTTCGTCGAGAGCGTGCCGCCGGTCGGTGCGCGCGCCATCGGGGCAATCACTGATCCCGGGTCAGTGGAATGGTCGCATTCGACGGATCGTCCGTAGCGGGTTTGCGGCTTGTCCCTGATGCGCAACCGGGAGCAGTGCGCAAGCCTGGTGGGGACCGAAGGAGGCGCGATGACGACGCATGAGACAGAGACGGTGCGCGAGGGCCACGCGCAGCTTCTTGACGACATCGAGCACATCAGGCTCGCCGCCCGCGAGCTTCCGGCTGTGTCGCCGGAAGAGCGGCACGCGATCGTGGGCCGCATCCTCGACTTCCTGCGCGGGACGCTGCTTCCGTATGCGGAGGAGGAGGAGCAGTGGCTCTATCCGGCCGTCGGCGAGTTGCTGGGAAACCCGGAGTCGACCCGGCCGATGACGCACGATCACATCGCGATCCGCGCGCATGTGGTCGAGTTGGCTGCAACCGAGGACACGGACGTGGACCGTTTGCAGGAGCTCCTGTACGGGCTCTATGCCCTCATTTCGGTGCACTTCTGGAAGGAGGAGCAGCTGTACCTGCCGCTCCTCGAGCGGCCAGCGTGGCCGGTGTTCGATGAGTAGTCGAGGAAACGGCGCGATGCATCCGTCGGCTTCGTTCAGCGCCACGCTCCGCGCTCACCTCGACGATCGACCGGGTGCGTTCGCCGATCTGGCTCGTGCGATCGCCGACGCCGGCGGCCTCCTGGGTGCGATCGACCTCGTTCGCGTCGAGCGCGGCAAGAAGGTGCGCGACGTCACGGTTCTCGCCGGCGACGCCGATCACATCGACCGCATCGTCGCCGCAGCGAGGGCCGTGCCCGGAGTCGAGGTCGACCGCGTGTCCGATCGCACCTTCCTGATGCATCTCGGCGGGAAGATCGAGGTCGTCGGCAAGACACCCCTGAAGACGCGGGACGATTTGTCGATGGCGTACACGCCTGGTGTCGCGCGCGTCTCTCTGGCGATCGCAGAAGATCCGCAGCTCGTCTGGAACCTGACGATCAAGAAGAACACCGTGGCGGTCGTCACGGACGGGACGGCGGTGCTCGGTCTCGGCGACATCGGCCCGGAGGCGGCGCTGCCGGTGATGGAGGGCAAGGCGCTCCTGTTCAAGGAGTTCGGCGGCGTGGACGCCTGGCCGATCTGCCTGGCCACGAAAGACGAAGACGAGATCGTCGCAGCCGTCCGCGCCATCGCTCCGGTCTTTGGTGGGATCAATCTCGAGGACATCTCCGCGCCGCGCTGCTTCGCGATCGAGGAGCGGCTGCGCGAGGAGCTCGACATCCCGGTCTTCCACGATGACCAGCACGGAACGGCGGTCGTCGTTCTGGCGTCGTTCCTGAATGCTCTGCGAGTCGTCGGCAAGCGCCCGCAAGACGTCAAGGTCGTGATCACGGGTGTCGGTGCCGCAGGTGTGGCGACCACGAAGATCTTGCTCGCGGCCGGCGTGCAGAACGTCATCGGGGTCGACCGCCACGGCGCCCTCTGGCGTGGTGATCCAGCGCTGTCCGATCTGAAGAGCGAGTACGCCGAGCTGACGAACCCGGAACTCGAGCGCGGGAGCGCGGACGACGTCCTCGCGGGCGCAGACGTCTATATCGGGTTGTCGTCGCCAGGTGCGGTTTCCGTGGCCGGCATCCGCACGATGGCCGAGGACGCAATCGTCTTCGCGATGGCCAATCCGACTCCGGAGATACTGCCCGAGGAAATCGAGGGCCTCGCGACCGTGATCGCCACCGGCCGCTCCGATTACCCGAACCAGATCAACAACGT
>DAITAW010000057.1:0-16143 GCA_036824055.1 Gaiellaceae bacterium | reverse complement strand
GACTCAGCTCGTCGGTCAGGCCCTCGCGCCGTTCCGCCAAGCCGTTGAACGCCTTTGCCACGTCGCCCATGACACCGCTCTTCTGCGCAGACAGCCGCACGCCGGTCCCTCCGTCCCTCGCTGAGCGGAGAGCCTCGAGCAGCTCCTGCAGGTCCTTCTTGTTGATCTCCACCGTCGCGGCGTCGGTGGCACGGCGATTTGGAGCGGGGGCGCTGCGTTTCTGTGCCCTCCGCTCCCGGGTCTTGGGTTCTGGTGCAGCCACAGGTGACTCCTTTGTGCGAGGGATGGGTCCGCCGGAGGACCGTTGGGCGACGCGCCTGTCCGGCTATGTCCGAGGTTCGCCCTCGGGGGTCGAAATCTTACTCGCGCGCGGGAAAAGCGCCCGGAATTTCCAGAGCCTGAGCCAGGTCTTGCCAGAGGTCTTCCACGGGTTCCAGGCCGACGCTGAGCCGGAGCAGGCCCGGCGGGACGCGGTCGCCTTCCCAGCGAGCCCGGGCCTCGAGGAGGGAGTGCACGCCGCCCAGGCTGGTGGCGTTCGTGATGAGCCGGAGGGAGGTCTCGACGTGCCGGGCTTCGTCGGCCCCCGCGACGTCGAACGAGAGGAGGCCGCCGAAGCCGGCGTAGCGCACGGTCTCGACCGCGGGATGGCCGTGTAGGCGCCGTGCCAGCTCGGTCGCGGACTCCGTCTGACGGTGGACTCGCGCCTCCAGCGTCTCGAGTCCGCGAAGGAGCAGGGCACACGGGTCCGGCGCCGCGACGATGCCCGAGCGTGTGCGGAAGTCCTTCAGGCGCCCGGCATCCTCTTCGCGCTTGCAGACGACTGCGCCGAGCAGGACGTCGTCGTGGCCGCCGAGGTACTTGGTGGCGCTGTGCAGAACGAAGTCGGCGCCGTGCTCCAGTGGTCGCAGGTGAATGGGAGTCGCGGCCGTGGCATCGACGACGACGGGCGCCGCGTGTGCCGCGGCGGCCTCGAAGTCCGGCATGGTGAGGAACGGGTTCGATGGCGCTTCGAGCCAGACGAGATCGACTCCGTCAGGCGGCGCGTCAGTCTGGTCGAACTCGACGACCCGTAGCCCCCAGCGCTCGAGCTCGCGGAAGATGACGCCCGTACCGAAGTACGCCCCTTCAGCGAGAGCGATCGTGTTGCCGGAAGAGAGGAAGGTGAGCACCAGCGCCGTCGTGGCACCCGCGCCGGATGAGAAGAGCAGCGCGTGACCGCCGTCGAGCAGACCGACGCGGCGTTCCGCTTCGACCCCGGTGGGGTGGCCGTAGCGCTGATAGACGAACTCGCCGGGCTCGCCGTCCTTGTAGGGCCAGATCGTGGAGCGGTCGATGCTCACGAGCCGAGCGTAGTCCACGTGACACGACTTAGTGGCTCTGAGCCACTAAGTCATCGGAGCGCGTTGCGAGGTAGGCCGTTGAGCGGTACTGGTCGGCTGCAACCGAGCTTGTGGCTCTGAGCCACAAGCAGGCGGTACGCTCCGGCGATGGCGACAACGGACGAGCCGCGCGCCGACTCCACCGAGTCCAAGCTCGAGCAGCTCCGCCAGCTTCGCGACGAAGCTGAGCACGCCGGCACCGACAAGGCCATCGAGCGGCAGCGCCAGCAGGGCAAGCTCCTCGCGCGCGAGCGGCTCGTCGAACTGCTCGATCCGGGCTCGTTCGTGGAGATCGATCGTTACGTCCGGCATCGCGAGCCGAACTTCGGGATGCTCGAAAGGCGCCCGTACGGCGACGCCGTCGTCACCGGGTACGGAACGATCTTCGGCCGGAAGGTCTTCGTCTTCTCGCAGGACTTCACGGTCTTCGGCGGCTCGCTGAGCGAGGTGTTCGCCGAGAAGATCTGCAAGGTCATGGACATGGCGCTGAAGTTCGGCTGCCCCGTCATCGGCATCAACGACTCGGGCGGCGCGCGCATCCAGGAAGGCGTCGTGTCGCTCGCGGGCTATGCGGAGATCTTCTGGCGCAACGTTCAGTCCTCGGGGGTGATCCCGCAGATTTCCCTCGTGATGGGCCCGTGTGCGGGGGGCGCCGTCTACTCGCCCGCGATCACGGACTTCGTCTTCATGGTCGAGGGGACGTCGTACATGTTCATCACAGGCCCCGACGTTGTGAAGACGGTGACGGGCGAGGAGGTGAGCTTCGAGGAGCTCGGTGGCGCTTCGACGCACGCCACCAAGTCGGGTGTTGCGCACTTCATCTCCCCCGACGAGAAGGCCTGTCTCGAGGACGCACGCTACCTCCTGTCGTTTCTGCCGCAGAACAACATGGATCCGGCTCCGTTCGCGGAGCCGTCGGATCCGCGTGACCGGGAGGAGCCAGAGCTCGACACGCTCATCCCCGACAACCCGAACAAGCCGTACGACATGCACGAGGTGATCCGGCGCGTCGTCGACGACGGCGACTTCCTCGAGGTGCACGAGCACTGGGCGGAGAACGTCGTCTGCGGCCTCGCGCGCCTCGGCGGCCATCCGATCGGGCTGATCGGCAACCAGCCGCGCTCGCTCGCCGGCGTCCTGGACATCGACTCCTCTGTGAAAGCGGCGCGTTTCATCCGTTTCTGCGATGCGTTCAACATCCCGCTCGTCACGTTGGTAGACGTGCCCGGGTTCCTGCCCGGGACTGAGCAGGAGTGGGGCGGGATCATCCGGCACGGTGCGAAGCTGCTCTACGCGTATGCGGAGGCGACGGTGCCGAAACTGACGGTGATCACACGCAAGGCCTACGGCGGTGCCTACGACGTCATGAGCTCGAAGCACATCCGCGCGGACTTCAACTTCGCCTGGCCGACCGCTGAGGTCGCCGTGATGGGGCCCGAGGGGGCGGTGAACATCATCTTCCGGAAGGAGCTCGAGGAGGCTGACGACGCCGAGGCGCGTCGAGCGGAGCTGATCGAGGACTACCGCGAACGCTTTGCGAATCCGTACGCCGCAGCGGAGCGGGGTTACGTGGACGAGGTGATCGAGCCGCGGCGCACACGACCGGTTCTGATCGACGCGCTCGAGACGTCACTGACGAAGCAAGAGCCGCGCCCGCGCCGCAAGCACGGAAACATCCCGCTCTAGCGCCAGTTAGGACGCAAGCGCCGGCAGAGCCGGCGCGGCCTCCAGGGACTCGCTCGGTCCGAGCTCCGCCACGAAGGCCGCGACGATGCCAGGGTCGAACTGGGTGCCCGCACAACGCTCGAGCTCTGCGAGCGCCGCCTGGGAAGAAAGCTTCGGCCGGTAGATCCGGTCGGAGGTCATCGCGTCGTAGGCGTCCGTGACGAAGATGATCCTGGCCCCGAGCGGAATCTTTTCGCCGGCCAGGCCGTCTGGATACCCCGCGCCGTCCCAGCGCTCGTGATGGTGCAGGACGAGATCGGCGACGGGGTCGACGCCGAGGCTGTCGAGCATGCGAAAGCCGATCTGCGGATGCCGTTCCAGCACGAGCCGCTCCGAGTCGGTCAGCGTGCCGGGCTTGCGCAGGATCTCCTCCGGGATGGCGAGCTTGCCGAGGTCGTGGAGACTGCCCGCGAGCCGGGTGAGCTCGACCTGCTCCGCACCGATGCCCAGCCGCGCAGCGACTCGCGCGGCCAGCTCGCTGACTCGCTCGGAATGACTCCCCGTGTAGGTGTCGCGGGCATCGACAGCTTTGGCGAGCGAGGCGGCCGCCCGGTAACGCGCGGCCTTGTCAGGCCCGGCGGCGAGCCGCTTCAGCTCCGAGAGCTCGACGACTTCCGGTCGGTAGAGACGCACGCGGTTCTTGCCGTGCTCCTTGGCCCAGTACAGCGCGCTGTCGGCGAGGCGGATCAGCTCGTCGCGGCCGTGGCCCTGCATCGGGAACGTCGCGAGCCCGGCGCTGACCGTCACGGTGCCGATGTGGTCGAAGTCGACAGTCGCGACTCGCTCGACGATCGAACCCGCGGCGGCTAGCGCCGTCGTCTCGTCGTGATCGGCGAGGAGAAGCGCGAACTCGTCGCCCCCGAGCCGGAAGGCCTCGCCTCCCTGCCGGAGTCTCGCCCCGATCTGTGAGAGGACGCGGTCGCCGGACGGATGCCCGTAGCGATCGTTGATTCCCTTGAAGTCGTCGATGTCGACGAAGCAGAGCGTCAGCGGGCTCGCCTCCTCCTCCGCACGCAACAGCTCGCGTTGGAGTCGCTCGTGGAAGTGGCGGTGGTTTCCAAGCCCGGTGAGCGGGTCGGTGAGCGCCAGCCGCATTGCACGCAGGGCGCGGTGTGTCGAGCGCTGGTACAGCGCGATCGCGAGCAGCGGTCCGACGAGCGCCACCGACAAGACCGGCGAGCGCTCCCACAAGACGACGAGCATCAGCGCCGCCGACGCCATGAACGCAAAGGGCACGATCGTCGCGCGCACGTGAGTCCGCATCAGATTCAGATAAGGCTGGCCGCTGCTGAGTGCGATCGCGGCCGAGATCAGGACGATGTTGACGACGTTGTCGGCAGTGGCGGCGAGCACGACGCGCGCGACGACTGCGCCGACGGCCTGACCGTGGATCGGAGCGATCAGTGCGCCTGCCGCGAGTGCGACAAGCGCCAGTACTGCAACGTTGAACGCGATGCGCTGCAGCGGGCGGTGCTGGGCGAGCTGCACGATGGCGGTCGCCGCGAGGAGTAGGAGAGCGCCGGCAGCCCAGCCGAACAGGACGATCGCGGCAACGGCGAACACGAACGTGAGCGAGAGCACGCCGCCGCCGGTCTCGGCGTTGATCGGCACCGGGAAGCGTTCCGCGAGCGTCGCCGCCGCAGTGAGCGCAGCGAGGCTGATCAGTGCGCGACCGCTGTGCGCCGTGGTCGCGAAGACGTAGCCTGCCGCGATGAGGACACCGAGGCCTGCCACACAGACAGGAAGAATGAGGGCGTTGAGCCGGCGGGACGTGACCGCCTGTGAACTCACGTCAGGCTTAGAACCAGGTGAATTGGTCGAACGAGTCCCAAGTGAACTGACCCGAGACTGCCGCGACGAGCACGAGGATCGCCAAGAGGGCAATCAGCTTCGGTTTCCACTGCAACATCCCCTAGAACCTCCCAAACACAAAGACGCCAGACGAGCGGATTCTTCCTTCGAGGTCGAGGCGGCTCATCCCCCCTACGGGGGATTTAGGGAAATACGGCTTCTAAGGGCGGGAAACGAGACCGGCCTCGCTGAGAGGACGACGCCCCCACGCGAAGCGATTTTCGTACCAACCGGAGAGGGGCGTGACCGCGACGCCGTAGTTCGAGGAGTGAATGAACCAACCGTTGCCGAGATAGATGCCCATGTGATCGACCTGCGCCGGCTTCGACGTCGCGCCGTGGGCTCCGAAGAAGATGACGTCGGCAGGCTGGAGCTGCTCGAACGGAATGCGCTTCGCGGCGGGAACTTCCCCGCTCATCGCGTACGTCGTTCGGCCCTGGAGCATGTTCGGGAGCGTGCCCCCGTTCGCGTATTGCTCGATCTTGTAGACGCGCCAGACGAATCCGGAGCAGTCGAAGCCGCCGTGGACCTGCGGCCCGAACGGCGATCCGGGGGATTGCGGGAACTCGCTCTCGCCGCCCCAGACATACGGAAAGCCGATGAAGTGCGCCGCCGTCGTGAGGACTTCCTTCTGCCACGGCGTGACGGCGGGGAGAACGAAGGATGCCGCGAGCTCCTGGATGCGCAAGACGTCTTGCGGGCCGAGGCGCAGCGCTCGCGCGGCGGAGTACGCGGCTTCGGCGTGGGTGGCCGGCTCGCCCGGCGAGAGCTCGAGCGCATCGAGGGAGGCCGGATGGTTCGTACGAAGACCGAGCAGGCGAGCAACGGCTTCGGTCCCGAACCGAGAAGGCGGCGCAAGGCCGGTGGTCCTGGCGGCCTGGGTGAAGATCTTGGCGCTCTGGCTGAGCCCGAGTGCCGTTACGAGCCTGGCGTCGAGGGCAGCCATCGTGACCTTGGCCGAGCCCGTCGAGGCGAGCACGGGCGCCTGCGTATGCGTCAGGCCCGCGACAATGGTCTCGAGCTCTCCGCGGGTGAGGGGATCGTCGGGTCGCGCTGCCGCCGCCTTGGCCATTATTCCGGCGGCGACTACGGTCTTGAGCTCGGCCTGTGCCCACGAGGTCCCCGACTTGGCGGCGGCGGTTGCCGGCGACAGCGTGAGGAGCGTGACGAGCGCGCAGACGTACGCAAGGCGGCAGCGGCGCATACCTGTCCTATCGGCGGCTTGCCGTATCTCTTTAATGTCTGGACATCGACGTCCAGATCACCCCGGAACCCAGCGAAAATGAGCGCAGAGCCATCCTCGAGGCGCTTGAAGAGGAGGGTCGTGCTACCGCGGCGCCTTCGCCGTGGCGTCGCGCCGGCCTAGGCCCGGGGCCCGAGGATGAGGACGGTCAGGCCGTCGCGCCGCCGCGCCAGAGGCGCGGGGCCGCCCGGGCGTAGTCGAGCCCCGAGATCCAGGTCAGCACGACCGCGACGAGGAGTGCCCACCAGGCGATGTCGTTTCGCCAGGCGCCGGCAGCTGCGAAACCGCCAACGGCTGCGGCGACGGCCTGCGACCAGGTCTTCAGCTTGCCGAGGTCACGCGCCTGAAGCACGACGCCACGTTCGAGTGCGGCCAGGCGCAGCGCCGTCACGAGGAACTCCCGAACGACGATCGCAGCGACCATCCAGCCGGGCGCCACTCGCTGATCGACGAGCATGATCAGCACGGCGAGCACCAGGATCTTGTCCGCCGCCGGGTCGAGCAGCGAGCCGAGCGGCGAGGAGTGGCCGCGGCTGCGCGCGATGCGTCCGTCGAACCAGTCGGTGGCCATCGCGGCGGCGAAGAGCGCGGTCGCCCAGTAGTTGTGGCCGTCGAAGCCCCACGCATAGAGCAAGATGACGAAGGGGACGGAGGCGGCTCGCGCGACCGTCAGACCGTCCGGGAGGCTCACCCTCGCAAGAATAGAGGGGCAGTGGCGGTTTTCAGCAAAGTGCTCGTCGCAAACCGAGGCGAGATCGCGATCCGCGTCTTCCGGACGCTGCGCGAGCTTGGCATCGGGACGGTCGCCGTCTATTCGGACATCGACCGGAACTCGGCGCATGTGACCTATGCCGATGAGGCGCAGCTCATTGGAGGCGGACCTCCCGCCGAGAGCTATCTGAACCAGGAACGGATCCTCGACGCCGCGCTTCGGACCGGAGCGGAGGCGATCCATCCCGGCTACGGCTTCCTCGCCGAGAACGCGAACTTTGCGCGCGCTTGCGGCGAACGAGGCCTGGTGTGGATCGGTCCGCCGCCCGAGGCGATCGAAGCGATGGGATCCAAGATCGAAGCGCGCGAGCGGATGCGGGCAGCAGGCGTCCCGATCATCCCCGGTGTCACTGAACCTGTCGAATCGGCCGGCGAGGTGCGGGCGCTCGGCGATGAGCTCGGCTGGCCGATCGCCATCAAGGCGTCCGCCGGCGGCGGCGGCAAGGGGTTGAAGGTCGTCCGCGATCCGGCGGAGGTCGAGCGGGCGTTCGAGTCGGCCCGCCGCGAGGGCGAGGCCTACTTCTCAGATCCGGCCGTCTACGTCGAGCGCTATCTCGAAGATCCGCGCCACGTCGAGGTCCAGGTGCTCGCCGATGGATACGGCAACGTCGTCCACCTCGGCGAGCGCGACTGCACGATACAACGCCGCCACCAGAAGCTCGTCGAAGAGACTCCATCACCTGCCGTCGACGGCGAGTTGCGCGAGCGGATCGGGGCGATCGCCGTCGATGCGGCGCGCGCGGTCGGCTACCGGAGCGCCGGCACGATCGAGGGACTGCTATCGCGCGAAGGCGAGTACTTCTTCCTCGAGATGAACACGCGGATTCAGGTCGAACACACGGTCACGGAGATGGTGACCGGTCTCGACCTGGTGCGCGAGCAGGTCCTGATTGCCGCCGGGCAACCGCTGTTGGTGCGGCAGGAGGACGTGCATCTCCAGGGCCATGCGCTGGAGTGCCGGATCAACGCAGAAGATGTTTCCCGCGGTTTCCTGCCGGCACCGGGAACGATCACTCGCTACCACGAGCCGAGCGGCCCGGGGGTGCGCGTCGACTCGGGTGTCGTCGCGGGTAGCGAGATCTCTCCGCTCTACGACCCGATGATCGCGAAGCTCGTCGTTCACGGGGTCGACCGCGAGCACGCGCGCCGGAGGATGCTTCGCGCCCTGGACGAGTTCGCCATCGAGGGCGTGCGAACGTTGATCGGCTTCCACAAGGCTCTGCTGACGCATCCGTGCTTCGTCGAGGGCGAGACGTGCTATGGCCTGGTCGAATCCGAGCTGCTGGCGGCGCGCGCCGGCGAGTTCGAGAACGGTCGTCCGGTCGGCCCCGCGGAGCTGGGAGCGGCCGGCGTGCGCGAGGCGGTGCGTTCCGTCGAGGTCGATGGACGCCGGTTCGAAGTGCTCGTTCTCAGGCCGGAGCCTGCCTTCGCAGAACTGGGGCGACGCCGTCGCGAGCGCGAGCGTGGGAGGGGAGCGACGGGCGCAGGCCTTGACGCGGTCGTCAGCCCGATGCAGGGAACGGTTCTCGCCGTCGAGGTCGCGGAGGGGGACGAGGTCGAGGCGGGGCAGGTCATCTGCATCGTCGAGGCGATGAAGATGGAGAACGAGGTGCACGCGCACCGCGCAGGTACGGTCACGGAGCTGTCCGTTGCCCCCGGCCAGCCCGTCAAGACCGGCCAGGTGATCTGCGTCGTTACGAGCGAGTGAGATCTCGGCGCAAAACCGGCGCAGACGCGTAGACCTTTCGGCGGTATCGTCGATCGCAGAGGGTGGTGGGTGATAACCCCCACCCGGGTGGGGCCGCGCGCGCGTGTACCTCTAAACATGCTCTAGACATGCGACCCCAGATGCGGCGACGTGCGGTGAGGCACGGGTAGAGTGCCGCGCCGGTGGATCTCTACGAATACCAGGGCAAGCAGCTTTTCGCGCGCTTCGGCATCCCAGTGTCCGACGGCCGCCTCGCGACGAGCCCGGAGGAGGCGCGTGCGGCTGCCCAGGAGATCGGCGGCACCGTCGTCGTCAAGGCCCAGGTTCTGACGGGCGGACGCGGTAAGGCGGGCGGCGTGAAGCTCGCCGACGATCCGGCCGCCGCGGAGGCGAAGGCGCGCGACATCCTCGGTCTCGACATCAACGGCCATGTCGTGCGCAAGCTCTGGATCGAGCAGGCCTCGGAGATCGCGAAGGAGTACTACCTCTCGATCACCTTCGACCGCGGAACGAAGCAGCCGCTCTTCATGCTCACCACCGAGGGCGGTGTCGAGATCGACCAGGTCGCCGAGGAGAGCCCGGACGCGCTCTCGCGCCTGCACGTGGATCCGCTCGAGGGCTTCCAGCCGTATCAGGCCCGGCGCCTGATCTACGGCGCGCGCATCGAGGACCCGGGCGAGCAGAAGCAGCTTCTCGCCCTCATCGCGAAGCTCTACGACTGCTTCGTCAAATCCGACGCGATGCTCACCGAGATCAACCCGCTGATCGTCACTCCGGACGGCGAGGTACGTGCGCTCGACTCGAAGTTCACTGTCGACGACAGCGCGCTCTTCCGGCACCCCGACATCGCCGAGATGCGTGACGTCGAAGCGGCTGACCCGCAGGAGCGGCTCGCGCGGGAGAAGGGCGTCACCTACGTCAAGCTCGACGGCGAGGTCGGAATCCTCGGGAACGGCGCAGGCCTCTCGATGTCGACCGTCGACGTCGTCGTCGTCGCGGGCGGCAGGCCGGCCAACTTCTGCGATCTGGGCGGCGGTGGCGATGCGCAGGGCGTCGTCGACGCGCTCGAGGTGATCACGAGCGACGACCAGGTGCGCTCGATCTTCTTCAACATCTTCGGTGGGATTACGCGCGGCGACGAGGTGGCGCGCGGGATCCTGGCCGCGCTCGACCAGATGAAGATCGAGCTCCCGATGGTGGTCCGGCTCGACGGCACGAATGCAGAGGAGGGACGCAGGCTGCTCGCCGAGGCTGCGCCTCCCAACCTGCACGTCGAGCCGACGATGCTGGAAGCGGCGCAACGCGCGGTCGAGCTGGCGGCATGACGGACGTCTGGTCGCAGCGCGCCGACGCCTTCCGCGAAAGCCCGACGCATCGTGAAGGGCCGGATCTCGATCTGCTCGTCGAGTGGTGCGAGCCGGGACACGACGTGAAGGTGCTCGACGTCGCGACCGGCGGAGGCCATGTCGCGAGGCGGCTGCGCGAGGAGGGCTGCACGGTCGTCACCGTCGACCCGGCCCCGGGCATGCGGCCGGACGTCGTCGCAAGCGCCGAAGATCTCCCATTCGAGGACGGGAGCTTCGACGCGGTCACGTGCAGGATTGCCGCGCATCACTTCCAGGATGTTCGCAAAGCGGTCGCCGAGATGGCGCGTGTCACGCAGCGCCTCGTCGTGATCGAGGACAACGTCTTCGTCGACGAACGAGTCGAGGAGGCCGAGAGCCTGCGCGACCCGACCCATGTGCGCTGTTACTCCGAGGCCGAGTGGAAGGAGATGCTCACCGCGGCCGGCCTCGAGGTCGAGCAGCTCGAACATTTCGAGCGGCACCCTGTCGTCGAGGACTGGTTGGCCCGGGTCGACACGCCGCCGGAGGACGCCGCGCGTGTCCGCGAGTTGCTCGCCGACAACGTGAAGGACGGAGTGCTGACGCTGAAGTCGATCGTCGTCAAGGCGCGGAGCTCCCAGAGATAGTGGCGATCATCGTCGACAACGACACGCGGCTCGTCGTGCAGGGCCTGACAGGCAGCGAAGGCCGCTTCCACGGCCTCCGCAACCGCAAGTACGGCACGCAGGTCGTCGCCGGTGTCACGCCCGGCAAAGAAGGACAGGACGTCGAGGGGATTCCCGTCTTCAACACCGTCGCCGACGCAGTGCAAGAGAGCGGGGCGAACACGACGCTCATCTTCGTGCCGGCGCGCTTCGCGACCGACGCGATCTACGAAGCCGTCGACGCGGGCATCGGCACCGTGATTTGCATCACCGAGCACATCCCGGCGCACGACATGCTGCGCGTCTACACGTACATCCTTGGCAAGGCCGTGACGATGATCGGGCCGAACTGCCCCGGCGTGCTCTCGCCCGGGAAGGCGAACGTCGGGATCATTCCCGCGGAGATCTTCTCCGAAGGCGCGATCGGGCTCGTGTCGCGCTCCGGGACGCTCACCTACCAGATCGGCCACGAGCTCACGCAGCTGGGGCTGGGCAACTCGACGATCGTCGGCATCGGCGGTGATCCAGTCGTGGGCTCCTCCTTCATCGACGTTCTGGAGCGCTTCGAGACGGACCCGGAGACCGAGTTGATCGTCCTCGTCGGCGAGATCGGCGGCGATGAGGAGGAGAAGGCAGCGCGGTTCGTCCAGGAGCACGTCACGAAGCCGGTGATCGCATACATCGCCGGGTTCTCCGCGCCGCCCGGCAAGACGATGGGCCATGCAGGCGCGATCATCTCGGGCTCCTCGGGCACGGCGCAGGCGAAGAAGGAAGCTCTGGAGGCAGTCGGGATCCAGGTCGGCACGACGCCGACCGAGGTCGCGCAGCTCGTTGCCGAGCGCTTCGGCGCGCGCACTTAAACTCACCTGAATGGACACGATCTCGTTCGCGCGGGGCGTCCCCGCCCCGGAGTGTCTTCCGGTCGGTGAGCTCGCCGACTGCGCCCGCGCGGTCGTCGACCGAGACGGCGCCACGATTCTGTCGTACGGCTCGTCGGCCGGATACGGGCCCCTCCGCGAATGGATTGCCGAGCGTCACGGCGTCGACCCCACGCGGGTCCTAGTCACCAACGGCTCGCTCCAGGGAATGGTCTTTCTCGCCGAGCGGTTTGCCGGGGAGCGCGTGCTCGTCGAGGCGCCGACGTACGATCGCCCGCTCAAGATCCTCGCGGCGCGTGGTGTCGAGACGACGGCGGTCACCATGGACGACGAGGGTCTCGATCTCGACTCGCTCGCTCAGGCGCTCGGCGACGGTGAGAAGCCGGCGTTCCTCTACACGATTCCGACCTTTCAGAACCCGAGCGGGAGGACGCTCAGCGAGGAGCGCCGCCACCGGCTTGCCGAGCTCGTGACCGAGCAGAAGCTGCTGGTCCTGGAGGACGATCCGTACGGGCTCGTTCGCTTCGACGGCGAAGCCCCCCCGACGCTGTTCGATCTGGAAGGCGGCAAGAACGTCGCCTACTCGTCCTCCTTCTCGAAGACGATTGCGCCCGGGCTGCGTGTCGGCTACTTCGTCCTCCCGCAGGTTCTCGAGCACGAGCTAGAGGCGCTGGCGACCTCGACGTACATCACGCCGGTCCTGCTCGGGCAGGCGACGGTGTTCGAGTTTCTGCGCCGCGGTAATTTCGAACCGAACCTCGAGCGAGTCACGAAACTCCTGGGTGCCCGTCGCGACGCGATGCTCGAGTCGCTCGAGCGTGAGCTTCCGGATGCGCGTTGGAGCCGGCCCGAGGGCGGTTACTTCATCTGGCTCGAGCTGCCTGACGGGACAGACGCCGGCGCGTTGCTCGAGCGTGCATCCGCCGCAGGCGTGACGTTCGTGCCGGGCACGGACTTCGGCGGCGCGCCGAACACGGCTCGGCTCGCGTTCAGCTTCGTTTCTCCGGACGAGATCAACGAAGGCGTGCGCCGGCTCGCCGCCCTCGTCCGGGAACCTCTGGCCGTTTAGTGCCCCTTCCAGCAGTACATGCCGGCTTCTAGCCCGCGATCACGCGGCGCCAGAGTCCACCCTCGCCCTTAGCAAGGCAGACCAGCCTTGCTGCGGTCGAGTGCGGCCTCTGGCTTGGTGCTCGCGACCTAGAAGCTCGGCGGCACTACTGGAAGGGGCACTAGGCGGCGCCCACCTGAGCGAAGTCGCCGAGCGGCCTCGGAACGAGGCGCGGTTGGCGTGGTGGAACGAGAGACCCACGGCTGTGCAGCCGAAAGGTCGGGCAGGGTGCGTCCGTCGGAAGGGCACAGAGCCCGGCGCGACGGAAGTAGCAGTCGTCGCACGTCAATTGTTTCTTGATCAATTTTCTCCCCTGCCTAGAGATCGGGCCGCAGCAACAACGTGGGTGATACTACGAAGGCGGCTCAGGCAGACAAGGGTTGCCGCGCATGAAAACTAAGCATTTTCCGGCAGATTCGATCTTGCCGAAAACTGCTCGGTTTTAGGGCTTCGGGGGGAGTGTTGCCAGCGCCTGCAACGCCTGTTGAAAACTCTTCACAGGGATGATCCGCAGGCCACCCGCGTAGCGCTTCGCATCCCGCGCGTTGTCCCCATCGACCGGCACCAGGAAGACATCGACGTGCGATTTCCGGGCTCCGATCGTCTTTTGCTTGATGCCGCCGATTCTCGTCACCGATCCGTTGAGCTCGATCTGACCGGTGGCGGCGACCTTGTAGCCGCGGTCGACGTCGCGTCCTTTCTTCTCCAGGAGCTCGAGTGCGAATGCGAGCCCGGCCGACGGCCCGCCGACCTTGCGAAGAACGAACTTGACAGAGAACGGCAGGCGAATGCTGAGGGCCTGGATCGGCAGGACACCGACGATCGCCCGCTTCGGGTTCTGCGTGTCAGCCGTCGTTCGAATCGAGAACGTCAATCGCTTGCCGCCACGCAAGACGGTGATCTTCACGGTGTCGCCAGGCTTGAGCCGGCCGAGCACGGCGGCCAGGTCGGTACGCGTACGCACCTTCTTGCCGTCGGCCGCAACGATGACGTCGCCGGGGCGCACGACGCCGGCGGCATGTGAGCCCGAGGTCACGGCAACGACGCGAACGCCGCCGGGTCGGATGGGCACGCGATAACCGAGCTCGCGCAGCGCAACGACAGAAGCGATGTCCTGGGATACCTTCATCGTCGCGAGGTCGAGCTTTCGACTCTCCTGATCGGAGATGCCCGGCTCCACGATCTGCGTTCTGGCGACCAGGTCGGAGCCCTCGGGGCGAACGTACGGGACGTAGGACTCCAGCAACGACGCCGGCTTGAGCAGGACGTCGACGTAGTAGATGCCGCCTCCGTCCGCGTCTGCTTTGGCGTTCGGCACCTGCACGATGTCGGCCAGCGGATGAGCGTCGTCCGGGATCTCGATGTATTGGCTGCTCCCACGCGTCACCAGGATCGCGACCGTGGCGACGAGGATGATGAACCCAGCCGAGGCGAGCCGAAACGGCGACAGCAACCGGCCGAGCGTGGACACTGGTTAGAGCAAGCCTCGCGAGAGCCCGCCGTCGACGACCACCGTTGCTCCGTTCACATAACCGGCGCGGTCGGAGGCGAGGAAGCAGGCGACGTCGCCGAACTCCTGCGGCGTCCCCCAGCGTCCCACCGGAATCGCGTTTAGGTCGGCTTCGGTCGGTCCCTCGGGGTACAGCTGTGCGAGGCGCGCCGTCTCGATCCGGCCAGGTGCGACGCAGTTCACCGTGACACCGCGAGGGCCGAGCTCCCGGGAAAGCGATTTCGCCCAGCCGTGGACACCCGGTCGCACGGCGTTGCTGAGCGCAAGGTGGTCCGTCGGTTCCTTTGCAGCCACCGACGTGAAGACGAGGATGCGGCCGCCCGGGCTCTGCACCAGATAGGGCAGGCAGAGGTCGACGAGGCGCAGTGCCGGGAAAAACAACAGCTCGACTGCCTCCTCGAGTGACTCGGCGGTCATTCCGACGGCAGGCCCCGGTGGCGGGCCGCCGGCGTTCCAGACCAGGATGTCGACCCCGCCGAAGGCGGTGACGGTTTGTCGCACGACGGACTCGAGATCGCGCGGGTTCGTGACGTCGCCACGCACGGCAAGCGCGCCGATCCGATCAGCCTCGCGCTGGAGGACGTCGCGGCGCCGTGCGAACATGGTCACGTTGGCACCCTCCGCTCCCAAGGCCTCGGCCGTCGCGAGGCCGAGACCGGCAGATGCGCCGCTCACGATCGCAGTGCGACCTTTGAGACCAAGGTCCATGGTTACGAGGTGAGCAACTCGACGACCTCGCGCACCGCGTCGGCCGATGCGCTCAGCATTGCCTGCTCGTCCTCGCTCAGCTCCAGTTCGTAGATCGCCTCGATGCCGGCGGACCCAAGCTTGACCGGTACACCCATATAGAGACCGTCGATGCCGTACTCGCCTTCGAGATAGGCCGTACACGGAAGCACGCGCTTCTCGTCGAGCACGATCGAGTCGACCATCTGCGCGGCCGCTGCACCAGGCGC
This sequence comes from Gaiellaceae bacterium, assembly GCA_036824055.1. Lineage (GTDB taxonomy): Bacteria > Actinomycetota > Thermoleophilia > Gaiellales > Gaiellaceae > 3-1-20CM-4-69-9. The sequence goes on along the minus strand of DAITAW010000057.1, from coordinate 1,024 downwards.
GTACCAGGCTGACGTCCCCAGGAGCTCGACGAGCTCTCCGCCGCCCTTTGCGGTGCGCTGGACCATCGCGTCGATGTCGGCTGCGCCGACCAACTTTGCGAGTGGGACGCCGCCGACCGTGGTCGCACTCACGACTGGCACCATCTGGTCGCCGTGGCCCCCGAGGACCATGGCGGTGACGTCTTTGACGGACGCCTGCGTTTCCCACGCGATGAAGGTCGAGAAGCGTGCGGTATCGAGGATCCCGGCCATTCCGAACACGCGCTCCTTCGGCCACCCTGACACGTTTTTCGCAACGTGACACATTGCGTCGAGGGGATTGGAGACGACGATGAGGATCGCGTCCGGGCTCTTGTCGATCGCCTTCTCCGTGACGTCTTTGACGATCTTCTCGTTCGTCGCGACGAGGTCGTCACGGCTCATCCCCGGCGAGCGAGGCAGCCCTGCGGTGATCACGACCACGTCGGAGCCCTCGGTCTCGTCGTAGCTGTTCGACCCCGTGACGCGAGGTTCGTAGCCAAGCACCGCGCCCATCTGGTTGATGTCGAGAGCCTTCCCCTGCGGGAGGCCGTCTTTGATGTCGACGAGAACGACGTCGGCGTAGTCGTGCGCCGCCAGAACCTGCGCGCAGGTGGCACCGACGTTCCCTGCGCCGACGACGGTCACCTTTCGTCTCATACGCGCACTCCGAGCTTCTCGATGATCGCGTCGGCGACCTGACTGGTGCCGACGGCGCTCGGATCGGAGCGCGTCGGCTTCATGTCGTAGGTGACGCTCTTCCCCTCTCGGATGACGTCAGCGATCGCACGCTCGAGATTGTCCGCCGCCTCGTGCTCGCCGAGGTGTCGGAGCATCATCATTCCCGACAGCATTTGCGCCATCGGGTTGACTTTGTTCTGGCCGGCGTATTTCGGGGCGGAGCCGTGCGTCGGTTCGAAGATCGCGATGCTCTCGCCGAAGTTGCCGCCCGGAGCGAGCCCGAGCCCGCCGATCATTCCGGCGCAGAGATCGGAGAGGACGTCGC
>DAITAW010000056.1:0-16199 GCA_036824055.1 Gaiellaceae bacterium | reverse complement strand
ACTTGCCGGGCCCGTTCGGTGAATCGTTCGAACAAACTCGTCCTTTCCTGGCTGGAGGCTCATCGTAGCCCAGAGGCCGGAGGCTATGTCCTCCCCCTTTACGGAGTCCTTACGCCCACTCTGGGGCGGTTCCTGCCCCGCTCTGTCGATGCCTTTTCGCCGGCCCAGCTGCTGCCTCAGCCCTTGAGGAGAGGCCCCCGGAGGTTCAACATGGGACAGGGTCATGCGAGCGCTCGCGATCCTCTTTCTCGTGCCGGGCTTCAGCCTCGGCCTCGTTGCCGGCGCGACCCATCTCGTCGGCCCCCTCGACCCGGTTCCGGCGCAGCCGACGAGCCTCGAGTGGTCGAATCGGATCTTCCCGACGAAGGTGGATTTCGAGACCTGGCTCGTTGCGAGAGGCTCGAGCTACGAGCTCTGGTCGCAGCGTCATCCCGTGGCCGCGCATCACTTCGATGACGCTTCTCGATCACTCGCCTCGAACTCAGCAACGAAGCACTCGACGGTTCACGTGCAGTCGGGCGTTGCGCTGGCGATCGCAATCATCTCGTTCGCCGTCCTACTCGCGATGTTGATTCTGACGAGGTACGTACGCTCCGCGCGCTTTCTCTGGGATCCGCCCACCGGTCTGCGCGTCCGGCGATCGTCCCCACGTGTCGCCGCGGCATATGGGACGAGGTCAGGCGGCCGAGCGAGAGCACCTCGCAGGCTGCACCTTCCGGACCGGCCGAAAGCCGCGCTGCTCATGGAGGGGGCCCTCCCCGCCCGGCAGAAGGCCCGGGGCACGCTCGGCCGTCTCGGCCGAATCGCTCCCGGCCGGGCCTCGCTGCTGGCGGCCAGATCGAACTCGCGCCTGGTTCGCCATTACCTGCCGAGGGTGACCTTCTACGCAGCGGCCGTGGTCCTCTCCTTCGCGATCGGCGCCTGGATAGCGATCTACTTGCAGTAGAGCCGCTCGTCGAGCGACCCAGCGCATAGGTTGTGGATGTGACCGATAGCCCGGCCAACGCTGCCCCTTTTCGCCTGATCGACGATGTCGAGTTCGGCGACGACGTAACGGTCTGGTCGTTCAGCAACCTCTACGGCTGCCGCATCGGAAGTCACACCCGCGTCGGCTCCTTCGTGGAGGTCCAGCGGGGAGCGTCGATCGGCGCGGCCTGCAAGATCTCGAGCCACTCGTTCATCTGCAACGGTGTGGAGATCGAGGACGAGGTCTTCGTCGGTCACGGGGTTCTGTTCGTCAACGACAGATTCCCTCGCGCCACCACCGACGAGGGCGCTCCCAAGGGCGATGACGACTGGACCCTTTTGCGGACAGTGGTGGAACGGGGCGCTTCGCTCGGCTCCGGGGTCATCGTCCTCGGCGGCGTTCGAATCGGCGCGAGGGCTCTCGTCGGAGCCGGCGCTGTGGTCACCAAGGACGTCGCACCGGATTCCATCGTGGCCGGCGTCCCCGCTCGCGAGAGGTCACGGGAATAGTCCCCTTCGTCGACCTGGTAGCGCAGTACCGTTCGATCGCCGAGGAGATCGACCGCGCGTTCCAGGAAGTCACCGCCTCGGCCGAGTACATCCTCGGGGCGCGAGTGCAGCGCTTTGAAGAGGAGTTCGCCGACTTCGTCGGTGCCGAGCATGCCGTTGGAGTGGGAAGCGGCCTCGATGCTCTTCGGCTTGGTCTGCTGGCGCTCGAGATCGGCCCCGGAGACGAAGTGATCGTTCCGGCGAACACCTACATCGCGACCGCGCTTGCGGTCAGCGAGGTGGGCGCCGAGGTCGTCCTGGTCGATTGTGATCCTGCGACCTACAACGTCGACCCGGATGCCGTCGCTGCGGCGGTGACGTCGCGCACCCGGGCGCTGCTGCCCGTGCACTTCACCGGACAGGCCGCGGAGGTGAGACCGCTGCTCGAGTTGGCGGCGAGCAAGGGCCTCGAGCTCATCGAGGACGCGGCGCAGGCCCACGGAACGTCGTACGAGGGACGCCCTTGTGGCTCGCTCGGCAAGCTCGCGTGCTTCAGCTTCTATCCGGGCAAGAACCTCGGCGCGTACGGCGACGGCGGCATGGTCACGACGAGCGACCCCGGAGTCGTCGAGAGAACACGTCTGTTGCGTAACTACGGCGAGCGAGCGAAGTACGACCACGTCCTCAAGGGCGTGAACTCGCGACTCGACGGGCTGCAGGCGGCCTTCCTGAGCGTCAAGCTCCCGCGTCTCCCGGACTGGAACGCGGCCCGCCTTCGTCACGCGGATCTGTACAGGGCGGAGCTAGACGGTATCGGCGATCTCGTCTACCAGCAGCGGTCGACCTCGTCGACGCACGTGTATCACCTGTTCGTCGTTCAGACGGCCGAACGCGATGCGTTGCGCAGCTTCCTGACCGAGCGCGAGATCCAGACGGGGATCCACTATCCGATCCCGATTCATCTTCAGGAGGCGTATCACGATCTCGGCCTGGGCCGGGGCGCGTTTCCACACGCGGAACGGCTGGCGCAGGAGTCGCTCTCCCTGCCGATGTACCCGGAGCTGACCGAGGAGCAGATCCGGACCGTTACGGACGCGATTCGAGAATTCTTCGCGTCACGGCGTCCGAGCTAAGCAGCGTCGAGAAAAGAATCGCCGATCTGGTCGCGCATCTGGTCGAGGGCGGCGCCTCTGAGCTGTGAGGCCCGTCCTTCCGTGACGTCGAACGCCTCGGCAAGCTCGATATTCGAGAAGCCCTCGATCTCTCGCTTGACGACGACGAACAGCTCGCGTTCGGCAAGGTCTGCACCCGCTCGACAGAACGCGTCGCGCAGCTCGAAGTCGTCGATTGGATTCCGCGGCTCCTCGATCAACTCGACGATGGTCCGCGCGTCTTCGCCATCCTCAGTCGAGACCGTGGCATCGAGTGGCAATGGTTCCTGCGGATTGATGAAGCTCAGGCTCTCTTCGTCGATGGCCAGCTCACCGTTGGCTCCCTCGGTAACCAGTGCTCGCTGGTCACGCGTCAGGTGATCCAGGCGGCGAAGCTCGTCTCGCATCTCGCCAAGGATCTTCGTACACGCGAAGCTCCAGAACGAACGCTTACGACCGGTCGGCCGCTTACGCCGCAGCGCGAGCTCCGGATCCCAGTCCCGTGCAGCCTTGGCAAGTCCTTCGAGCGCCGCGCTCTCGAGATCCGAGAGCTCCGCGCGCCGCGTCCGCCGCCCGTACCAGCGCGCAATGCGGAAAGCACGATCCACATGCTCTTGAGTAATCCGGAGCACAGAAGTAGGGAAGCATGCATTTCGGATGCCTTACTGTCGAATTCGTAAAGAAAGGTCAACGAGTCTGTGCAAACTTCCGTCAACGCTGCGCGTAAACCTATAAAAGACTTCCGCAAATCGTTTTTCAGCTGCGTCCGTACCCGAACCACTTGAACGCACTGCGGCCGTTCTTGTCCGTGCGATACCGAACGTAGAGCGCCTTGCTCGCGCTGTCAGACGGAAGTCGAACCGCGCAGAGGAATGAACGCCGCGGCTGCTTCTTCTTCTTACAGACAACCTGAACGTTGTTCTTCACGAGTCCTGTGTTCGAATCGATGAGATCGCGCGGCAACCTGCGCGCAGGAGCGGAGAGGATCAACGCCACGACTTTGCGTTCGACTGCACTCTTCGTGCGCGGTAGCGACGTCGACACGGCGGGCACGGGCGGGACAGTCGTCGCACTCTCCGTGAGCGTCACCATTCGAACCGCGACCGGCGCAGCCTCCTGAGCGTCGCTGCGAGCTACGAAATGCGCAACCAGAAACCCATTCACTGCCAAACTGCACAAAAGGGCGGCCGGAACAAGGCGCCGCTTGGCAAAGATCGTTGCATCCCGCCACTGCGTCCGGCGACGCACGGTCCCTGCGACGGGCGGCTGACTTTTCGCCGCGCGCCTGAGAGAAGCGACGTCGAGCACGCTTTGGAGATAGGCCTTCTCTTCGAGCCGTGCTCGCTCACGTCGAGCGAGCTCAGGGTCGATCAGTACAAGCTCTGGGCTGACGGGCTCGAACTGCAAGGCCGGGATCGAAGCTAGCAGCGAGCGCAGACGGGCGCCAGCGGCTAGCACCAGACGCGACTGCCGAATCCCCACTTTGCATCGAAACATCCTTCAACGTGCTGCCAACGTGCACGGGACGAATGCTTTCTTGTCGAACAGACGATTTCACGTTCGCTGGGTACGAAATCCGGCGCCGATGGCCAATTCAGGTTGGGCTGCTTCCCCAATTTGAGGGAACTTTCGCGCAACTGAGTGAAATCTCCGCCTAACCACTAAAGATGGTTGCGGAGCCGCCGATAGCGCGGGTATGCGAAGCCGCCACTACGCAGTACTCGTCGTTGCGCTGCTCGTGTTTACGGCGAGCGCAAGCGCACAGAATACCGCTGTGCCCCAAGGGCAGAGCGCACCGCTTAGCTTGAGCCTCCCGAGCATCTCGGGAGCACCTGTAGTTGGAAGCACGTTGAACGCGGATACAGGGAAGTGGAATGGGCCGGCCGCGAGTTACGGGTACCAGTGGGCCCGCTGTACGAGCACCGGTACTTCTTGCTTACCCATTGCGTCCGCATCGGCGCAGACGTATCTCGCGGCAAACACGGACGTTGGCTCGACACTTCGCGTCGTCGTAACGGCGAACAACAAGAATGGGACAGCGGTTTCAACCTCGGATCCCACGTTGACGGTCACGGCTCCGACGCCGAGCACGACTAGCAGCACGACTTCGACGTGGTCGACTACGACCACAACGCCGACCACGACTGCGACGTCGACCACCACGCCCACGTCGACGACCACGCCGACGTCGACCTCGACCACTACGTCGACCCTCCCCTCGATAGCGCCGTTGTTCGATGGGCGTGCGTCGCTGATGAGCCATCTTGGTTGCGGCGGCTCGGACACCACCCAGACACCGAATACTTGGGACGGCATCGGCTACATCAACTGTGACGTGACGCTCGTTTCAGATGCGCGTTATGGGCAGGTGTACCGCTACCACATCAACGACTCGTCTACGGCCCCCTTCTACGACCCTGGCACGGACAAGGGCGTCTCCGAACTGTCGAAGTACGCCTACACGAAGGCGAGCGACAGCTATGGCAAGTGGGACTGGTATGCGCTGGCGATCAAGCTAGACCCGACGTGGATTCAGCCGACGTGGAACACGTTCTTCGAGCCGAACTTCCCCCGGTATACGTCACCGCCCGAAGGGATCAACACGGCCTACCGCAACAACAGCAATGGTTCTGTGTGCTGGACGTACTCGACACTTTCGAACTGCACCCTGTACTGGGATCTGTTCCGCTATAACGGAGTTGTTGGATCATTGGTCAGGCAGGACCGCTGGCTGATGCCGGTCGAGAAAGGCAAGTGGGTCGAGTTCGTGCTCGGGATCAAATGGGCGATCGACGGCAGCGGCGCCTACAGGATCTACACCCGGACACCAGAGAACGGCGAGACATCGTTCACGCTGAGAGACTCGCAGACTGGTGTAAACACGTACCAGTCGCAGTTGGGGTCTGATCCGTTGAATACGACCGACATTCAGATGGTGTATTCGGGCACGGAGCCGATCAACGGTTGGCCTTCACCGCTCTGGGACAACGTCGCTTTCCACAACGGCCTGCGCCGTTACGCGAACGAGGCGGACGCGCTGGCCGCGTTCGGGTAAGACCAGCTAAGACACGTGGACCTACGGCCGGCCACTCGCTGAGATCGTGGTCGGCGCAGACGCGGTGTCATGGGTTGCCGAGGTAGGGCCTTAGAGCCAAATACGGAGGCCAGCGACAATGCGTAAGGCGACAATGCGGTGAGGGTACGACACTAACCGCTGGGCTTTGACGTCCGTAAGGCGTCTGTTCGGCTCCGATCGGTTCGCGCCGATGAACGGCTGGAGGAGCGACACGCAGCCCTGCGCGGGCGACACGTGCTCGTACGAGGCGGGCGATCGGCTTTGGGACGCTTGCTGATGCGCTGGGAAGGTGTGACACCACTCAATGCGTTGCACCACTCGCCCCAAAACCGTCGGGGCACGGAGGTAAAGTGAGAAGGAGACGATAGACTTTGCGTCGTTCATGAGACGCGACCACCTGTCGCTTCTCTGCTGCTCCGAATGCAGAGGGAGCCTCGAGCTAGCAAACTCGATCGAGGATAAGGGCGGCCGCGTGGAAACAGGAAGCCTTCGCTGTGCGTCCTGCCAAAGCGACTACGCCATCGTCCGGCATATTCCGCGCTTTGTCTCCTCTGATAACTATTCGGCTGGGTTCGGGCTCCAATGGAATCTTCACAGCCGCACCCAGTTGGACGAGCACACCGGCCTCCCCCTGAGCGAGAAACGCTTTTTTGAGGAGAGCAAATGGCCGCTGCGCCTTGATGGCGAGATCGTCATCGATGCTGGGAGTGGGGCCGGTCGGTTCACCTCCGTCGCTGCGTCGACCGGTGCGACGGTGCTGTCGCTCGACTACAGCGACGCTGTCGATGCGAATTACGCGTCGAACGGTCAACGCGACAACGTCCTGATCGTCCAGGGAGACATTTATAAGATGCCGTTTCGCGAAGCCGACAGGATTTTCTGCTTCGGGGTGCTTCAGCACACACCAGACCCACGCGGCGCATTTTTCTCTCTCCCGCGTCACGTCAAGGTGGGTGGCAGTGTCGTTGCCGACGTCTATGTGAAGTCGCTCGGCCGTTATGTGCTTGGCACGAAGTATTGGGTTCGCCCAGTGACGCGCCGAGTTCCACCGGAAAGGCTCTATCGGTGGACCCGTCGGTACGTCGACGCCATGTGGCCAGTCGCGAAGATCGTCAGGAGTATTCCGCGGATCGGCAAGACCCTGAACTGGCGCTTGCTGATAGCTGACTACAGCCATCGGATTAGCGATGACGCTATTTTGCGAGAATGGGCATATCTCGACACGTTCGACATGCTCTCCCCACGGTACGACTATCCGCAAACGCTCGCGACGGTTCGCCGCTGGGGCGCAGAAGCACGACTCGTCGACTTCAAGGCGGAGCGGTGCGCACACGGCATCGCAATGCGCGGGAGACGACCGGTGGTCTGATCGAGGCTCGTGGTTACTCCCGATGCTGTCGCTGTCATGGCTTTGCGCCACACGTGCTTGACCTACGAGCTAAAGGGTCTCGAGCGCTTGCCATTGGCGCACGTCGTTGATCTCTTCGCATGTGCCTTGCGCCCACACGCAGATTAGCCGGCCCCGCCAGCCGAGCGAGGTGCACCGTCCCCCGGGCCACGCCCAGCTCCTCGACTATGAACCGTCAGGAGATCGTCGCGCGCCCCAACGCCATGTCGACCCGCCCCGCCAGCAGCGAGGCCGGAAACGCCGCGCCGATCGGCTGGCGCGATCCGACCGCGACGCACCTCAGGGGTCACCCCGTTTGGGGCGTTGAAGGTCACTTGCTCGCGGTGGGTATCGAAGCCGATCACGACTTTTCACTGCCCGCCCTCCTCAGCTCAGGGTCGCGCAGATCGTCCCGCATCTTTCCCTGACACCTGACGGCGGCTGCAGGCAAAGCCGACAGATCACATCCCCAGGGCAGAAGTCGGCAAAACTCGGGTCAGACTCGAGCCATCGACCACCGCGCTGGATCGTCCAGCTTTTGGGGTCCAAGGCGCGGACGCGGCTGCCTCCGGCTCCTTGCAGTAAAGGACTCGGATTCCGCGCTGAGCCGGCGTTTCGACACCCTTCAAGGTCTTCTCAACGTCGGCTCGGGACTCGTGAGCTGCCGAGGTCGGCGCGTCCGCTTTAGCGCTGCTCAGTGATAGGGCGAAGTAATTCGGCGTGGCACCCAGGGCCGGCGGTGGGGTCACGTCGAGCGCTCCAGCAGTCCCTTCACCAGCGCTACCCACTGGGGCCCCACGACCTCCGGAGCGTGAGTTCTCTCGATGTAATGTCGCCCAGCCTCGCCTGCGGTGCGCGCCGCAGTCCGATCTTCGGCGAAGTGGCGAATCGTTCGTGCCGCGATCTCGAGCGAGCCACCCGCGACCGCGCCAAGACGATGGCGAGTAATCGCGTCGTCCGGGTCGATCCGAAGTGAAACGACAGGCGTACCTCGTGCCCAGGCCTCGAGAAACGTGTTGGGGAAACCTTCGAAGAGAGAGGTGTTGACGATCGCGATCGCGCGCGTGTACCGGTCGAGCAGCTCTTCGCGTGGCTGGCGTGGGAGCAGCTCGAGATTCGGTAGCCGGGCAGCACGGTCGCGAACCTCGGCCACGAGGTGCTGCCAACGCGTCGGGTGGCTGTACGCCACCATCCAGAAAGGGACGTCGGGTAACTGCTCGACCAGTGCGAGAAACGAGAGTGGATCCTTGACGTCGGTGAGGCTACCGATCCAAAGGAATGCCTCTCTCGCCTCTTCTGCGTCTTGCGCCGCGCCACAGAAGCTCCGGATCACGTTCGGGTTGAGACCAAAGCTCTCTCTCGCGAGCTGCGCCTGGTTCTTAGTCTGCGCAACCACCGCATGGACGGAACGAAGGCCGACCTGATACTGCATGCGCACGTGCCATTGTTCGAGGCTTCCACCCATCTGACTCATCGTGGCTCGGTCGCGCGTGAAGTCACCGTCGGAGGATGCGGAGAAGATGGAGCGACGACCCGTGGCCCTCGCGAACATCCCGACCAAACCCGTTGCGATCCCGGCGCTCCGTTGAACGTAGACGAAGCCGTCGGCGTCGCGCAATGCGCGCAGGATCGCCCGGCGACGCGGCAGCCCACGCCGATGGACGTCCGGCCCGAGCGAGACCGCCTCGATGCCGTCAGGTGGCTCCATCGGGCCACTGCTCTCCACCACATGGCGGACGCGTAGCCCGGATTGGGCAAGCCAGCGTGCGAGGTGATACGACTGCAGCTCCGCTCCTCCGGCTTGGCCGGGGGCGCCGTAGAGGGGTCCCGCGAACGGGGCAAAGATGACCACGTCGGCGCCAGGAGGCGCGCCTCTGCGCCAGATCTTCACGGTCGCACGGTTTGGCGTGGGAACTCGGCGCCGGTCGGCTGTCACCTTCGACGGCCCCGGCCGGTGGCAGCTTCGGGTTTGCGGCACATCGCGAATCGCGAAGACTACTTCGGGACGAAGCAGCCGCCAACGCCAGGGCATCGATTTCGCGGGGATCATCAGCTTTAATGAGACGTACATCCGTGATCTCGGAAGCTCACGTCCTGTCCGGAACAAGCGACGGCGAGCCAGAGCAGTCGTCGTTCCCACGCCAGTCGATATGAGCGAGCCAACAGTCGTGATCAACCCATCCCTTCCGTCTCACAACATCCTGTCCGGCGCGGCGAGTTGAGGCTCAGGCGAAAACAAGCGGCCGCCGGCTCGGTGCCGGTCGTCGTGCTGAAGCCGGTTCGGAGCCTGGGCCAGCACGGCGTCCTGGGGATCGCGCGGAGCCTTGGCCGGCTCGGCTTTCCGGTGTACTGGGCCCATTGCGAGTCGGCGGCCCCCGCTGCCCGTTCCCGATATCTCGCTGGCACCTTCGACTGGGTTCTCGACTACTCGACGCCAGAGTCGGCCGTCGAGCGCCTGCTCGAGATCGGTCGTAAGCTGGGGCGCCGCGCTGTCCTGATTCCGACGGAGGACGGAAGCAGCGTCCTCGTAGCAGAGCACGCGCAGACGTTGAGCGAGCATTTCATCTTCCCGGCTCAATCACCCGACCTCATGGGGAGACTCGCGAGCAAACGGGAGATGCACGCCTTGTCCGTCGAGCACGGTGTCGACGTCCCCCTCTCGAGCTTCCCCGAGTCGAGCGCAGACGTCCTCGAGTTCGCGGAGCGCACGGGCTACCCGGTGGTGGTGAAACGCGCCGAGGGTTGGCGCCCGCAGCGCGGGACCGAACGAAAGAGCGTGGCCATCGTCGAAGACCGAGCCGAGCTCCTCCGCGCATATGACGAGATGGAGAGCCCCGAGTCGCCAAACATTCTGCTCCAGGAGTACATCCCGGGGACCTCGGAGTCGATCTGGATGTTCAACGGCTACTTCGACGAGTCCTCGAATTGCCTGCTCGGGTTCACCGGGCAGAAGATCCGACAAGATCCGATCGACACTGGGCCGACCACGCTGGGCGTCTGCATGCAGAACGACGTCGTCGCCGAAACCACGCGCCGTCTGATGAAGGCGATCGGCTACCGCGGGATCCTCGACATGGGCTATCGCTACGACGCACGCGACGCCACCTACAACCTGCTCGACGTCAATCCGCGGATCGGCAGCTCGTTCCGACTGTTCGTCGGGCAAGACGGGATGGATGTCGTGCGAGCGCTCTATCTGGACCTTACGGGACAACCGGTAGCCGCCAGAGCGCCGAGGGACGGACGCAGGTGGATCAACGAGCCGCTCGACCTCGTTTCGTCGGCGCGAAACGTGAGGAAAGGGAACCTCACGGTGGGCGAATGGCGAAGGTCCCTTGCGGGTGTCGAGGAGGGCGGATGGTTCGCACGGGATGACCCGCTTCCCGCCGCCCTCGTCTGGTTGCGCTACGGGGCCCTGGCACTAGAGAAGCTCGGCGGGCGAAGCCGCCGTGCAGTCTCCCCTGAACAGCCCGAACCGCAGAGTGTCGTCAACGAGCACTTCGAAGAGGCGTCGGCTTCCTGGGACGAGATCTACCGTCGCTCGGACGTCTACGCCGTCATCCACCAGGAGCGACGCCTGCGCGTGCTCGACTGGGTCGACGGTCTGGGCCTCGAAGCCGGAGCCAGCGTGCTCGAGGTCGGCTGCGGAGCCGGTCTGACGTCACTAACGCTGGCGCAAAAGGGTTTCGAGGTCGACGCCACGGACACCGTCCTCGCCATGGTCGAGCGTGCTCGGGAGAGAGCGATCGCGGCTGGTGTCGCCGAGCGATTGCGCACGAGCATCGCCGACGTCCACGCACTCGGCTTCGACGACGAGACCTTCGACCTCGGTCTCGCAATGGGAGTGATTCCTTGGCTGCACTCGCCGCCGACGGCACTTCGGGAGCTTTCGCGCGTGTTGAAGCCCGGCGGCTATCTGATCGTCACCGCCGACAACCGAATGCGGTTGACGCAGCTCTTCGACCCGAGACGCAACCCTTGGCTCGCACCTGCTCGCAAGCCTGCCAGGCAGATTCTCGCTGGGCTCGGCGTCGTCACCGCCGATCGGCCCGGCCCGGACCCCGTTCAGCATCTGAGTCACGAGTTGGACGCCCTGCTCGACTCGGTGGGGCTCGAAAGGATCGACTCGACGACTCTCGGCTTCGGGCCCTTCACGTTCTGGAATCGCGAGATCCTCCCATCGCGTCGCGCGGTCGGCTTTCACCGCTGGCTCCAACGGCACGCCGACCGGGGTGTGTCGGGCCTTCGCTCGACCGGGAGTCAATACCTCGTGCTCGCACGAAAACGATCGCGCGGCCCGAGCTAGGATCCGGCGCCGCTCAGTTGTCTCGCGGCTCCGCGGGCAGCGGTCGGCGAAAAAGGCCAACCGCCCAGGGCATCGCGCGACCGATGCGCGACTGCTGAAGCGGGTACCACCAGCCCCGTGATTTCAACTCGAAGGCAAGGCGACCATCGAACGACGCCATGGCCTGCCTCTTGAGCTCGTAAGGTCGCCAGCTCCCGCGAGCGCCGCAGGTCACAGCAGCCATGTAGCCAGCCGTTTCCGCCGCCCCCGGGCAGGCCGGGGAGTAGTAGCAGCGCGGGTAAGCGAACGTGAGCACGGGCACGCCGATGAGTTGCTCGAGCTCCGTCCTCGACGCGATCATCTCTGCGAGAGCCTCCTCCTCGGTGGCGTCCTCGAGCACCAAGTGGGTACGCGTGTGCGAGCCGATCTCGATACGAGGATTCCCTGCGAGCGATCGGAGCTCGTCGGCGTTCAGAAAACGAAGGTCTGCCTCCGGCCGGAGGAACGGATTCGGCCGGCCGAGCAGGCCCGGACAGACGTAGAGCGTTGCGGGCACGTCGAGGCGTTCTAGGAGCTCGGGCAAGACCTGCACATGATCGATCGTGCCGTCGTCGAACGTAAGCGCGCAGAGCCCGCTCGAGGGTGCGCCTCCGTCCATTCGAGACACGAACTCGGAAACCGTCAGAAACTCGTAGTCGCGCCGCTTCAACAACTCGACCTGTGCGAGAAACCGCTCCGGATCGACGACGAGATTTCGCGGGTCGAGTCGCCGCTCGATGCATGCGATGCCGTGGTAGACGAGGATCAGCGCTGGTCGCATCATCGAGAGCGGAGAATATCTTCGCCTTTTCGGAGAGCGTGCAAGACCGCGCGCACGAACCCGCCCTGCACGTCGGTCCTCGACCGGTGCGAGGATACGATTCCCCGATGTCGCGCGAGGACGCTCAGCGACGAGGGAGAGTTCTCTTTGTCGTCGAGAACGCTTCTGTCCCGACCGACACTCGGGTCTGGTCGGAATGCCTTGCGATCCAGGAGGCGGGATTCGACGTGACCGTCATCTCTCCCGAGGGCACAGACCGAGACACGGCAAGGTTCGAAGTACGCGACGGCATCGAGATACATCGCTTTCGTGTGCCGTACGCAGAAGGCGGACCGCGGGGGTTCGCTGTGGAGTATTCAGTCGCCTTCTGGCGCCTGTGGCGCACTGCGCGCCGACTCTCGCGACAGCAACGCTTCACAGTCGTCCATGCGGCTAACCCGCCCGACCTCCTGCTGTTGGCCGCACTGCCTTTGAAGCGAAAAGCCAGCCGCTTCATCTTCGATCAGCACGATCTCGTTCCCGAGCTCTATCTGTCCCGCTTCGACGGAAGGCGTGGCCTTCTGTACTGGCTGACACGTGCCATGGAGAGAGCGTCTTTCTCCCTGGCCGACGTCGTCGTCTCGCCCAATGACTCGTACCGGACGGTCGCCCTGCGGCGGGGCCGAAAGGACAGCGAGGACGTCTTCGTCGTTCGGAATGCGCCAGACACGTCGGTCTTCGAGCGCGGTCAGCCCGATCCCGGGCTCAAGCGTGGCAAGCCTCACCTGGTCGCGTATGTCGGGACGATGAACACACAGGATGGGCTCGACCACGCGGTTCGTGCCCTGGCCATCCTGAGGGACAAACGCACCGACTGGCACGCGATCTTCGTGGGTGACGGCGATGCCGCCGGCGAAACAAAGCGGCTGGCCGACGAAGCAGGGCTTGGGAACATGGTCCACTTCACCGGCTTTCTTTCGACGCCCGATGTGGTCGCCGTCCTCTCGACGGCTGACATCTGCCTTTCACCCGAACCGCGAAGCCCGCTAAACGAAGCTTCGACGTTCATCAAGATCGCCGAGTACATGGCGGTCGAATGTCCGGTCGTCGCCTACGATCTTCGTGAATCTCGGTTTACGGCCGGAGGAGCGGCGGTCTACGCGGAACCCGACGACGTCGAGGGATTCGCGGCACTCATCGACGGACTGCTCGATGACCCGGAGCGCCGTCAAGCCATGGGCCGGGTCGGCAGGGCGCGCATACTCTCCGATCTTTCGTGGCAGAGGTCGAAGCTGGCGTTGGTAGCAGCCTACGACCGGGTCTCAGGGCGATCGGCTGTGGGCTGAACCGCCCTCTGAATCTCTCGCACCGAAACCATCGCTCTCACGGGGTCCTCGCCGCTGAAACTAATGCTATTAGTTCTGGCCACTGCAGACTCCACCTGAGACAAAGGACCCTTGAACATCATGCACACCAGCGAGTATCTGACCAGGATCGGGGTCGCGAACCTTCCCGCTCTGACGACTCCTTTCGATCCCGGCTACGACCCTGTGACTCTCGAGGGACATCTCGCACAGAGCTCCCACCTGATGTCGGGCATCAAGATCTCCATGGCGTGCTGGATGATCGCCGACGAGGAGGCGACGAGGCGGAAGATCGCGGCCACGCGCGCCAACGGAGTGGACGCCCATGCCGGCGGGGGCCCCTTCGAGGTCGCGGTCGCACAGGGACGACTCGATGACTACCTCGATCTCTGCGCCGACATCGGCTTCGCTCGGATCGAATGTGGCGAAGGATTCACGGACCTCGATCTAGGCGCTGCTGAGATCATCGCCAAGGCACATGCGCGCGAACTCGAAGTCCAGTTCGAACTCGGCAAGAAGCACGCGGGGGAATTCACCTCTGACGCAGTCAAGGCGCTCCTCGAGCAGGGCCGAAAATGGCTCGACGCCGGAGCGGTGGAGCTTGTCGTCGAAGCCCGCGAGAGTGCTGCCGGCGTCGGCCTGTTCGGCGAGGCAGGCGAGCTCAACCGAGCGTTTGCAGACGAGTTCGCGAGCACCTTCGGACTCGAAATCCTCTTGTTCGAGGCGCCGAACAAGCCGAGCCAGTTCGCGCTCCTCGATCACTTCGGTCCGCAGGTGCGGCTGTGCAACATTCGGCTGGAGGAGTTGCTTCGGGTAGAGATCTATCGTCGGGGGCTCCACTCGGATGCGTTCGAGAAGACGAACCTGCGACCCCCGCGGCCGGCCGCGTAGTCACGGCGCAGCGAGCCAAACTTGCGTAGAACGGTCGGAATCGGATGCTACGTCGAAGGCTTCAACGACTACGGCGAGCGGACGCCTGTTGCAATCGACGTGATTCGGGCCACGACGACGGCCGTCACCGGCGTTGCTCTCGGTCGGCGATGTTTCCCCGTCGGGACACTCGAAGATGCGGAGCGGCTTTCTCGAGAGCTCGATAACGTCCTCCTCGCCGGGGAGCTCGGCGGGGAAATGCCCTACGGCTTCGAGATGACGAACAGCCCGGCCCAGCTGGCCCGCCGCTCCGATTCGGAGCGACCGATGATCCTTCTTTCGACCTCCGGGACACGACTGATCACCTCTGCACCGGCGCCGGTGTTCGTCGCCTGCCTCCGCAATTACGAGGCTCAGATCGAGGAGCTGATCCGGCATCACCCGCGAGTCGTCCTTGTCGGAGCGGGCACCCGCGGTGAGTTCCGCGAAGAGGACCAGCTCTGCTGCGCGTGGATAGGGGCCGGCCTTCTGGCGGCCGGCTTCGAGCCGATTGACGACAGGACGGCGCAAGTGATCGAGCGATGGCGTGACTCACCGGTTGATGCCATCGTGACCGGAAAGAGCGCGGAGTACCTGCGTCGTACCGACCAGCTACAGGACCTCGACTTCGTTCTCGGCCATATCAACGATCTTGGAGATGCTTTTGCGTACAGCCACGGCGAGATAACGCAAGTGCCAGCTGGCTAGCATCACGGCCCCGATGCCCCAGGTCTTACAGTCTGGCTGTACTGCCCTGCTCCGGAGGCGGCGGCCTCGCTTCCCTCGGACGTCCCGGAGATCCGCACGAGTTCGTGCTGGTCGGAGATCGTTCGAGCGGTGAATGCCGAGCAAGGCTCCGAGGGCCGGTTGGGGACGATCGTGGACAGCGCCGCACCGTTTCAATGGTTCGAATGAAGCTCCCGGCCGGGGATCAACCCGGTATGTACGTGGCGTAGATCGACATCTGCTCGGAATCGATCGTCGCCGTGCCGAGCGGGTTGCTTGGGCCGCTGGTGTAGGTGTTGGTGTTCAGGGCGCGGGCCCCGGTGACGGTGCTGTAACGGAAGCCTGTGACATTGCCGGTGGAACCACTGCTCACTCCGATCCAGTAGGTGCCGGCCGGTAGAGCGACCGGGCTCGGGAAGGCGAGCTCGTACCATCCTGCCGCGTCGGTCGAGTGGAAGGTGAGCTGGTTGGAGGTCGCGAGTAGGGAGCCTGGCAGGCCGGCGGCGTCGCTGCCTCCGCAACTGCGAGGCGCAGATCGAAGAGTTGGTCCGTCGTCACCCTCGAGTGACACTCGTGGGGCGGGCACGCGTGGTGAGTTTCGCGAAGAAGACCAGCTGTGCTGCGCGTGGATCGGTGCCGGCCTCTTGTCAGCCGGCTACGAGCCCGCCGATGAGACAACGACTCGAGTGATCGAGCGCTGGCGCGACTCACCGCCCGAGTCCTTCGTCACGGGAAAAAGCACGGAGTACCTTCGCCAGACCCAGCAGCTACGCGACCTCGATTTCAGTCTCGGCCACCTCAACGACCTTCAAGAAGTGTTCGCATACAGCAAGGGCGAAATAGGCCGGGTCCACCCTCGCTGACTCACACCGACGCGGCGCCGACCTCAGTTCATGTGGGTGTGTAAGTGGCGTAGATCGACATTTGCTCGGAGTCGACAGTGGCTGTGCCGAATGGGTTGCTGGGGCCGGCGGCATAGCTGTTGGTGTTGAACGCCCGGATGCCGTTAACGTTGCTGTAGCGGAAGCCGGTGACGTTGGCGCTCGC
>DAITAW010000174.1:0-3853 GCA_036824055.1 Gaiellaceae bacterium | reverse complement strand
CGGTCAACCCCAGCGCACGGTGGAGCGGCTGTTCCGGCGCGACCTGCGTCAAGGGGAGGAGTCTAGCGACGGAGGACGACGAGCCCTGCGGACGTTTGTACGTGCATGGATAGCCTCAACCTGATGCGCGGGTACACGAGCCTGCTCCTGCTGCTCTCCGGAATCTGGGGCGCCTCGTACCTCTTCATCAAGGTCGGCGTCCGCGACTTCGAGCCGACCTCGTTCGTCGAGCTGCGCCTGCTGTTCGCGGCGCCGGTCCTGCTCGGCTTCCTCCTCGTCCGCAGCGGTGTGCGTGGGTCGCTCCGCGACCTGCGGGACGCGGCGGTGCCCGGGCTCGTCCTCGGCACCGTCAACGCCGCTGTGCCGTTCGTGCTCATCGCGTGGGGCGAGAAGCATGTCGACTCGGGCGTCGCGGCGATCGCGAATGCATCCGTGCCGCTGTTCAACTTCCTGCTCGTGATGCGTTTCGCGCCCGAGGAGCAGGTTGGTCGGCGACGGCTGGCGGGGCTGCTGATCGGGATCGTGGGCATCGGCATCCTCGCCGGCGTGCACCCGAGCGGTGGCTGGTGGGCCGTCGCGGGCACGCTCGCGGTGGTGCTCGCGTCCTTCGCCTACGCCGTGGGAGGGATCTACGGTCAGAAGCAGACGGCGCACCGCGCGGGGCCGGTGCTGGCAGCCGCGACGATCGTGGCCGGAGCGTTCGTGACGCTGCCCTTCGCTCTCCTGCAACTGCCCTCGCATTCACCAGGGTGGAAACCCGTCGCCGCCGCCGCCGCGCTCGGGATCGCGGGAACCGGGATCGCGCAGCTCCTCCTCTTCCGCCTCCTCCGCCTCTATGGATCCTCGCGCACGAGCCTCGTCACGTATCTCTTGCCGCCGATTGCGCTCTTCTACGGGGTGACGCTGCTCGGCGAGCGGCTGACGGCGCAGGCGCTCGGTGGGATGGTGCTGATCCTGCTCGGCGTCGCGCTCGGGTCAGGCATCGTGCGCCTCACGCGCGGCGCGCCCGTGGGCGAGACCCCGTGATCTCGATTCGGCGCGCGCAGGGCGACGATCTCGACTTCCTCGTCGAGCTTGTGAACCATGAAGACGTCCAGCGGTTCCTCGGGGGACGGGCGGCTCGGGACCGCGCCGCAGTCGCAGCCGAGATTCGACAGTCTCAGGGAGATCCGACGTCGTACGGCCGCTTCGTGATCGAGGTGGACGGTGCTCGCGCGGGCGTGATGGGCTTCGAGGTCGAGAACCGACGTTCGCGGATCGCCCATCTCGAGCGTCTGGCCGTGCATCCGGTATACCGGGGCCAGGGCGTGTCCGACCAAGCGGCACGGCTGTTACAGCTCCATCTCGTTCGGGACCTCGGCTACCACCGGCTCCAGCTCGAGATCTACAGCTTCAACGACCGGGCGCAACGGCATGCCGAACGCGCCGGCTTCCGGCTAGAGGGCGTTCGCCGGCAAGCGTACTGGCGCCACGGTGAATGGATGGACGGCGTTCTGTATGGGCTGGTACGAGATGATCTGGATGTGCCCGATGCGATCGCGCTCCTCCACGACTACGTCATGGTCCACAACGAGTGCGTGGGGAGCGGCGACTGGGAGCCGCTCTCGGACTGGTTCATCGAGGATGCGGAGCTTGCCTTCGAGGGTGTCCCGGTAGGACCGTTCAAAGGCCGCGAGGCGATCGCGGCCGCTTACGACGCCCAACCGCCGGACGACGAGGTCGTGATCTTCGGGACGGAGGAGAACGGCGAGGAGATCGTCGCCCGGTATGGCTGGCTGAAAGAGCCGGGCAAGCAGGCGGGGCGAATGCTCGTCATTCCGCGCGACGGGAAGATTCAGAAACTGATCGTGACCTTTGAGGAGGGCTGACCAGGAGCTTGTCGCGGGCCGTGCCGCGGGGGCGGCCCCGTTCTCGCTTCCGGCAGCTATCCGGAGAGGTAGTTGAACGCCGGCAAAAGACACCTAAGGTTAGAAGCTCAGAAGCACCTACTGCTCGCGTGGAACTGCTGAACATTTAGCCTCCAGTGCTAGGTGTTGCCAAGCGCTGGGTCGTTGCGAAGCAAATCGAAGGGGAGGGTCGTGAACAAGACTGATTTCGACGTAGGGATCATCGGCGGCGGCCCCGCGGGGTCGAGCATGGCGGCCTATCTGGCCAGGGCGGGACTCGACTGCGTGGTCTTCGAGCGAGAGTTGTTTCCAAGACCACACGTCGGAGAGTCATTAGTTCCGTCTTCCACGCGGGTGTTTCGCGACCTGGATTTTCTGCCTGTTCTGGAGGCCAACAAGTTCCCGCACAAGTACGGCGCGGCCTGGACTGCGGCCACGTCCAAGACCTACGACATGAACTTCGAGGGCGTCCCGGTGAACGATAACGCCGATGTGATGCTCCAGGATCACGATCACGCCGACGTGATGTTCCGGGAGCGCGACCAACCCGGAGTCGAGCAGAGCTACACGTACCACGTCGACCGGGGTCTCTTCGACAACCTCCTTCTTCAGCATGCCCACGGATTCGGCGCGCACGTGTACGAAGGCGTAGCGGTCAAGGGCGCTGACTTCTCTGAGCCGGACGTCGTGCGCGTGCGGTATGGGTGGGGGCGCAACGACGGCTCGACCACCGTGAAGATGCTGGTCGACGCCAGTGGACGGCGTACGCTGATCGGCAACCAGATGAAATGGCGCATCAGGGACCCGCTGTTCGATCAGTACGCCATCCACACCTGGTTCGAGGACTTCGATCGGAGCGCCCTCGCTTACCGGGAGGACATGGGTAATTACATCTTCATCCACTTCCTTCCGATCTCCAACACCTGGATCTGGCAGATCCCCATCACCGAGACGGTCACGAGCATCGGCGTCGTGACGCAGAAGAAGAACTTCGCGAAGAGCAAGGAGAGCCGAGAGAAGTTCTTCTGGGAGTGCGTCGGAAGCCGCCCGGAGTTGCTGGAGAGCCTCGAGGCAGCCGAGCGAATCAAGCCGTTCACGGACGAGGGCGATTACAGCTACGCCATGGAGCAGATCACGGGAGACCGACTGGTCCTCATCGGTGACGCCGCGAGGTTCGTCGATCCGATCTTCTCGACCGGTGTCAGCATTGCGTTGAACTGCTCGCGTTTCGCGCACGCCGACATCGTCAACGCATTCGAGACCGGCGACTTCTCTCGAAACGCGTTCCAGACATACGAGAGTACGCTCAGGCGCGGGACGCGTAATTGGTACAACTTCATCTCGGTCTACTACCGGTTGAACCTGCTCTTCACGGCGTTCGTAAACGATCCGCGCTACCGGCTGGACGTCCTGAAGCTCCTTCAAGGAGACGTGTACGACGACGACGAGCCCGAGGTGCTCACGCGCATGCGCGAAATCGTCACAAAGGTGGAGCAGAATGAAAACCACATCTGGCACAAGCTGCTCGGCGACCTGACGGTCAACGCGTTCGTCACCGCCTCCCAGAGCTGATCGGCCGTAGACGCTCGGCTCTGGCCTCTAGGATGCAGGCAAATGGCTAGGTACCTGCACACCATGCTGCGCATCAAGGAGCCCGACCGAAGCCGGAGGTTCTACGAGGCGCTCGGGTTCACGTTCAGCAACGACTTCGACATCGTTCGCAACGGCGACGTCGAGGCGACGAATTACTTCTTCTCGATAGGCGACCAACCGAATGTGCTCGAACTGACGTACAACCACGACGGTCGCGAGTACGAGCTCGGTACGGCTTACGGGCACATCGCGATAGGTGTGGATGGTCTCGATGAGACGCTGGCGAAGCTCAAGCAGCAGGGAATCGAACCCGAGCGCGAGCCATATTCGGTGCGTGAAGGAGGATCGCGCTTGACATTCGTACGCGATCCGGA
>DAITAW010000055.1:0-16430 GCA_036824055.1 Gaiellaceae bacterium | reverse complement strand
CGACGCGAACGACGCCGTCGCCTACTAGTAGTTCGCTCTGCCCACATCGAAGTGCTAGCTGTCGCAGTTTGGCGGAAAGGCGACAAGGGCTCCCGGGCTAGACCCATTCGTCGTTCGGGACCAAGGACGCGCGTGTTCTTGACGCTCTACCTCCAGGACGTCCTGCACTACTCGGCGATGCAGAGCGGCGCGGCGTTCGCGGCCTTCGCGGTGACTGTCGTCGTGGCCTCGAATGTGGCCCCAGGTCGTGGTGGGGCGTTTCGGCGTGAGGCCGACGCTCACCGCCGGACTGGTTGCCTCCGCCGTGTCGGTCGCGGCGCTGACGCGGCTCGCGATCGACGGGCACTGCTTCCGGGATCTCTTCCGGTGGTTCGTCCTCAGCGGTGCCTGCATGGCCGCCTCGCCGCGCTCGCTCAGACGCTGTTGCAGCACGGCACGATCCATCGCGCCCAGGGTAGCTTTGCCCATGGCCACGCCCCCGCAGCCGTGGTGGTCGGGCGGCGTTCTGTATCAGGCCTACCCGCGCTCATTCGCGGACTCGAACGGCGACGGCATCGGCGACCTCGCCGGTCTGCGCGGGCGTCTGGACTACCTGAGCTGGCTCGGCGTCGACGGCATCTGGCTCAACCCGACCTTCCCTTCGCCGAACCGCGACTGGGGCTATGACGTCTCGGACTACCTGGACGTCCATCCGGACCTCGGCACGCTCGACGATCTCGACGCGCTGATCGCGGCCGCGAGCGAGCGGAGGATCCGCATTCTGCTCGACCTCGTCCCGGCCCATACGAGTGACCGGCACCAGTGGTTCGCCGAGTCACGCGCGTCGAGGGAATCGCCTCGCCGTTCGTGGTACATCTGGCGTGAGGAGGCCGAGGGGCAGGAGAGCGTCTTCGGCGGGAAGGCCTGGACGTACGACGAGCGGACGCGCCAGTACTACCACCACCTCTTCCTGCCCGAGCAGCCCGACCTCAACTGGCTGCAGCCGGACGTGCGCGACGCCTTCGACGAGATCCTGCGCTTCTGGTTCGACCGCGGTGTCGCAGGCTTCCGGATCGACGTCGTGCACGAGCTCGTGAAGGATCCTCCGAGCCGGACGAATCGCCCCAAGATCCACGATGTGCTGCGGCATTGGCGTTCACTGGCGGGCGGCTATGACCCCCAGCGCCTGCTCGTAGGCGAGACGTGGGTCATGGAGCTCGAGGAGTTGGCGAGGTTCTACGGAAGCAACGACGAGCTGCAGCTCGCCTTCAACTTCCCGTTCATGTTCGCCGGGCTCGATGCGGCGGCGCTGGCGGACGTGGTCGCGCGCACGGAAGCCGTCCTTCCCGACGGCGCTCTGCCCGTGTGGGCGCTGTCGAATCACGATGTGGTGAGGTTCCCGACGCGGATGTGCGACGAGGACGACGCGAAGGTCCGAGCAGCGCTCCTCGCACTGCTGACGCTGCGGGGCACGTCAGTTCTCTATTACGGAGACGAGCTCGGCATGCGGCAGGTCGACATTCCGCCCGAGCGGGTGCGCGACGTTCACGATCGCGACGGAGCACGGACGCCGCTCCCCTGGGGAGATGTCGAGTGGCGCAACCCGTGGCTCCCGCTCGCCGCGAATGTCGCGACGGTTGCGGAGCAGCGAAGCGACCCTCGATCCGTGCTGAGCTTCTGCCGCGAAGCGATCGCTCTTCGCCACGGCCGGGAGGATCTCGTCTCGGGCGGATACACGCCACTCGCAAGCCCGACGGGAGTCTGGGCGTGGCGACGCGGAAGCGGCACCGTCATTGCGCTGAACCTGACCGGCTCGGAGGCGATTCTGGCGCTCGCGGGAGAGGTCATTCTCTCGACGAACGGCCGCGACGACGCGTCGCGGCTCGAGCCGTGGGAAGGTGTGGTCGTCGCGCTTACTTAGCGCAGGAGGGCGAGTAACGCCAGGCCCCTGCTAGGTACCCGTTTGGCCCCGAAGGATCGACCGAAAGTGCCTGCAAATCTCCTGGCTTTCCCTGTCGCGGCTTTCGACTCGGGTCTACATTCCGCGTTGGCTGGTGGCGCGGAAGGGTCACGCTGCCTGTGGCGCTTGCTGCGCGAATGAACGGGCGGCGTGTTGCACAGGAGCTGCGCGGCGCGGTGCGGGCGAGTTGCGCGGCGCTACTTCCCGATTCCATAGGAAAGCGCTGACGCGACAGGGCATCGCCTACCCGGTTCGGTCGGAGTCGTGTCGAGGTGCGCGATTGTCGCGTTGTGGCGGAACCGCCGACACGCCGGGTTGTCGGAGACGGCGATTGATCCGGTGGCGGCGCGATTCAGATCAGGAGCTCGAGCCCGAGCAGCTTGCTCAGCACGACCCCGATCGATCTGTTGAACGGCTCGACGTCCACCCCACCGTCGCCCGCCGTGATTCGCACCTCGCGTCCGTCCACGACCCGGTGCAGGCCGCCTTCGTGCCAGACGTTCGCGCGGTCGACGCCCCAGAACGTGAAGCGGTCAAGCGAGCGCTCGAAGTCGTACGGCTGAGGGACCGCCAGGTGACCCACCGACCCAAACTACCGTCCTACGAGTACCACCCCGGAACGTGCAGCAAGCGAGACACGGACGGTGCCGCCGCTGACGGTGCTCGTCGTGCCGCCGATGCGGTCGTCGAGGGACGTCCCGTCAGCGTAGAAGCGACCGATGCGCAAGACGACCTCCCGAGACGAGCCGCTCTTGTTCAGCGCGACGATCACGGGCTTTGCGCCGACGCCCGCGCGCACGAATGCGTAGATTCCGGCAGCGTCGTTCGTCACGAGTTTCTCGAACGATCCGATCCGGAGTGCGGGAAGCTCGTGACGGATCCGGCCCAACTTCGTGTAGTAGGCGATCATCGACGTGTCAGCCGGGCCGTACGTGCTCGGATCTCCACTCGCATCCGACCACGGGTACGGCGCCCGATTGAAGGGATCCGGGCCGCCGAGGCCCGGCGCGTTGATCGCAGCCTCGTCGCCGTAATAGATCATCGGCGCACCCAGGTAGGTGAACTGCAGCAGCGCTGCGAGCGCGAGCCGTTGGCGAGCCTGGGTCAGCCCGTCGTCTCCCTGCTCCGTGAAGACGTAGAGGGCACGGTTCGTGTCGTGCGAGTCGAGGAGATTGAACGATGCGGCCGACGCCTGGGGTGGGTAGTCCTCGCGCACCGCGTGCAGTGCGCGGTCGAGCTGCGTCGGCGTGCGCACGGGAATCTTGCCGGTCGAGTCGGACCAGTCGGTCGAACGGACGAAGCCGTCGACCGCGCGCCGGAATCGGTAGTTCATGACCGAGTCGAATTCGTTCCCCAACAGGTACTCGCTCGCGTCCGGCCAGATCTCGCCGACGATCGCCGCGTCCGGGGCGTACGACTTCACCGTCGACCGAAAGTCGCGCCACCAGTTGTGATCCATCTGGTCGGCTGCGTCGAGCCGCCAGCCGTCGGCGCCGCGCTCGATCCAGTGACGGACGACGCTGTCGGGCCCGCGGTAGAAGAAGTCACGTACGAGCGGGTTCCGATGGTCGAAGACCGGGAGCGTGTCGAGGGAGGACCAGCCGACATAGTCGCTGCTTCCGCACGGCGTGGTGGTCGAGGTGAAGTTGAACCAGCTCCGCCAGGGTGACGCGGCCGATTCGCAGGCGCCGAGGCTTGGGTAGCGGTGGTAGCGGTCGAAGTAGAGGCTGTCCGATGAAGCGTGGTTGAACACGCCGTCGAGGATGAGATGGATTCCCTCGGCTTTTGCGGCGCCTGCAAGCGATGCGAACGCTGCGTCGCCACCAAGCGCAGGATCGACGTGAAGATAGTCGTCGGTGTCGTAACGGTGATTCGACCGCGCCTTGAAGATCGGCGTCATCCAGATCGCATCGACACCGAGAGATTTGAGGTACCCGAGCTTCTCCTCGATCCCCTGGAGATCTCCGCCGAAGAAGTCGCGGTTGAAGACTCCGGTGCGTTGTGGGTTCTCGATCGGCTCGTTCCACGTGGGATGCAGGGTCGCCGGAACGCTGCCGTAGAACGTCGGGCATCCGGACGTGCCTCCGGCCCTGCAGTAATCGTTCGCGGGGCTTCCGTTCCGAAAGCGGTCGGGGAAGATGGAATACACCACTGCGCCCTGAAGCCACGACGGCGTCTTGAAGCGAGCGTCGTAGACGGTCAGCTGGAACCCCTGCGCATCGAGCGTGCTCTGCACACCGGTTCCCCCCTGGTGAACGTCGTCCTCCGGCCCCCCGTAGTCGTCTCCGTACCACAGCACCCGCTTCCCGACACGCGCACGGAACGCGTAGGTGACGATCGCGGGCTTGGCAGGGGTGTGCAGAGTGACGCTCCAGAACCGCCCCACACGACGCATCGGCAAGAACGAACGCGTCTGCGTATCGGCGGCAGGATCGCCAACGTCGACGCGAAGCATGACGCTCTGAGCCTTTGCCCCGGTGACGCGAAGACGCAGGTGCACGCTCGTCCCCGTTGCGACTGCGCCGCCCGGGCTGCGGTAGCGCACGTCGAACGTGTCGTGGAACAGCCGGGTCGTTGCAGCTCCTGCCGCTGCGGGGACGACGCAAGCCGCGAGGAACAGGACGAGCGCGAGCTTCTTCATCCGCCGTCGAGAGCGACGGCGGCGCGCGTCTCTCCGAGGTCGGCCGAAACCGCGTCGAGCTCGGGCCGCGCAGCGAGGAGCAACATCGCATGACTCCAAGCAAGCGGGACGACCCAGGCGGGCTCGCCTTCGTCGGTGACCTGCTCGGGCAAGAGGCCGAGAGCCGTCTGAGAGCGGACGGCGTACTCGAGCGACCGCTCGAGCCCGGCGGTGTCGCCGACCTGACGGCACCAGAGGCCGAGCCACAGCGCCGCGAGCACCCAGTTGTTTCCCCCCGCGTACGTGTCACCGGCGTAGCGCGCGACACCATGCTCAACATCGCCGAGCGCTTCTTCGAGCGCCGCCACCGTTGCACGCATCCGTTCGCCGGCCGGGTCAACGGCCGCGAAGGGCCACGCGAGGCCGAGCAGCGAGACGTCGAGGACCGGATCCCCGATCGAACGGAGGTAGCGGCCGTGGAAGTCGCTCCAGAGCTCGCGCTCGATCGCCTCGCGGACGACCTCGGCCGTTGCCTCGTACGACTCGGAGAGCTGCGGCTCGTGCCGCCGCGCCATCGCCGCGGCGCTGCGCAGGCCCCCCGAGATCGCGGCCGCAGTGAACGCATGCCGTCCTTCTCGCTCCTCCCACAGATCCGCCGTCGCGCAGGGAATGCCGTCCGCCTCGATCGTGCCGAGCAGGAACTCGGCTGCGCGCCGGGCTGAAGGCCAGAGCTCGGCGTCGAGTCGTTCGTCATGCAGCTTCTCCCACGCCGCCTCGTAGGCGAACAGAATCGCGCCGGTCTCGTCGAGCTGGTGCTTGCACCACGACGGCGCCAGCGACCCGTCGGTCCAATGGCGCTGCAGCCACAGTCCTTCGGGCTCCTGAGCGCCGGGCAGCCAGCGCAACGCGCGCGCGGCGAGGTCGGTTCGGTCCGCGGCCAGGAACGCGAGCACGATGAATGCCAGGTCGCGTCCCCAGACGAAGCCGTAACCGCCGGAATGCTCGAAGTCGGCGTCGAGCTCGGGTGCGGCGATCACCGCACCGGTCCTGCGGTCGCTCAGCAAGTCGAAGACGAGCAGCGTTCGGCGGTAGAGAGAAGCCAGTCCTTCGGGTGCCGGGGCCGGAGGCGGGGCCGCCGACTCCAGGCGCGCCGCATCGTGGCGACGACGAGACGCAAGGAGGTCGGTGAAATCCTGTTGCAACGCCGCGTCGAGCCTCGCCACCGCTTCGCGCGACGAAGCGCCGAACGCGAGCGCGACGACGGCGTGACCGTCAAGCGGGAGAGCGATCCCGCCTTCGGCGCTTCCGAAGCCGTGCGAGAACGCCTCCGCCTCGAGAGCGCCGATCGCCAGCGCGACATCTCGTCGGTAGAACACGACGCGGTTCCCTTCTGCGCTGGCCCCGATCAGCCGCGTCGACCCGTCCAGGTCCGGCCGGCACTGCACGACCAGGCGTCCCTGGCCGCTGACGCGCCGAATGAGGACGGGCTCGAGCTCATGGACGAGATCGACGAGCTCGATGTCGCCCAGTCGCGTGAGCAGAACGTTCGTGTCCTGCAGGTACGACTGCTGCGCCTGCAGTTCTTCGTCGAGCCAGTGCAGCTTGCCGTCGCGCTCGACGCCCAGCCTCAGCTCGCCGAGGTGAGAGCCACGGTCGACGTTCGGCCAGAAGAGCCCCTCGACACGTGCGTGCGCCGACAACGTCGCGAGCAACGCCCCGTTTCCGAGCACCGCCGCCGGCCCCGCGAAAGGTACGGCTACTTCAGACAGCTGATTCGTGGATCGCGTAGCCGGTCTCGAGGTCGAAGAACTGCAGCTTCTCAGCGTCAACGACGAGCTCGACCTCGTCGTCGGGCCTGACCCTCGATGACGGATCGAAACGGCCGACGAACGTCGTCCGAACTCCGTCGGCGGACTCGAGCAGCCCGGCCGCGATCTCCTGCTCGGCCTCATCCACCACGGCCCCCTCGACCACGTCCTCCGTCACGACCGCCGTAGCCTTCATCTCCACGTGCGCGAGAATCTCCGAGCCGAGCGCTTCCGTGAGCAGCACTCGACCGCGCAGACGCGCACCGCCGTTGCGGGCATGGATCGCATCCTCCAGGTGCTCGGGACGGATGCCGAGCGCGAGCTTCCGACCGGCGTATCCGGACAGCGCCGGCCGGCGTCCCCTGACGCTCTCGGGAACCGGCAGCTCCTGCTCTCCGATCCGGACCGAGATGCCGCCATCGCGACGCACGACGTCGGCCTCGACGATGTTCATGGCGGGGCTGCCGATGAAGCTCGCCACGAAGAGGTTGTTCGGGGCGTTGTAGAGGCTTTGCGGCTCCGCCATCTGCTGCAGCTCGCCCCTGCGCATCACGGCAACACGGTCTCCCATCGTCATCGCCTCGACCTGGTCGTGCGTGACGTAGATCGTCGTCACTCCCACTTCGTGCTGGATCCGCGCGATCTCCGCACGCATCTGCACGCGCAGCTTCGCGTCGAGGTTGGACAGGGGCTCGTCCATCAGGAACACCTGCGGCTGGCGCACGATCGCCCGGCCCATCGCAACCCGCTGGCGCTGCCCGCCCGAGAGCTCCTTCGGCCGCCGGTGGAGGTAGGGCGTCAGGCCGAGAAGCTTCGCGGCCCAGGCGATGCGCTCCTCGACGACGTTCTTCGGCGTCTTGCGCAGACGCAAGCCGAAGCCGATGTTGTCGGACACCGACAGGTGCGGATAGAGCGCGTAGTTCTGGAAGACCATCGCGATGTCGCGCTCCTTCGGCGTCAGGTCGTTGACGACGCGTCCGCCGATCGAGACCTTGCCGTCGGTGATCTCCTCGAGGCCCGCCACCATGCGAAGTGCCGTCGTTTTCCCACAGCCCGAAGGCCCGACGAGCACGACGAACTCGCCGTCCCGAATCTCAAGCGACAGATCGTGGACGGCGTGGACGTCGTTGTCGTAGACCTTCTCGACCTTGTCGAAAATCACCTCAGCCATTCGTCAGCCTCCAGACGTGGAATGAAGGGCCCGACGCAGGAAGCACTGCCTCCGCGCTCTCGAGCTCTGCTTCCGATCCGAACAGACACTCCAGCTCGCGTGCGCCCAATGCTGAAAGCGGAAGTCGCACCGGTGCGTGGTCGTCCCGGCTGGCGAGACAGAGGAGACGTTCGCCGCTCGACTCGCGGACGTAGGCGATGACGTTGTCGTCCACGAAAGCGAAGCGGATCCCACCGCGGGCAAGCGCCGGGCACGATCGCCGCAGAGCGATCAGGCGGCGATACTCGCCGAGGAGCTCCAGGTCCCAGACGTCCCGGCGATCCCAAGGCATCGTCCGGCGCGCGTCCTCGCCCCATTCACCCTCGAGCCCGAGCTCGTCGCCGGCGAAGATCATCGGGACCCCGGGCATCGTCATCTGCAGACCGATTCCGACCAGCTGGCGAGCGCGTGACCCCGCGATCGTGCGGAACCGAGGGGTGTCGTGGCTGTCGAGGATCGACCACGAGTGCAGAACGAACTGCCAGGGGACGCCGGCGCGGAACGCCCGCATCGTCGCGACCGAGGCCGCGCCGCCAAGGCGTGGCATCGAGATGGGAAGCCCGAAGTACGGGATCTCGATGTCGCCACGCAGCCAGGTCCAGACCGGCCGGGAAAAGCCGGCGTAATTCATGACACCGTGCCAGCCGGGGAAGTCCGAGCGAAAGTCGTGGAAGTTCTCCGCAACGAGCAGCGCTTCCGGGTCGAGAACTTCCCGGAGAGTCGGGGCGACGTCGGCGTTCACATCCGTCGCTCCCGTCCGGCCGCTCATGTTGGCCACGTCGACACGCCAGCCGTCGAGCGCGTACGGCGGCTGAAGCCACTTGCGGGCGACCGCCTGCAGACGCCGCCTCAGCTCGGGGGAGAGCCAGTTCAACTTCGGCAGCGACTTGATTCCCCACCAAGCTTCGTAGTCGCCTTGTTCGTCGAAGAGATAGAGGTCACGCTCATCGCCGACGAACCACTCGTGCTTGTCCCCCGTGTGGTTCGTCGTCAAGTCCGAGATCACGCGCATGCCACGGGCGTGGGCGGCACGCGTCAGCGACTCGAGCGCCTCGTCGCCGCCGAGCAGCGGATCCACCCGGTCGAACGTCGTCGAGTCGTAGCGATGGGTGCTGCCCGCCGGGAAGACCGGCGTCAGATAGATGACGTTCGCACCGAGCGACTCGATGTGGTCGAGATGCGCCTCGACGCCGCCGAGGTCGCCTCCGAACCATTCGTACGGAGTCTCGGGCCCGCGTCCGGTCGGGAGCTCGTCCCAACCACGCGGCACCGCCCAGTCGGGCGGTGCGCCGCCGGCGCCGGTCGTCGCAAAACGGTCCGGAAAGATCTCGTAGACGACGGAGTCGAGGTGCCACGAAGGACCGCCGCGGTCGAGCGAGAGAACGAAGTCGTCCGCGTCCGGAACGTCATGACGCACGACGCCGATTCCGTTCAACCACGCGTAACCGATCTCGCCCCCGGAGAGCAGCCAGCGGTAGCGAACATTGGGGTTCGGAACGGGGAAGCGCGCGCGCCACCACCCGCCCGCTTCTTGGGTCGCTTCCACACCGCGCGGCTCGCCGTTCTCGATCCACCGGAGCGCAACCGCGGCGACGTCGCCCGGAACCCGAACGCGCACGACCGCTTCGCCGCCGAGCTCTTCCGGACGCTCCGCGACGTACACCTCCGAGCCATCGTGATGCGGGTCGTCGAGGAGGGAAGCGGAGAGATCGAGCTCCGTCGCGGTCATCCCTTGACCGCGCCCTGCGTCAGGCCTTCCACGATGTAACGCTGGAGGAACGCGAACAGGAGCGCCGCCGGAACCGCCGCGATCAGCACACCCGCGGCGAACGGACCCCAGTGCTCCGAGTACTTCTGGTCGATGAACTGCCACAGGCCGACGGGCAGGGTGAACTTCTGCTGGGTCTCGAGGATCACGCTCGCGATGACGAACTCGTTCAGGGTCGAGATGAACGAGATCAGCCCGATCACCGCGAGGACAGGCGCGGCCAGCGGCAGGACGACGCCCCAGAAGACCTGCGCCGGCGTGGCACCGTCGACACGTGCGGACTCGTCGAGCTCCGAGGGAATCGTGTCGAAGAAACCCTTCATCAGCCAGGTGTTCACTCCCATCGCGCCACCGAGGTAGACGATGATCAGGGCCGGGAGCGTGTTCAGCCCGATGAAGTGGAAGACGTCGCCGGTGTTGAGGACGATCAGGTAAATCGCCACGACGGCGAGCAGTTGCGGGAACATCTGGATCAGGAGGAGCGTCAGCATCCCCATGCGGCGTCCGCGGAAGCGGAAGCGGCTGAACGCGTACGCAGCAAGGGCGCTCAGCAGGACCGTCAGCACCGCGGTCCCGCCGGCAACGATCATGGAATTCCCGAACCAGCTCAGGTAGTGGGCGTTCTGGAACGTCGCGTGTCCGGTCGTGTGCTGTTGCGACCCGAAGAGCGAGCGGAAGTTGTCGAGCGTCAGCTTGCGCGGGATCAGCGAGGAGCCTCTCAGCGAGTTGTCGCCGTTGAATGCGGCGGACACGACGTAGGCAACCGGGAACAGCGCGATCACGACGCCGATCAACGCAACCACGTGCCGCCACCACGTATCAGCGAGACCGGGCCGCTTCTTGCGTCGCCGCGCGGCTACCGCCGGCAGCGACAGCTCTTGGCGCTCGACGACGCTCATGCGAGATTCTCCAGGGCCCTGGTGCGCGAGAACGAGATCGCCGAGATCGTCCCGACGGTGATGAAGATGAAGATCGCGATCGCGCTGGCGAGGCCGTAGTCCTGTCCCTTGCCGGCGGCGAACGCGATCTTGTACGTGTAGCTGATCAGGATGTCCGTCGCGCCGGCGACGGGACTGTTGTTCAGGGCCGGCCCGCCTCCGGTGAGGAGATAGATGTTGTTGAAGTTGTTGAAGTTGAACGCAAAGGACGCGATCATCAGCGGCGCGACGGCTACGAGCAGAAGCGGCAGCGTGATCTTTCGGAAGACTTGCCAGGCCCCGCCGCCATCGACCTCGGCAGCCTCGATCAACTCACTCGGAATCGACTGTAGAGCGCCGAGCGAGATGAGAAAGAAATACGGCACCGTCAGCCACACGCTCACGAGGATGACCGAGACGCGGGCCCAGTTGGGGTCGAAAAGCCACGGGATGCTGATGTGGAAGGCGCGGTTGACGACACCGAAGTCGTCGTTGAGCAGGCCCTGCCAGACGAGCAACGCGAGAAAAGCAGGAACCGCGTACGGGATGATCAGAAGCGCCCGATACGTCCGCTGGAAGCTGAGCCCCGGCTTGTTCAGCGTGATTGCGAGCAGCAGGCCGAGCGCGAACGAGAGAAAGACGACCGAGGTCGCAAAGACCATCGTCCAGACGAAGACTTTGAGAAACGGGCTTCTGATCAGCGGGCTGTGGATGATGCGCCCGAAGTTCCTCATCCCGACATAGGTCTTCCAGCCAGGTTCGATCTCGTCGCCGTTCGGCGCCACGAAAGAGCCTCGGCCGTTGTCCCTGAAGACAACGCCGTCCTTGATCCGAACGAAGGCGTTCTGCGGAGCATCGAAACGGTAGAGCGGCTCGAGCACGACCGCAGAGTCGAAGCCCTGCGGCTCGATCGCCTTTCCTCCCCCGACCGGGACCTTGTACGAGGAGAGTTCGGTATCGATGCTGGCCAGCTCCGACCCCTTGAGTGGTGTGTAGCCCTGCGCGGTCGCGATCGCGCCGTCCTTGATGGTGACCTTGTTGCGCGGGATCGGGCGGAGGCCCTCTGGCGTGCCGATGAAGGTGTGGCCTGCGTTGTCGACGAGGGCGAGCACGAGTTGGTGTTTGGCGTCTCGCATCAGCGTCATCGAGTACGACGCGCCGTTGTTGGTCTCCGAGAGCGAGTTCTGCTCGATGTTCGAAATCGCCTCGGCCCGGGAGAGAATGTGCCCCGTCGAGTAGTTCGTGAAGGCGACGTTGATCGTGTACGCGACCGGGATGACCTGGAACGCGAGCAGAAAGATGGTCCCCGGGATCAGGAACTTTAGCGGGAGAGTCCAACGCTTGGCGAGGTAGATGGCGTCGATCGCCGCTGTCGCGATCACGAGCACGGCGAAGGCCCGCCACTTCTGATGGTCGATCAAGACGACGGCCGCCCAGATCCCGAACGCGTTGACGAGGCTGAGCAAGACGATCTTGATCACGAGCCCGACCGTGCCCGAGAAGACGCTGATCAGCCGAGTCGGGAGTGAGAGCGCGCGCGTGCCGGCGCTCGATCGCGAACCCGGCTTGGTTCCTGCAGACGGAGTGCTCAGACCTTCCTCCTGTCGAATCGCAAGCCGAACGGTAGTAGTGGGCGCCCGCCGGGACGGGCGCCCACCTGCTTGAGCTGCCTAGCCTCCCGCGATCTTGGCGAGGATGTTCTTGGCTGCTGTCGAGAAAGCGACACGGGCGGAAGTCGCCCCGGAGCCCTCCGTGGCCTTCACCCAGGCACCGCCGAGCTCGGCCCAGACGCTGCCCATCTGCGGGATGTTCGGCAGCGGGACGCCGCCGACGCCCGCCGCGCCGAACTGCCTCAGGACGGGGTCGTTGACCCGCTTGCCCGCCACCTTGTTGGCCGGGTAGCGAAGGTTCGCCTGCTCGAGATCGAGCTGGAAGGCCGCCTTCATCATCTCGCTCGCGACGAGATCCTTCGCCAGGCTCTCGACGCCGTGAGCCTGCGCGAACTTCGTCACCATCGCGCCCTGGACGCCGAGGAACGGCACCGAGCGGTACTTGATCCTCGGAAGCTGGATGATCCGGAAGGGGTTACCGCTCGCCTTCAGCGCGTCGACCTCCCACGGCCCAGTGATCCAGAAGGCCGCCTGCTGCTTCAGCCAGGCGTTCTTCGCCGTTCCGTAGTCGATCTTCGAGTTGATCAGGCCCTCGCGGTTCCACTTGTCGATCAGAGCCGCGTTCTTGAGGAAGGCCTTGGTGGCGAGCCCGAGCTTGTTCGGCTCCAGCGCCCCGTTCTTCGCATGCGCGAAGACGAAGCCGCCAAGGCCCGAGAAGAACGGATACATGTGGTACGCATCCCCGGCCGAGCCCTGGGGCACGGCGAGCGCGATGTTGTCAGGACTCTTGCGCTTGAACGCAAGCGCTTCCTTCTCGAACTGCGCGAAGGTCTTCGGCACCTTCACCAGCCTCGTGTTGACGACGAGCCCGACGTTCTCGAGTGCGTACGGAGTGCCGAAGAGGCGACCGTTGTAGGAGAACGCGTCGAGCGCGTACTTCGGAAACTGCTTCTTCAACGCCTTCGTCGGGAACAGCGGCAGCACCAACCCGTTCGCCGCCAGATCCCCGGTCCAGTCGTTCGCGGCGACGATCACGTCAGGCGCGTTCTCGGCCTTGACCGTCTTGAGATCGTCGCGGATCGTTCCGAACGAGTGGAACACGACGTTCACGTCGACGCCGCGCCGGGTGCCCCAACTCGAGGTGATCTTGTCGACCGCCGGCTTCTGCACGTTGTCGACCCAGATCGTGAGCTTCGCCGCCTTCGCGCTCGCATGCGCCGCCGGTGCAGAACGACTGCCGATGAGCGACAGCACCACGGCGAGGACAACGGCGAGCAGGACGGCTGAACGCCTTCCTACTTTCATCGATTCCTCCTCCTGCTCGGCAGTCCCGCCCGACCGGAGCCCGGCATCAACTGCTCTGAAACATGTCTTAGCCCCATGAAACAGGCACGAGCCTATGCCTCGTCTCAGAAAATGTCAAGATTTGAAAAGGCTGGAGTTACGGCTGAGAATCTGTTACATAGACCTGCAACACCATGGCCAACCTTCGAGATGTAGCCCGCCAAGCCGGTGTCAGTGTCGCCACGGCCTCCCGCGTCGCGAGCGGATTGGACAACGTTCGCTCGGAAACGCGCGAGCGGGTCGAGCGGGCGATGCGAGAGCTCCTCTACGTCCCGTCGGGCCGGCGGACCGAGACGGGAGTCATCGGCCTGCTCCTGCCTGACTTCGAGAACCCGATCTTCCCGGAGCTCGCCCAGGCAATCGAGAGGCGGGCCACCGAAGCCGGGTTCGCCTCGATCCTCTGCTCGACCACAGCGGCTGCATTCCGCGAGGTCGACTACGTCCACATGCTGCTCGACCGAGAGGTGGACGGAATGATCTTCATCTCCTGCGAGATGACGAACATGAGCGGCGAGCACGACCACTATGCGAGGCTCGTCGAGGAGGGGGCCAGGATGGTCTTCGTCAACGGTGCGCTCAATAACCTGAATGTTCCCTCCGTCGGCGTCGACGAGGTTCACGCCGGCGAGTGCGCGACGCGGCATCTGCTCGACCTCGGGCATCGTCACATCGGCTACGTCGCGGGGCCGAGCTTCTATCTGCCGACGCAGCAGAAGGCGGCGGGTCGCGAGCGAGCGCTGCGGGCCGCCGGCGTGGACCCGGACGGGCTGGTCGCCCACACCGATTTCAGCGTCGAGGGAGGTCGCGCAGCGTTGCGGAAGCTCTTGACAAATTCGCCTGCGCCGACGGGCGTGATCTGCTCGAGCGACCTGATGGCCATCGGGGTCTTACAGGAAGCATTCGCCCAGGGTCTCCGGGTACCCGAGGACCTATCCGTCGTCGGCTTCGACGGCATCGACGCCGCCGAGTGGACGTCGCCGCGCCTGACCACGGTCGAGCAACCAATCGAGGAGATCGCCGACGTGGCGGTCGACATGCTCAGCACGCTGATCGCCGATCCGCAGAAGCCGCTGCCCGACTCGACGTTCCGACCACGACTCAACGTGCGCGAATCGACCGCCTCTCCGCAGACCTAGAGAGAGTCGGCCGCGCACCCCCTCAGCTTGCGCCCAGTGGCTCTGAGCTGAATGAGAGCGGGCTACGAATCGATGTGGCACTTCCTTGCGCTGTTGACGCTTGATCGTCGCGCGGACGAGATCGGCGAGGCAGTCTTTAGCGAGAGCTGGGTAGCCGGCGCAGGAGGACGGGGCGTAGGCGAGCTTTGGCGGACGGCTACGGGAGGCGACAGTCCTTCTTTCTGTGAAGATTGCCCAGCTTGAAACAGGGTGTAACTGCCGTTCTAAGCTCGGCGCTCGGTGTCACACCGCGCCTGATCTGCGACGTCATGGCGATGCCGCTGGCCCAACGGTCGCAGCGAGTTTCTAACGCGATGGTCGGGCGGTGGTGCTGGCCGCCCGACCTGAACGTCGCTTCGCCTCGTGTCGACGTGCGTAGCTGTCGCGGTTTTTTGGAACTGCGACAGAGACCGGTGGGTGCGGTCTTGTTGCGGGTGGGCGATCAGCGCCGGAGCGGTGGCTCGATGCGGAGGCTGTCGAGGAGCTGCATCGCCCGCACGTGCGTCGCCGTCGACGCCCGCGTTCCAAATCCATAGAAGACGTAGAACGCGCGGCCATGCTCGCGAATGGTGAGCTCGCCCCTATTCGGGGGCGAGGCGGACGAGCTCCACGTGGTCGGACACGTGCTCCCGATACGAATGGTCATAGCACTCGCCTTCTTCAAGAGAATCTTCACGCGGTCGCTCCCGATGAATCAGGCGCACGGCCTGATTATCGCTCAGGTTTACCGAACCTGTTGCGTCAGCGGGAACACATCTAACTGACGGCAGAGTCCACTGCCCGGCGAGGCCGCTCGTCGAGGAGGACGCCGACGAGCTTCCGCTCGTTCCGGACGAGCCGTGGGTGATCATCAGCGCGTCAGGCTGATACGCACCGCGGGGCCTGAGCACCTGGCCCGATCGTCAGCCGCGCTGGTTGACCGCGCGGGTAAGGGCAGCGAGGGTTGCCGGCCCGAGGATTCCGTCAGCACTGAGGCCCTTGGCCCGTTGGAAGCTCGCGAGCGCACGCATGGTTGCGGCGCCGTAGTGCCCATCGATACCGCCCGTTGAGTAGCCGGGACTCGCCAGCGCTCGCTGGAGCGCTCTCACCTGCGGCCCGTGGTCCCCAAGCTTGAGCGTGGTCGTCGGAATCTGGACCGGGACGGCCTTGGGTCGGGTCGAGCGTGTGGGCGTACTGCGTCCGGAGGTCGACGGCGTACTTTCGCGCGGCCTGCTTGTGCTGGAGAAGACTCCGGCGGCCGCGAGCCCGATCACGAGGAGGACGAGCGCGAACGCCCCAGCCGCGATGACTGAGCGAGTCGAGAGGCGACGCTCACTAGCGAACCGCGGCCTCCGCGTCCGGGCAGTCTCAACGTTGCTGAGCCAATCCTCGGCTGGTAACCGCCCCTGCTCGACGGTGCGCGATTCGTGGTCGACACGGGCGGCGCCACCGCTCCTGACTCGTCGGGGCGAGGGCTCCGGCTCGGCGAACCAGTCGTCGGGGTCCCAATCACTCGGCCTATCGCGACCCGCCACTC
Organism: Gaiellaceae bacterium; assembly: GCA_036824055.1. Taxonomy (GTDB): domain Bacteria; phylum Actinomycetota; class Thermoleophilia; order Gaiellales; family Gaiellaceae; genus 3-1-20CM-4-69-9. Next base: position 523 of record DAITAW010000055.1, on the reverse strand, counting down.
CAACAACGCTAGCGGGCTGCCCGCGGAGCCGGAAGGCGGAGACGGACTCGAGGCGGCACAGAGCTCGCGCGTTTTCTCGCACTATTCGCCTCCCTGCTTCCTGCGCTTCGGCCGCGTCGAGCTGGCCGGGCAGCAATCTCCGACTGGGCCTCATGTCGCACTTCCGCCAAAGCGCGACAGTTATGCGGTCGTCGAGCGATCGCTCGAGCGTGGGAGGAGCTCGGGAACGGTCGCGATCGTCTTGACTCCAGCAAAGCCTTGAAGCGGCGTCTTTCACAATTAGCAGTGCTCTAATAGCACTCGCCCTGTGCCAGGGCGTCGGTGCTGGCTGACTGCGGACGTTCGGCATCCCGGTCGATGAACGCAAGCGCTCGTTCGGCTCTTCGAGACGTCAGCGCCACCGGGCGCTTGGTCGACCCCCCGCGGCTACTTCCCGCGCGCGGTCTTTTTCTTCGGCTTCGGCTTCCTCGTCTTGCCCGTCTTGCCTGGGGCCGCATCCTTCTTCGGCCGCTTCGGTGACACC
>DAITAW010000173.1:0-3900 GCA_036824055.1 Gaiellaceae bacterium | reverse complement strand
AGGTCCAGGAGCTCGGGGAGAAGGTGATCGAGGCCGACCTGCTCGTCGAGACGGAATCGCAGAAGCACATCGTCGTCGGCAAGGGTGGTTCGATGGTGCGGGAGATCGGCCGGCGCGCGCGCCCGGAGATCGAGGCGATCGTCGGGCATCCCGTCTACCTCGAGCTCCGGGTCAAGGTGAAGCCGCGCTGGCGCCGCGATGAAGCGACGCTACAGCGCCTCGGCCTCTAGGCCGAGACTAGACTCCGCCCAACTGGGGAACTCTGAGGGGAGGGAGTTTTGAAGGGAACAATCCGCCTGTTGGCGGTACTAACCGTGTTCGCCGCAGCTGGGCTCAGCGCCGGCTCCGCGAACGCATTCACGATCAGCACGCCTGTCAACGTCACGCAGGACCAGCTCTCGCAGAACGAGACGCCGCTTGCGGTCAATCCGCAAATGCCGCAGATGCTGCTGTCCGGCTCGAACGACTGGAACTACAACGACGGCTGCGGCATGTACGTCAGCATGAACGGCGGGCAGTCATGGACCGGCGCGTTGCCGGAGGGCTACCTGCCTGGGATCACGAAGTACACGAACGACCCGAACGTCGCGGGAACGGGGGCGTACGACGCCGGTGGCGATCCGGTCGTCGCATTCAGCCCAGACGGCACGATGGCGTACTTCGTCTGCCAGTCGTTCAACTTCACACCGCCGTACCGAATCCAGCTGCTCCTGAACCGAGGCACGGTCACGACCACAGGGATCACATGGCAGACGACGGGCTTGACCCCGATCTCGACCTGGAACGGGAACGGCAAAACGAAGGGTGGGAACGGCCAGTTCCCGGATCACGAGTCCATCCACGTCGCTGCCTCTGGCCGAATCTACGTCAGCTGGGCGCAGTTCAACGGTTTAGGCACGCACTCGCCCGTGCTCGTCGCGACCTCTAGCGACGGCGGGCGCTCGTTCTCCGCGCCGGTCAAGGTGACAGTCGGGAACATTCGCAACAACCAGGACCAGCGGATCGTCACCGGGCCGAACGGCGACGCCTATCTGACGTTCGACAACGGTCTCCAGGGTGGCAAGGGCACCGTCTTCTACGTGTCGAAGTCGACGGACGGCGGCACGACCTGGTCGACGCCGAGCCAGTTCGCCACGCTCGTCAATCCGGTGTGCATCTTTCCGACGTACTGCTTCAACATCTCCGGCGGTCAGTTCCGGGCCGGAGGCACCTACCCGGCACCCGCTTTCGATGTGCTGCGCAACCGGCTTGTCGTCGCGTACGCGGACATCGCGGGGCCCTTCGGGCAGATGTACGTGACCTCGGCCTCGGCGAACGACCTCACCAGTTGGACAACTCCACTGGCGATCGCTCCCGCGTCGGCCGATCAGTTCATGGGTGAGCTCGGAATCGCTCCAAACGGGCGGTACGACGTTTCCTTCTACGACCGCGAGTACACCCTCAACCAGCTTGTCGACTTCACCTACGCTACGAGCGGCGATGGGGGCGCGACGTGGAGTCACGCAGTGGTCTCCAGCTCGGCTTTCGACCCATCGACGTGGGGCGTGCCGAGTTCGAGCGCTCTGGGCTATCGCCCCTTCATCGGCGACTACAACGGCATGGTGTCGAGGAACGACTGGGCCGGCATGACCTGGACCGGGGTGGCGGCGCCACAGCCGTACAACCTCGAGATCTACTTCGCCAAGGTAACGCCATAGGCGCGCGGGGGAAGCGGCGCACCGGCGTCGCTCCCCCCGCAATTTCCACAGAATGGCCGGGAGCTACACTCAGCACGTGGCGCAGGCGCCGGTTCTCCCACGCGGTTTCGAGCTTCCGCTCGAGCCCAGACTGCCCCGGGTCGGGTCGGTCGACGCCGTTGCGCTCGAAGAGCGAGCGGCCTCGCTCGCGAAGCGATCGATCAAGCGCGAGGCGAAGGTCTTTGCGCTCGAGTTGGCCGTGCGAATGATGGACCTGACGACGCTGGAAGGGCAGGACACCCCTGGAAAGGTGGCGGCGCTGGCATCCAAAGCGGTCCGGCCCGATCCGAGCGATGCTGGTATCCCGTCGGTGGCGGCGATCTGCGTCTATCCGAATCTCGTTCCCGCTGCGGTCGCGCGCGTCGAGGGCACGAGCGTCAAGGTCGCCTCGGTCGCGACTGCGTTTCCCTCGGGCCAGTCGCCGATCGAGACGAAGCTCGAGGAGGTGCGCTGGGTCGTCGAGCACGGCGCCGACGAGGTCGACATGGTGATCGACCGCGGTGCATTTCTGTCCGGCCGCTACGCGAAGGTGTACGACGAGATCGTCCAGGCGAAGGAAGCGTCGGGCGAGGCGCACCTGAAGGTCATCCTCGAGGTGGCCGAGCTCGGCACGTACGACAACGTCCGTCGGGCCTCGCTCCTGGCGATGGCCGCCGGCGCAGACTTCATCAAGACGTCGACGGGCAAGCTGCCCGGCGCGGCCACATTGCCGGTGACCCTCTGCATGCTCGAGGCGATTCGCGACGTCTACGAGGAGACGGGGCGGATGATCGGCATGAAGCCTGCGGGCGGAATCCGCCAGGCCAAGCAGGCGGTGCAGTACCTCGTCCAGCTGCACGAGACACTCGGTGTCGAGTGGCTGACCCCGGACCTCTATCGCCTGGGCGCATCGTCGCTGCTGAACGATGTCTTGATGCAGCTCCGGAAGGAAAAGACCGGCGCCTACCAAAGCCCGGACTACTTCACCGTTGACTGAGCTCGAGCGAAAGCACGATCGCACCCCGGTTCCGAAGGAGTGGGCCTATGCACCCGCGCCGGAGTCGCGGGACGTGGTCACTCTGGACGACCGCTACGGCCACTATGTGGGCGGCACGTGGCTCGAGCCGAGCGAGACGTACACGACGATCTCCCCGGCGACCGAGGAGCCGCTCGCCGAGGTGGGGCAGGCCACCGCCGCGGAGGTCGAAGCGGGGGTCGCCGCAGCGCGCGACGCATTCGAGAACGGCTGGTCCGGCATCTCGGCTGCGGAGCGCGCGAAGTATCTCTTCCGCATCGCGCGGATCCTGCAGGAGCGTTCGCGAGAGTTCGCCGTTCTCGAGTCGCTCAACGGCGGCAAGCCGATCAAGGAATCGCGCGACGTCGATCTCCCGCTCGCGGCCGCGCATTTCTTCTACTACGCGGGCTGGGCGGACAAGCTCGAGTACGCGTTCCCCAACCGCCGACCGCGACCGGTCGGCGTGGCCGGTCAGATCATCCCCTGGAACTTCCCGCTGCTGATGCTGTCGTGGAAGATCGCGCCGGCGCTGGCCGCAGGCAACACAGTCGTGCTGAAGCCGGCGGAGACGACACCGCTGTCGGCGCTGCTCTTCGCCGACGTGCTGCGTCAGGCGGAGGTTCCCGCCGGAGTCGTGAACATCGTCACCGGCGACGGCAGAACGGGCGCTGCGCTGGTGAAGTCGGAGGGCGTCGACAAGATCGCCTTCACCGGTTCCACCGACGTGGGCAAGGCGATCCAGCGCGAGCTCGCGGGTACTGGGAAGAAGCTCACACTCGAGCTTGGCGGCAAGGCCGCGAACATCATCTTCGACGACGCCGCACTCGACCAGGCCGTCGAGGGCATCGTCAACGGCATTTACTTCAACCAGGGGCACGTGTGCTGCGCCGGCTCGCGTCTCCTGGTGCAGGAGTCGATCTACGAGCCGGTCATCGAGAAGCTCAAGCGTCGGCTCACGACGCTGCGCGTCGGCGATCCATTGGACAAGAACACCGACGTCGGCGCGATCAACTCGAAGCAGCAGCTCGAGAAGATTCGCGAGCTGGTCGAGTCGGGAGAGCGGGAGGGAGCCGAGATCTATCAACCGCCGTGCCGGTTGCCGGAGAAGGGTTACTGGTTCGCGCCGACGGTCTTCACGAACGTCGCGCAGAGCTATCGCATCGCGCAGGA
>DAITAW010000172.1:0-3933 GCA_036824055.1 Gaiellaceae bacterium | reverse complement strand
TGAAAGGTGCGATCGAGCCCCGGCTCGAGCAGATCCTCGAGTTCTGCGCCGAGGATCCTGTGGAGCGCGTCTTCCTGGAAGACGTTGCCCGCCGGCGGCTGGGCCGGTTCAGCGCCTTTGCGGGGAACGGTCGCTTGACCGCCCTCTGCCACGTCGGTGCAAACGTCGTCCCGTCCGGTTCCCAGTGCGGGCGTTTCGCGCCGGCCGCCTCCCGGGGGCGCGCGCGCATGATCATCGGCGACGAGCGCGCGGTCGACGACCTCTGGGACGACCTCGCCGGGTTGATGCCGCCGCCGCGAAACGATCGGCGAGGACAACCGGTCTACGCGCTCTCCGACCCGCCCGCTCCGGGAGACACCGGTCTTCGTCCGGCGATCGACAAGGACTTCCCGCTGCTGCTCCCGGTGTGCGCGGCCGCGCACGAGGAGGAGATCGGAGTCGATCCGATGGCACGCGACCCGGAAGGCTTCCGCTGGCGAACGCGCTCTCAGATCGCGGAAGGCCGCTCGTGGCTCTGGGTCGAGCACGGAACGATTCTCTTCAAGGCGGAGGCCTCGGCCTGGACGCCGGAGGCCGTGCAGGTGCAACAGGTCTGGGTCGATCCGCCCGCGCGCCGGAACGGTTATGCGCAACGCGGAATGCGGGATCTGTGCCGGCTGCTGCTCGAACGCGTGCCGACGGTCTGCCTCTTCGTCCGACCGGAGAACGCGCCGGCGATCCGCGTCTACGAGGCGATCGGGATGCGCCGGCACGGCTCCTACAGGTCACTGATCTTTTGACCCGGTTGCTGCGGCTCGCGTTCGGGGCGTGGGTCCTGCGGTGGGCTGCGCAGCAGTTCGCGTCGTATGTCACAAGGTATTGGCCTCGCACCCGAACGGGTGATGGAGCCTCACCTGCGTCGCCGCCGACTAAGGGAGCGTGAAGCCCCGCATCACTGCGGCCGCGGGACTCGCTGTGGCGATCTTCGCTGTGGCAGCTCTGGTCGTCCTCAACACCGGAACCGGCAACGCTGCCGTAAGTCACACCTGCTCGGCGACCGACCTGCAGTTCCTCGGCGCGGCGGAGCTGAACATGACTGCGCTCGGCTCGCTCTCCCAGGATTATCTGCAGGGCAACGCTAAGGCTGACGACGTGATCCTGCAGACGGATTCAGCCGTCACGAGCCTGCTCAACACGAATCCGAGCGATCCCTCGCTCTCGAAGACGCAGAAGATCCTGCGCGCGATGTTCATCGAGTACGGGCGCGCCATCCGCGCCGACAAGCACCATCACGATCCGGGCAAGTACATCTACCGGGCCTACGGCCTGGCGAACTTCGCCCACGACACCCTCGCGCAAGCACAGCCCGCGCTCGCCAAGCGTGGCTGCGACGTCTCACCGCTTCTTTAGCCATCCCCGGGCGAAAGCGCAGCTTTCGCCCGGAACTCCACGGCGTCGTCGACGACGCGAAGCCGGAAGAAGCGCTCCTTGAGATCCGGGTGCGGCTCCAGTAGCTGGTCGAGCTCTTCGAGCGCTCCTGCGACCTCGGCGTCCGGACCGTCGATCAACTTCTCGACGGCGAGACGAACTCGGCCCTGCAGGACGTCCGGGAGGTCTTGCACGGCGCGCCTGGCTTCCTCCTGTTCGTCGATCCACTCGGCTGCCTGCTTCTCGGCCTGCCTCTTCCGCCAGGCCTGAAAGAACTCCGCCATGTCCGAGCATCGGCCGTCGGGCCGTGGCCGTCAATCCCTCGCCTGTCTACCCTGTTCTCGTGGAGACGGCAGGGCTGCGCGCGCGGGTCGAGGAGCTCGTCAGGAAGCACGAGCTGATTGCGCCGGGCGGGGACGTGACCTGCCTCGTCTCCGGTGGCCCCGACTCGACTTGCCTCTGGCACGTCCTCACGGAGCTCGGTTACCGGGTCTCCGCGCTGCATGTGAATCACGGGTTGCGTGGCGCCGCCTCGGACGAGGACGCTCGGTACTGCGCGGACCGTCTCGGAGCGGAGGTGGTCGACGGCGGCGGCGGGACGACGGAGGACGACTGGCGCAGAATCCGCTACTCGTTTGCGACCGACACTCTGCGGGCGACCGGCCACACCGCCTCGGACCAGGTCGAGACGATCCTGTACAAGCTCGTCGCGAGTGGTGTGGCAAAGGGAATCAAGCTGCGCCGCGAAGATGGCGTCGTCCGTCCGTTGCTCTCGGTCTGGCGCGAGGAGACGGCGGCTTACTGCCGTGCCGAGGGGCTCGAGTTCCGGACCGACGAGTCCAACAGCGAGACGAAGCGCGGACTGATCCGCGACGAGATCCTGCCGCGTCTGCGCGAGCTGCATCCGGCCGCCGAGTGCAATCTGCTTCGTCTCGCGGACGGGGAACCGACTGCGCTCGACGAGTTGCTCGGATCGATGGCCGGGTCGCGGCGGCTCGACCTCGGCGCCGGCCTCACCGCAGTTCGCGAGTACGACCGCGTCTGGCTCGAGCGAACGCCGGTTGCGCTCGACGGCGAGGTGCGGTGGGGGGAATGGCGCATCGCCTCGAAGCTTCCAGGCCTTAAGGTACGGGCCTGGCGCGCCGGCGATCGGCTCGCTGGGAGATCGAAGAAGATCCAGGACGTGTTCGTCGACGCGAAGATCCCCCGTTCCGCACGCGAGTCGTGGCCGCTCGTCGTGCGCGGAGACGACGTGGTCGCGGTGCCGGGCATCGTCGAGGCGGAAGGGGTGCGCGTCGAACGTGTCGCAGACTGAGCTCGAGCGCGGAGTTTCGGAGGTCCTCATCGAGGAGGACCGGTTGCGATCGCGCGTGATCGAGCTGGGGGAGGAGATCTCGGCCGACTACGCCGGCCGGGACCTGCTGCTGATCGGCGTCCTCAAGGGCGCCGTTTTCTTCATGGCCGACCTCATGCGCACGCTTGCGATTCCCTGCGAGATCGACTTCATGGCGATCTCGAGCTACGGGGCCCAGACGGACTCGTCGGGTGTCGTCCGGATCCTCAAGGATCTGGACATCAACATCGAGGGGCGCAACGTCCTCGTGGTCGAGGACATCATCGACTCAGGGCTGACCCTGTCGTATCTGATGCGGAACCTCGAGGCCCGCGAGCCCGCCACCCTGGAGGTCTGCGCCCTCTTGACCAAGCCGGATCGGCGGGAAATCGACGTCCCCGTCCGCTACATCGGCTTCGAGATCCCCAACCGTTTCGTGGTCGGCTATGGCCTCGATTTTGCGGAGCGATACAGGAACCTGCCCTACGTGGGCGTATTGGACTCGGAGTTGGTGCCCGAGGGCGCCTGAAAACGCCGATCACCCCCCGTTTGGGGCTGCTGTAACTCAAACCGAGGCTGGTACCCTGCCGAAAGAGGTCTGGTGAATCGATTCTTCCGCAGCGCGCTCTTCCCGCTCGTGATCATCGCGGCGCTCGTCTGGCTGGCCCTCCAGACGCTCGGCGGCCACAGCGCGCCGACGTCCAAGCTGACGCTCTCCGACGTCCAGCAGAAGATCGTGGCCTGCGACCCGAAGATTGCGGGCAGCTGCGAGTTCACGGAGATCGTGTTCAACCCGAACAAGCAGGCGCTGGACTACACGCTCACCGACGGCAAGAAGGGCTCGGTCCACTATCCGAGCGACCAGTCTGCGGCCGACCTCCAGACGTTGATGGCCAGCCACGACGTCCAGTTCGACTCGAAGGGGACCGGCGGCTCGCCGTGGTGGTCGATCCTAACCTCGCTGCTGCCGTTCGTCTTGCTGTTCGGTTTCTGGATCTTCCTGATGAACCAGGTGCAGGGCGGCGGCTCGAAGGTGATGAGCTTCGGCAAGTCGCGCGCGAAGCGGATGACGCCCGACTCGCCGAAGATCGGCTTCAAGGACGTCGCCGGCGTCGAGGAGGCGGTCGAGGAGCTGCAGGAGATCAAGGAGTTCCTCGAGAACCCGAAGAAGTTCCAGGCGCTCGGCGCGCGCA
>DAITAW010000054.1:0-16734 GCA_036824055.1 Gaiellaceae bacterium | reverse complement strand
TCGGAGTGTATCGTCCCGAAGGTGTTTTCGAGAATAGTTCTCATTCTTGTCCTGGTAGGAGTCCTCGCTGGCTGCGGGTCAGGCGGCTCCGGCGGCCGGAAATCCGTGATCGCGGCGTTCTATCCCCTCGCCTACGCCGGCGAGCGAATCGGAGGCCCCACGTTCCACGTCCAGAATTTGACGCCGCCAGGCGCCGAGCCGCACGACCTGGAGCTGACGCCCCGCGAAGTCGCGCGGATCGAGGAAGCCGGTGTCGTGCTCTATCTGAGCCACGGCTTCCAGCCGGCCGTGAGCAAGGCGGTCGAGCAGGCGCGCGGCAAGAAGGTGGACATCCTCGCCGGCTTGCCGCTGCACCAGGCCGACGGTGCTGAGGCAGGGCTCACCGCGGACCCGCACATCTGGCTCGATCCGATCCTCTTCGCGCGGGTCGCGACCCGGATCGGCACGGCACTGAATCGCCCGGTCGGCACGCTCGTCGCCGAGCTGCACTCACTCGACAGCGAGTATCGGCAGGGGTTGCGCGACTGCAAGCGACACGAGATCGTCACGAGCCATGCAGCGTTCGGCTACCTCGCGGCACGCTACGGTCTCGTACAGGTTTCGATCACCGGGCTCACGCCGGAGTCCGAGCCGACACCGCAGCGGCTCGCGCACGTGATCCAGGTCGTGCGCCGGACACACGCGACCACGGTGTTCTTCGAGCGGCTCGTTTCGCCACGCCTCGCGGACACGGTGGCGCGAGAGGTCGGGGCTCGCACCGCGGTGCTCGACCCGATCGAGGGCCTCACACCCGACGAGCAGAAGCGCGGCGAGAACTATCTGACGCTGATGCGGAGCAATCTTGCAGCGCTGAGGAAAGCGCTGTCTTGCCGCTAGCGCTTCAGCTGCAGAGAGTCTCGTTCGCCTACGGGCATGCGCCGCCCGTGCTGCGGGATGTCGACCTCGAAGTGCAGCGGGGCGAATTCGTGGCGATCGCAGGGCCGAACGGAGGCGGCAAGACGACGCTCGTCCGGTTGGTGGTCGGATTGGAGGAGCCGACGTCGGGACGCGTCGAGCTGTTCGTGCGGAAGGTCGGTTACCTGCCCCAGCGGGCCCAGGCCGGAATCGACGCGCCGGTCACGGTGCGCGAGCTCGTCACCACGGGGCGGGCGTCACGGACACGGCTGCTCGGGCCGCTGTCGGGGGCCGACAAAGAGGCTGTTCGCCAGTCGATCGACCGCGTCGCCCTCACGCCACAGGCCGACCGCCGGCTGTCGACGCTCTCCGGCGGCCAGCAGCAGCGCGCCTTCATCGCCAAGGCCCTCGCTGCCGAGCCCGAGCTGCTCGTCCTCGACGAACCGACGACCGGGGTCGACGTCGAGGCGCAGGACACGATCGCGGCGCTCCTACAGCGGCTCCGGCAGGAGCTCGGAATGACGATCCTCTACGTCTCCCACGAGTTCGGCGCCGTCGAGCGCTTCGTCGAGCGGATCGTTCTGGTCCGCGGCGGCATCGTGTTCGACGGGCCTCCTTCGGACCTGCCCGATGTCTGGCACGACCCCTCGCACGCGCATGCTTGATCTCGAGTTCATGCGGCTGGCATTCGGCGCCGGCATCGTCGTCGGGCTGCTCGCGCCGGCAGTCGGGTTCTTCCTCGTCCAGCGGCGCCTGAGCCTGGTCGGGGACGGGATCGGCCACGTCGCGTTCGCCGGGGTCGCGCTCGGCTATCTGCTCAACCTGCCGCTCGTGTTGACGGCTCTGGTGGTTTCCGTCACCGGGGGACTGTCGATCGAATGGCTCCGTGCGCGGCGGCGAACCGCGGGCGACCAGGCGCTCGCGCTGATCTTCTACACCGGGATCGCCGGCGGCGTGGTGCTCGTCTCGGCCGCCGGGGCACTGAACGTGAACCTCTTCCAGTTCCTCTTCGGCTCGATCTTGACCGTGACTCAAGGAGACCTGGCCGTGATCGCCGCGCTCGGCGCCTGCGCGCTGGCCGCGATCGCGCTGCTCTACCGGCCGCTCGTCGCAGTCGTCGTGGACGAGGAAGGCGCTCGTGTCGCAGGCCTCCCCGTCTCTGCGCTGAACGCGCTCACCGTCGCGCTCGCCGCGGTGACAATCGCGCTCTCGATGCGCATCGTCGGGATCCTGCTGATCGCGGCGCTGATGGTGCTACCGGTGATCGCCGCGTCGCGCATCGCCTGGAGCATGCGCTCCACGATCCTGCTCGGCATGGGAATCGGGCTCGGCTCGGTCCTGGCGGGCATCACGGTCGCGTACTACGCGGACCTCCCGCCGGGCGGAACGACCGTCCTCGTTGCCGCAGCAACGGTCCTCGTAGCGGAGTGTTGGTCTGTGTTGCGCCGCTAATTGGAGAGATCGCGCATGCGCTCGACGGTCGCCCGTCCGACGTCGTGCACGGCGCGACGCCGGGACTCCGGATCGACAGGTGCGGGCTCGGCGAGGTCGACAGTCACCTCTGCGGCCTCGAACTCGTCGCGTTCCTCGACGATCGAGCGTGCTTCCGCGAGCTTGCGCCGCAGCTCGTCTGCGCGCGGATCGGGGGCAGCCGGAGCTTCGCGGTGGCGGCGCAGGAACCCGAACAGCGCGAACCCGCCAAGCAACCACGGGAGCGGGCGCCTCATCGCGCCGATGCTACACTGGCCGCCTTCCTGCCTTGCCATCGTGCCTCCCTTTCCCGAGCGGCGCCAGCAGGTGAGGCCGATTCAGACCAGAGGAAGGGAGGTCTCGGGAACAGTGGTTGCGTACGAAATTTTGCTCATGCTCGATCCGGACCTGCCCGAAGGGCGGCAGGAGGAGATCATCAAGCGCGCGCGTGAGCTCGTGGAGAAGGCCAATGGGACGTGGGTCCGGCACGACGTCTGGGGACGGCGGCGGCTGGCATACGAGATCGCCCACAAGGGCGAGGGCTCGTACCACCTTCTGAACTTCGACGCCGACGCGGAGACGCTCGCGGAGCTGTCGCGAATCCTCCGCATCACCGACGGCGTCATGCGTCACCTCGCGGTGCGCCGAGTCGAAGGCACGGCCGGAGCACCGCCTCCCCCGGAGCCGGAACCGGTCGCCCGGTCCGTCCCCGAGCCTGCCTATGTTGAGAACACACGTTCGGAAGAGGAGTAGAAGATGGCCAACATCAATCGCGTCGTGCTCGTCGGGAACCTGACCAAAGACCCGGAGCTGCGGCACACCCCGAGCGGCACCGCTGTGTGCAAGCTGCGGCTCGCCGTCAACACGCGTCAGAAAGACCCCCAGGGCAACTGGGGCGACAAACCCAACTATTTCGACGTCACGGTCTGGGGCAACCAGGGCGAGAGTTGCGCGCAGTACCTCTCCAAGGGCCGCCCGGTGGGTGTCGACGGGCGCCTCGACTGGCGCGAGTGGGAAGCGCAGGACGGCAGCAAGCGCCAGGCGGTCGAGATCATCGCCGACACGGTGCAGTTCCTCGGCAGCCGCGAAGGCGGTGGCGGCGGCGGCGCAGGTGATGGGGAGCGCCAGTTCGTGCCGGCGGCTGCAACCGCAGGCAACGAGGACTTCACCGCTGCCGCTGACGACGACATTCCCTTCTGATGCCGCCGCGCGGAGGGGGAGAGAAGCGAGACAAGGACCGGCAGCCCGGCCGCAAGCGTCCGGGCCAGTCGTCAGGTCCGATCCGGCGGAAGTCGTGCTTCTTCTGCAAGGACAAGGTCGACGAGATCGACTACAAGAACGTGAACCAGCTGCGGCGTTACATCTCGGAGCGGGGCAAGATCCGCTCGAGGCGCATCAGCGGCGCGTGCCGCCGGCACCAGCGCCAGGTGGCCGTCGCCGTGAAGCGGGCACGCGAGATGGCGCTGCTGCCGTACGTCTCAGAGGGCCGGGAGGGCCGCTAGCGCCGTGGAGGTCATCCTCCGTTCGGACATCGACAAGGTCGGTCTTCGCGGCGAAGTCGTGAATGTCACGCGCGGTTACGCGCGTAACTTCCTCTTCCCGCGCGGTCTTGCGGACGCGGCCACTCCGGCGCGCGTCGCCGAGGTGCGCAAGGTCGAAGAGCGGCGGGCCAAGAGCGAGGCGAAGACCTTCGACGACGCGCAGTCGATCGCGGAGCAACTCGGTCGGGTCGAGCTTCGCTTCGACGTGAAGGCCGGACCCACCGGCTCGTTGTTCGGATCGGTCACACCGACGGACATCGCGGACCAGCTGTGGGAGAAGCACAAGGTTCGGGTCGACCGGCGCAAGATCGGCGGCGAGGCGCTCAAACGGATCGGGCGCTTCCAGGTGCCGATCGAGCTGTTCCAGGACGTGACCGTCGAGGTGCGAACCCTCATCGTGCCCGAAGGTGGCGAGTTGCCGCCCGAGGAGGAGCTCGAAGCGCTGGCTGCCGTCGAAGAGGCCGAGCAGGCACCCGCTGCAGAGCCGGAGAAGCACGAATTGACGCTCGATGAGCTCGATGCGGCAGCCGCCGCCCAGGATGCTCAGCTCATCGCGGCCGGCGAGCTGCAGCCCTCACGAGCTGATGTCGAAGGCGAGCTGCAAGAAGACGATTTCGACCGCGCGGTCGACGCCGGCGTCACCGAAGAGCAGAGCTAAGCCTCCAGATCCCATACGGAGCGGCGAGGGCGCTGCCTTGGAACGACGGCCCTCATGTCCACAATCTTGACCCTGTGTACAAGCCGCGTGCAGACATTTCTGTGGACAGCCTGGGTACAACCTTTAACAGGCCTTTCCACTGCCTGTGGACTTGTCGACGAAGTTCCCGCTCGTAGCGGCCGAACCATCAACAGGCTCCGTCCGAACCGTATGGGAACATGTGTTCTTTTCCGCTGCAAATAAGCAGAAAAGGACATGTCGAGAACCCACCTTCCCACAGATGGAAACCCGTGCAGCGGGGTGGTTCACTCCGACCGAGTGACACCTGTCGCCCAGCTCGCCGAAGCCGCTCCGATCGCGCCACCCCAGAACCTCGAGGCGGAGGAGTCCGTCCTCGGGGCGATGCTGCTCTCCCCGGGCGCGATCGGGGCGGTAAGCGAGGTCCTCGACGCCTCCGACTTCTACCGGGAGAGCCACGCGAAGATCTATCGCGCGGGCCTCGCGCTCTATGCGAAGGGCGAGCCGGTCGACGCGATCACGCTCGTCGACGAGCTCGAGGAACGCGGCGAGCTCGAAGCCGTGGGCGGGCGCGTCCGGATGCACGAGCTCGCGGCACTCGTGCCGGCGACCGCAAATGCGGCGCACTACGCGCGGATCGTCCGCGAGATGGCGACGCTGCGCGGACTGATCTCCGCGGGACAGCAGATCGCCCAGCTCGGTTGGGACCGGCCCGGCGAGACGCAGATCCTCGTCGACCGTGCCGAGCAGGTCGTCTTCGACCTTTCGCAGAGCCGGGTCTCCACGGAGTTCAGTCACATCGAAGAGTTGCTGAAGGAGAGCTTCGAGCGGATCACCGCCCTCTATGAAGCAGGCGCCGACGTCACCGGCGTCCCCTCGGGCTTCCGCGATCTCGATCGGCTCACCTCCGGCTTTCAGCCCGGGAACCTCGTCATCATCGCCGCGCGTCCGAGCATGGGAAAGTCGGCGCTCGGCCTGTGCGTGGCGGCGAACCTCGCGCTCCGACACGAGATCCCGGTGGCGCTGTTCACGCTCGAGATGTCGAAGTCGGAGGTGACGCAGCGACTCCTCTGCAGCGAGGCGAAGGTCGAGTCGCAGAGGCTGCGCACCGGCAAGCTCGCACAGGACGACTGGCCCCGCCTCGTCGCGGCCGGCGACAAGCTGATGAAGGCGCCGATCTACGTCGACGACACGGGCTCGATCACGATGATGGAGATTCGGTCCAAGGCACGGCGGCTGAAGACGCGCGAGCCGAACCTGGGGCTGATCATCGTCGACTACCTGCAGCTGATGACCTCTGGAACGAGTGCTGAGAACCGCGTGCAGGAGGTTTCGCAGATCTCGCGCAACCTCAAGGTGCTCGCGCGCGATCTCGACGTGCCGATCCTCGCGATGTCGCAGCTCTCTCGCGCGGTCGAGCAGCGTCACGACAAGCGACCGATCCTCTCTGACCTGAGAGAAAGCGGATCGATAGAACAGGACGCCGACCTCGTGATGTTCGTCTACCGCGACGAGTACTACAACGAAGAGAGCGATCAGCAAGGACTCGCAGAGATCATTCTCTCCAAGCACCGCAACGGCCCGACCGGCGTCGAGAAGCTGTCGTTTCTCAAGCGCTATGCGAAGTTCGCGGACCTGGCTTCCGGTTGATGGCGTCCTGGGCGGTCATCGGCGAGCAGGTCGTTTGGATCTCACACCTGGCGACCGCTTTTACGGTCGTATGCGAGCGTTGTGCCGACAACGGGGAGAGCTTCCCGTCCGTTCAGGGGACGCTCTCGCTCGAGCATGTCCGTGGGCACCTGACGTGCCCGCGCGGTCATGAGATCCGCGTCGAGCGCGACGGGCGCTAGCCAGAAGTAGCCACGACGACGGCAAAGGCGACGTAGAGCGCGACGATCGCGGCGCCTTCACGTCTCGTGAGCCCGCCGCCGAACGCGAGCGCAACCGCGACGACGGTCATGCCGACCATCCAGAGCGCCGCAAAGGTCTCGAGCCCCGACGCCGAGCCGAAGCCGACGATCACAGCGGGGACGCAGAGGCCGGCGAGGATGTTCGCGTTGTTCGAGTTGAGCGCCTCGCTCACGCAGGCTGCGCCGCGGCCGTGACGCGCAAGCCGGACCGCCGCGATGAGATTCGGGATGCTTGTGAGCGCTGCGAGGACCAGCGCTCCGAGGACGATGTCCGAGACGTCGAAGCGGTTGCCGAGCGACTGGGCTGCCGCGACCATCCCGTAGGCGCCGCCGACGACAGCGGCCAGAGCCGGAATGATGGCGAGTGCAGCAAAGGTCGTCGCCGGAGGACTGAACTCGTCGCGGCGTGCATCCTGCTGCTCCTCGGCAACAGCTTCACGTAGCGGCGCGGGGAGCCGCGAACGTGCCCGTTCGTGCAGCGCCGAAAGGACGACATAGGGCGCGAGCACGACCAAGGCGAGGATGAGCCCGGCCAGACCCGGCAGAACGTCCATGGCCACAAGACCGCCGATGACAGCAACGAGGATCGCGACGCCTCCGTTCAGCAGCAATCCATGGCGATGGATGCGCACTGGGCCCGCGATCAGCGCCGACACCCCGAGCAGAGCCGCCAGGTTGAAGATGTTCGAGCCGACGACGACCCCGACGCCGGTCTGCTCGTGGCCCGCGACAACTGCAGCAACCGCCGAGGCGATCTCAGGCGCATCCGCTCCGAGCGCCGTCACCATCCCGAGCAGCGCTTCCGAGAAGCCGAGCCGTTCGCCGAGCCGGTCGAGCTCCCGGGCGAGCACGACGCTTGCTGCAACCGTGAGCAAGAAGGAGGCAGCGAGCAGAAGAAGCGCAACGGACGCCGACACGGGCGTCAGACCCTAGCCGCCTGCTCTGGCACACTCGGACACATGCCCGCGACCGTGATCGTCGGGGCGCAGTGGGGAGACGAAGGCAAGGGCAAGATCGTCGACCTGCTTGCGCTCGACTCCGACTTCGTCTGCCGCTACCAGGGCGGGCCCAACGCCGGCCACACGATCGTCGTCGACGGCGAGACGTTCAAGATCCGCCAGATCCCGAGCGGCGTCCTGCGCGGGAAGATCTGCGTCATCGGCGCCGGCTGCGTCGTCGATCCCGAGGTGTTCCTGGCGGAGGTGGACGAGCTCGCGTCGCGCGGCGTCTCGACCGAAGCCGTGCACCTCTCTGGGGAGGCGCACCTGATCATGCCGTGGCACGTGGCGATCGACCAGGCGAGCGAGCGGCGCCTCGGCAAGCTGCAGATCGGCACGACGAAGCGCGGCATCGGCCCCTGCTACGCGGACAAGGCCGCGCGGCTCGGCATCCGCGTCCAGGATCTCCTCGAGCCAAAGATCCTTCGACAGAAGATCGAGGTCGCGCTCGCAGAGAAGAACGTGTGGCTGGAGCGCGTCTACGGTGTCCCGCCACTCGACCTCGAAGAGATCGCAGGACAGCTCGAGGCATTCGCGCAGCGGATCCGCCCTTACGTGTCGGACACATCGCTGCTCGTCGACCGAGCGCTGCACGAAGGACGCGATGTGCTGCTCGAGGGCGCGCAGGGGACTCTGCTCGATCTCGACCACGGCACGTATCCATTCGTCACATCTTCGAGCACGGTCGCCGCCAACGCGGCGACGGGGATAGGCATCGGCCCGAACAGGATCGACCGCGTGATCGGCGTCGCGAAGGCCTACGTGACGCGCGTCGGGGAGGGGCCCTTCCCGACCGAGATCGAAGGCTCCGATCAAGAGCGCGTGCGTGAGCTCGGCGGCGAGTTCGGGACGGTCACCGGGCGCGAGCGACGTTGCGGCTGGCTGGATCTCGTCGCGCTCCGCTATGCAGTGCGTCTGAACGGGATCACGTCGCTCGCCTTGACGAAGCTCGACGTCCTCTCGCACTTCGCCGAGCTGCCCGTCTGCGTCGCGTACCGCTTGCGCGACGGCACCGAGACGTACGAGTTTCCCGCTCACCAGAGTGACTTCCATCACTGCCGTCCGGTCTACGAAACGCTGCCTGGCTGGCAGGAGCCGCTGATCGCCGAGCTGCCGCAGGCAGCGCGCGCGTACGTCGCATTCGTGGAGCAGGCGCTCGGAGTCGAGATCTCGCTCGTCGGCACGGGCGCCGAGCGCGAGAGTGTCGTCGCGCTGCGATAGTTAGCCGGCGCGACCCTTCACGGCCCACGCGGTCGCCCTGAGGGTGAAGGCGCCGTCGGCCCTGTAGGCGTCGTAGGCCTCACGGCTCGTCGCGAACGTCACTGCGTCGGCAGCGTGAGCTCGTACGCCAGGCGCTGCTGTCCCTGCCGCGGCTCCTCGCCGCCCGGAACCGGGACGAAGCCCGAGGACTCGTAGAGACGGCGCGCCGCGACCATCCCGTCCGCCGTGTCGAGCCTGACGGCTCTTGCGCCGTTCGCTCGAGCCCAATCAAGAGCCGTCGCGAGTAGCCGCCTGCCGAGACCGTGGCCGCGGTGCGCTGAACGCAGGTACATCCGCTTGAGCTTGTAGGTGCCGTCACCGAGATCGCGAAGGGCCACGGAGCCTGCCACTTCTCCATCGGCGAGCGCGATCCACACTGCGATGTAGCTTCCCAGGGGATCGTCGAGGTCGCCGTCGAGGTCGGGATCCTGCTCGAAGCCGAATTCTCGCAACGTATCCGCGACGAGTGCTGCGAAGCCATCGGCGTGTGCCGTCTCGAACGGCACGATCTCGATCGTGAGGCGCTCGAGATCCGAATGCTCGTTGACGTTTGCACGACGCGCCATCGCCCGCGCAGCCTAGTCCCTCCTCGCCCACGCCCCCCACCCGGGTGGGGTGAATCACCCACCACCCTCGCGGTCGACGTTACCGGTGGAACGCGCACATGACTGCGCCGATTTTGCGTCGATTTCCACCGTCTTGGCCGCGAGCGTCGAGCATCTGCCCGATCAGACCGTCGAGCTCCGGTAGCGCCTCGCCCGACGACGTCTGCACGTCGTCGTCGAATTGCTGCCACCAACTCTCCCGGAGGTGCTTGTCGAGGCCGGGCTCGAGCATTCGCCTCCTACCTTCGCATGAGAGGCTTTCAAACCCGTCAAGCCCGCTCGCTACAGTCCTCGTGTGAAGGTGCTCCTGGTCGGCTCGGGCGGACGCGAGCACGCGCTCGCCTGGAAGCTCAGCCAGGCGCCGGACCTCGAGGAGCTCCACGCCGCCCCCGGCAACCCGGGCATCGCCACGCTCGGCCGTTGCCATCCGGTGCGGGCCGAGGATGGCGAAGGCCTCCTGACGCTGGCGCGCTCGCTCGAGGCCGATCTCGTGGTCGTCGGCCCCGAAGCGCCGCTCGTCGCAGGTGTCTCGGACGAGCTTCGCTACGCAGGAGTGCCTGTCTTCGGCCCGAGCTCGGGGGCGGCTCGTATCGAAGGCTCGAAGTCCTTCGCGAAGGACGTCATGCGTGCTGGAGGCGTGCCGATCGCGGAGTCGCTGTCCGTCGCCCGGCCGCCCTGCGTGATCAAGGCCGACGGGCTCGCGGCGGGAAAAGGAGTCTTTGTCTGTCACGACCAGGCCGAGCTGGACGTCGCGTTGCTCGCGGCGACGTCGTTCGGCGAATCCATCGTGATCGAGGAACTGCTCGAGGGCGAGGAGATCTCGGTCTTCGCGCTCTGCGACGGCGCCCGGGCACTGCCGCTCCCGGTCGTGCAGGACTTCAAGCGTGTCGACGACGGAGACAGCGGGCCCAACACGGGCGGCATGGGCTCGTACTCGCCGGTGGCCGCGTTCGGCGCAGCCGAGATCGAGGAGATCCTCGACACCGTTCATCGCCCCGTGCTCGACGAGCTCGCAGCGCGCGGCACCCCATTCGTCGGCGTTCTCTTCGCGGGGCTGATGCTCACCGACGACGGACCTCGGGTCCTCGAGTTCAACTGCCGCTTCGGGGATCCGGAAACGCAATCGCTACTCCCCCGTGTCGACGGCGACCTTCTCGGAGCGCTCGCAGCCGCGGCGGCCGGCGATCTAGCCACCGTCGACCTCGAAGTGTCCGACGCCGCCGCGGTCACGATCGTCCTCGCGGCAGGCGAATACCCGGCGGGGAGCGACGTTGGCTCACCGATCGACGGGATCGAAGCTGCCGAACAGACCGGGGCGCTGGTCTTCCATGCCGGCACCGCGCTCAAAGGAGAACAGGTCGTGACGAACGGGGGCAGGATTCTCGGCGTCACGTCGACCGGGAGCACCGTCGCGGCTGCGCGAGAACAGGCGTACGCAGCGTGCGAGCACATCTCCTTCACCGGCATGCGTTATCGCAGTGACATCGCGGCGTTGGCCCATGTCTAGCCCCGTGGTGGGCATCGTCGTCGGCTCCGAATCGGACCGTCCGCGTATGCAGGCTGCGGTGGATGAGTTGGAGGCACGGGGCATTGCGCACGAATTCGAGGTTCGCTCGGCACACCGGCAACCCGACGCGGTCGCCGAATACGGACGCACCGCGCGCGAACGCGGCCTGCGCGTCCTCATCGCCGGAGCCGGGCTGGCTGCCGCTTTGCCAGGCGTGCTCGCGGCTCACACCGACCTGCCCGTCATCGGCGTGCCGCTCCGCTCCTCGCTGAGCGTGCTCGACGGGCTCGACGCGCTGCTCTCGATCGCCCAGATGCCGCCCGGCGTGCCGGTGGCCTGCGTCGGGGTCGACAACGCGAAGAACGCCGCCGTCCTGGCCGCTCGGATTCTCGGACCGACCGGCTCTCTAGAATCGACCCGGTGATTCCGCGCTACTCCCGTCCGGCGATGAGCGGGATCTGGTCGGAGGAAAGCAAGTTCGCGCGGTGGCTCGAGGTCGAACTGGCGGCACTCGACGGCTGGGCCGAGCTCGGCGCGATCCCGGCCGGGGACGTCGACGCGATTCGCGCGCAGGCACGCGCGCCTTCACCGGCCAGGGTGGCCGAGATTGAACAGGTGACGGATCACGACACGGCCGCGTTTGTCGACGCCGTCGCCGAGATGCTCGGGCCGGAAGGACGATGGCTTCATTACGGACTGACGTCGTCGGACGTGGTCGACACGGCGCTCTCGCTGCAGATCCAGGCCGCCGGACGCCTGATCGCCGAAGGCATCGACGATGCGTTCGCCGCTGTCGTCGCACGCGCGGAAGAGCACCGTCACTCCGTCTGCGTCGGCCGATCTCACGGCGTGCATGCCGAGCCGACGACGTTCGGCTGGAAGCTCGCCGGCTGGGCATTCGAGCTCGACCGCACGCGGGCTCGCGTCGCGCGCGCGCTCGAGACGAATCGGGTCGGGCAGCTGTCCGGAACGGTCGGGACGTATGCCCAGGTCGATCCCGAGGTCGAGCGTGTTGCCTGCGAGCGGCTCGGGCTCGAGCCTGAACCGGTGTCGACGCAGGTCATCGCCCGCGACCGCCACGCCGAGCTGCTTTCCGCGCTTGCGCTTGCCGCCACATCGCTCGAGCGCTTTGCCACCGAGATCCGGCATCTGGCGCGCACCGAGGTCCGCGAGGTCGAAGAGCCCTTTGGCAAAGAGATGAAGGGCTCGTCGGCGATGCCGCACAAACGGAACCCGAAGGTCGCGGAACGCATCTGCGGCCTCGCGCGCGTGGTGCGCGCAAATGGGCTCGTCGGGCTGGAGAACATGCCTCTGTGGCACGAACGCGACATCTCCCAGTCGTCCGCGGAGCGCATCGTGATCCCGGACTCGTTCCTCGCCCTCGACTACATGCTCGACCGCTTCACCTGGATCGTGACGGAGCTGGTCGTGTATCCCGAGCGCATGCGGCGCAATCTGGAGCAGAGTCACGGGCTCGTCTTCAGCCACCGCCTCCTCCTTGCGCTCGTGGAGGCGGGCCTTCCGCGTGATGACGCCTATCGGCTGGTCCAGCGGCACGCCATGCGCGCCTGGGAAGAGGAGACGGACTTCGGCCAACTCGTCCGAGCCGATCCCGAGATTGCCGGGCGCGTGGATCTCGACGCCGTCTTCGACCTCCCCGCAACGGTCCGGCACGTCGACACCGTCTTCGACCGTCTGCACGCCCTCGTCCAGAAGGAGGTACCAGTCCATGCCTGAGGCCGCGCTTCACGTAGGCAGCGGGAAGGTTCGCGAGCTCTACGCCCTCGACGACGAACGCTTGCTCCTCGTCGCCAGCGACCGCATCTCGACGTTCGACGTCGTGCTGCCGACGGACATCCCTGACAAGGGTCGTGTCCTGACGGCGTTGTCCGGCTTCTGGTTCGCGCGGACGTATGAGATTTGCGCGAACCACCTGCTGAATCTCCGCTCCGACGGACGCTCCACCGAGTGCCGTCGGCTCGAGATGTTGCCGATCGAGTGCGTCGTGCGCGGCTATCTCGCAGGATCCGGGTGGAAGGACTACACGGCCACGGGAGCGGTCTGCGGTCACGCCCTACCCTCCGGGCTCGCCGAGTCCGCCGAGCTGCCGGAGCCGATCTTCACGCCTGCGACGAAGGCCACGAGCGGGCACGACGAGAACATCGATCGTGAGGAGGCGGCCGCCCTCGTCGGTGCCGACATGTTTGCGGACGTCGAGCGAGTCTCGATCGCCCTCTACCGGCATGCAGTCGAGCATGCCCGCCCGCGCGGAATCATCATCGCCGACACGAAGTTCGAGTTCGGTCTCGACGAGGAAGGGCGCCTCGTCCTGGGCGACGAAGCTCTGACCCCGGATTCGTCGCGCTTCTGGCCCGCCGATGAGTACACTCCCGGCGGCTCCCAGCCGTCCTTCGACAAGCAGTTCGTCCGTGATTACTGCGAGACCCTCGGCTGGGACAAGACAGCGCCCGGCCCCGAGCTCCCGGACGGTGTCGTCACCGGCACGCGGGCACGTTATGTCGAGGCGTTCGAGCGGCTGACGGGCATGGTCTTCGCCGATTACGTCGCCGATCCGCAGGTGGTGCTGCGATGAAGGCCACCGTTCTCGTTCGTCCGAAGCACGGCATCCTCGATCCGCAGGGACAGGCGGTCGAGTCGACGCTGCGCCAGCTCGGGTTTGCGGTGGGCGAGGCGCGTGTCGGCCGGGTGGTCGATCTCGAGGTCGATTCGAACGACCCGGTGGGTGCGCGCGCGGAAGTCGAGCGCATGTGCGAGCAGCTGCTGGCGAACCCGCTGATCGAGAGCTATGAGATCGAGTTCGTGGGAGACGCCGGGTGACTAGCCCCCAGCCGCGCATCGGTGTGCTGCGCTTCCCAGGCGCGTGCGACGACCGCGACGCGCTCTGGGCACTCGCCGCACTCGATGCGGAGGCCGTCTTCGTCTGGCACAGCGAGACCGAGCTACCGGACCTCGACGCGGTCGTCCTCCCGGGCGGTTTCTCCTACGGCGATTATCTGCGCTGCGGCGCGATCGCCCGCTTCGCGCCCGCTATGAACGCCGTCGCAGAATTCGCGGTAGAAGGCGGGCTCGTGCTCGGAATTTGCAATGGCTTCCAGATCTTGTGCGAGGCGGGCTTGCTGCCGGGCGTCCTGCGCCGCAATGAATCGCTCTCCTTCGTGTGCCGCGACGTCGCGCTCGTCGTCGAGCGAACGGACACGCCGTTCACGTCTCGCTGTGCCGACGGGGAGCGACTCACGGTTCCGGTGAAGCACGGCGAAGGCTGCTGGTTTGCCGACGACGGCCTCTACGCCGAGCTGGAAGCGAACCGCCAGGTCGTGCTTCGCTACGCCGAGCCGGTCAACGGCTCTCGAAATGACGTTGCCGGCGTCCTCAACGAGCATGGAAATGTGATGGGCCTGATGCCGCACCCCGAGCACGCAATGGATCCGCTGCTCGGCTCGGCGGACGGCGCCCTGATTCTCTCCTCGCTCGTCGAGGCCGCGCGCGACCGCGTGTTAGCGGGCGTCTAGGCCTCGCCTCCGTAGCCGAAAGCCTCGGCGAGCTCCGGATGTTCCGCGAGCGCGGCGCGCAGGCGCTCGAGGTCACGTAGCCGCAGAGTGACCGGGCCACGACGGGCCACGCCGCCCGTCGTATAGGCGAAGCGGACGTAGCGCTCGCCCTTCTCCGTCTCGAGGAGCTGCACCACGGACGCGAATCGCTTCTCGCCCGAGCGCTGTGGAAGCGTCAGCTGCTCGACGGTGCGCGCGGGGCCCCACGGTGTCGCGGTCGTCTTCGTGCGCTTCTTCGTCCCTGCCGCCATGACAGGCAACGTACCCGGCAACCTGTCACGCATGTGTCGCGAGTGCCTGCCGCATGTGCGACAACTTGCGTTTCGATCGAGCGGGGAGGAACTGCCCGAGTAACGGCGAGCGTCTCGCCAGGAGAACGCGCTACTTACCGCTGCGGTCGATCAACTCGATCCTGTAGCCGTCGGGGTAGTTGACGGGAGCGAACTAATCACTCTGAATGAGTCTGGTGGCCGCATCCGGCGGCCTCTGGAATGGAGGAGACCATGTCCCCGAAGAAGAAGCAACTGAAGCTCGTCGGCTACGTTCGCGTGAGCCAGGTCGGAGAACGCGACCAGGACGATTCGCTTCGAAGCCCCGACCAGCAGCGTGACGCCATCAAAGCCTACGTGAAGGCGCACGGACACACTGTTACGTTCCTGGAGCCCGACCTGGACGAATCCGGCAAGTCGCTCGATCGGCCGCGCTTCCAGCAGGCGCTCGATTTGGTCAGGACGAAGCAGGCCGACGGCGTCATCGCCGCGAAGCTCGACAGGCTCACGAGGCGCGTCGGGGATCTCGGGAAGCTGCTCGACCTCGCGGAGAAGGAGAAGTGGAACCTGATCGCCGTGGACTTGGGTCTCGACGCGAGCACTGCGAACGGGAAGCTCGTCTGGAACATTCTCGCGTCCGTCGCCGAGTGGGAGCTAGACGTTAGGCGAACGAGCTGGAACGTCTCGGTCGCTGGCGCGATCGCAGACGGGAAGCACATCGGCCCATTGCCGATCGGCTACCAGCGACGCGACGAGGTCGAGCCCGCGTACCACCCAGTGTCCGGCGAGCTGATCCGGGACGGACGGCTCGTGGTGGACGCGAAGATCGCACCGGTGATCCTCGCGGCGTTCCGTAAGCGCGCCTCGGGCGACTCGTGGCTGGAGATCGCCGACTTCCTGACTGAGTCCGGCGTGCTTCCGCATCCGCGCAAGAACAAGAAGACCGGCAAGCTCGTGCAGTCGCGGCGGTGGTCGCGGACGGGTGTCAAGGGGACGCTCTCGAATAGGGTCTACCGTGGCGAGGTCCGCAACGGCGCATACGTGAACGAGCACGCGCACGAGGCGATCGTTGATGAGGAGACCTTCGAGGCCGCCACCAAGAGCCGGTTCTACAACCCACGTACCGGCTCGATCGCCGCGCAGGGATTCCTGACGACGCTCGTGACGTGCTCACGGTGCGGGCACAGGCTCTCTGTCACCGGCACCAGCTCGAAGCGTGAGGATGGCCAGCGCCGTGCGAGCTACTTCTGCCGGGGACATCACGCGGTCGATGAGGAGTGCGATGCCCGGGCGGTCGCTCAGGTGAACCTGCTCGATGCGCACGTCGAGACCGTACTCGTCGAGGCGCTGCGATCGGGAGATCCCCGCGTCGCGTCATTCACGAAGATCGGCGAGCTGATGGCGCTCGCAACGGCGACATACACGGACGCGAAGGCGAACCTGGACGCCATCCTCTCCGCTCCGGCGAGCACGCGCGAGAAGCTCGGCGACCGCTACTGGACGGAGGTCGAGAAGAAGCAGGCCGCGACGGAGGCCGCGCAGGTCGGATTCAGCGAGGCGCTCCGCATGTCCGAGACGATCGCATGGAAGACGATCACGAAACCGGACGGGACGCACGACCGCGTCGAGGCCGCGCCGCAGGATCTCGCCGCCGAGCTGACGTCGGACGAGACGCCAGTCGTGCGGCGGCGGGAGATCGCCCGCGCGCTGATTGAGAAGGTCATCGTTGCCAAGGCCGATCCGAAGCGGCGACGGTGGCAGCCGATCGAGGAGCGGGTTGAGGTCGTGTTCCGCGATGCTGCGAGTAATCGGGAGGAGGCTGTGGCATGAGCGACGAGCAACTGGAGAAGCTGTATGAGTCAATGTCGGACGACGATTTGGCCTCGTTCTGGAATCACTCCGGCATAACGGACGACATGGGCGAACTTGAAGAAGAGTTGATGTCGCGCGGCTTCGAGGACTTGTGGCGGCCGAACGGAAGGCGCAATCGGAGACTGGACGCGGGTGACAAGGACGGCTGGCAGCGGTTCTTCTC
>DAITAW010000007.1:0-59972 GCA_036824055.1 Gaiellaceae bacterium | reverse complement strand
GCGCCCACGGCTCCAAGTCGAAGGTCGTCTGCGACGCGCTCATCCTCGACGACGAGTCACGCTCCGACACGTACCCGTACATGAAGATCGACGAGAACGAGGTCGACATCGGGCACGAGGCGACCGTGTCGAAGATCGGCGAGGAGCAGCTCTTCTACCTGATGTCACGGGGGCTCTCGGAGCCCGAAGCATCGGCGCTGATCGTGTCGGGCTTCGTCGAGCCGATCACGAAGGAGCTTCCGCTCGAGTACGCGGTCGAGATGAACCGGTTGATCCAGCTGCAGATGGAGGGCTCGGTCGGTTGATCGACGCAGAACGCGTCGACTTCATCGGCGTCCCGGTTCAGGATCTCAAACGCGCCGACGAGTTCTACGGCAAGACGCTCGGGCTCGAGCGCAGTCGCCACTCCAGCTCGCGTTGGGTCGAGTACGAAACCGGCAACGTCACGATCGCGCTCATCTCCCCCGAAGCGATGGGCCCGGACTTCCAGGTGAACCCGCACTCGATGCCAATTGCGCTCCGCGTCGCCGACGTGGAGGAGGCCAAGCGGAAGCTCGAGGCCGCCGGGATCGAGTTCCGCGAGACAATCGACTCGGGCGTCTGCCACATCGCCGGTTTCTCCGATCCGGACGGCAACGCGCTGATGCTGCATCGCCGCTACGCCCCGCACTCCGAGGACTCGACGCCCTGATGCGCGCCGAAGCGCTCGACTCCTACCGCGCCCTGCCTCTGCCGGACACGACGGAAGAGCACTGGCGCTTCACCGACCTCAAAGACTTCGACCCCGACTCGTTCGGACACGACCCGGTGTCAGACACCAGGACGAGCCCTTCCGAGACGATGCTCGAACTGGACGTGGCCGGTATCGCCACGATCACCGAGGCCGGCGTTCAGATCGAGCGTGCTCCTGAAGGAGTGACCTTCGAGCCGCTGACGGAGGAGCACGAGCGGCTCTACTCGCTCGTCGGCTGGGAAGAGAAGTTCGCCGCGCACAACGCCGCCGTGTGGGAGCACGGCTTGCTCGTCGTCGTCCCGAAGGGGGTCGAGCTCGACAAGCCGCTCTACGTGCGCGTCACAAACTCGAGCGAAGGCGGGTCGCTCTTCTGGCGCCTGCTCGTCGTCGCCGAGGAGGGCGCCCGCTTCACCCTCGTCGAGGAAGTCGCCTCGACGGCGTCAGACCTGCACTCCTACACGAACACTGCGCAGGAGTTCTTCCTCGAGGAGGGATCCAAGTTCGAGTTCGTGTCGATCCAGAACCTTTCGCAGCAGACATGGCACTTCGCCACGCACCACGCGAGCGTCGGGCGGGATGCCGAGCTCGACTGGGTCGCCGGCGGGTTCGGCTCGAAGAAGGGCAAGGTGCGCATCCAGAACGATCTCGCCGGCGAAGGCGCAACGTCGCGCGTCACGGGCGCGTACTTCACGGACGGCGACCAGCATCTCGACTACGACACGTTCCAGGAGCACATTGCGCCCAACACGACATCCGACTTCGCCTTCAAGGGCGCGTTGCGCGACACGTCGACCGCGGTGTGGCGCGGAATGATCCGGGTCGAGAAGGACGCACAGAAGACGAATGCGTACCAGGAGAACCGCAATCTCATGCTCTCGCCGACGACGCACGCGGTTCCGATCCCGGGCCTGGAGATCCTCGCAAACGACGTCCGGTGCACCCACGGCGCGACGGTCAGCCGCGTCGATCGAGAAGAGCTGTTCTACGCCATGGCGCGCGGGCTCTCGCGCGGTGACGCCGAGCGACTGATCGTGCGCGGCTTCTTCCAGGACATCCTGGACCGCATCGAGTTCGAGGCCGTTCGCGAGTCGCTCGCGGCCGCGCTCGAGGCCCGGATTCCCCAGGGCTAGACCGTCCTAAGAATCAGCTAAGAGCCTTTGCTGGACGCGCCGAAAGGCGCATACTTCGCTCGTGCGTCGGGCGCCGCTCGTCGTGGTGGCAGCCCTGCTCGCGACGCTGCTCGTCCAGTCGGCCGGCGCCGTCGTGAAGGGCGACGAACGTGTGCTCAACGTCCTCGCCACTTCCGGGCCCAAGCCCTACACGGTCGCCGACGTTGAGCAAACCGCCGCGCAGGCCGCCAGGTTCTTCTCGACCGCCTCGTTCGGCCAGGTTCGCCTCCGGGTCGACGTCACCCCGTGGCTCGCCGCCTTCGACCGCAATCCCGGCTGCGGCGGCGGTACGAACCGAAGCCTCGAGAGCGTCGTCGCGCCCGCGAGGGTCGCCGCCGACCAGGCAGGCTTCGACGCATCACGGTACGACGACGTCGTCTACACGATCGCCGACAGCACCTGTGGTTTCCACGGCGTGACCTGGGGGCATGAGGTGATGCTGACGCGACAGCCGAACCTCCAGCTCGTCGTGCACGAGCTCGGACACGCGTTCGGGCTCGGCCATGCGCAGGCCTCCGATTGCATCACCAGCGCAGGCCTCTGCGGTCTCGAGGAAACCGGTGATCCGTTCAGCCCGATGGGCAGCGGCACGGTCGACTTCAGCGTCTACGAGAAGGTGACGCTCGGCTGGATCCGTCCGCAGCCCCACGTGACCGCCGCAAAGAGCTACGCGCTTGCACCGGCAACGTCTCCATCCAAGCTCGCGCAGGCGCTGATCGTCGACACCGAGACCGCGCGTGGTGGATCGAGTATCGCTCGGAGCCCTTCCGCGGACTGCTCTTCCGGTTCGTCGACAAGAGCGTCGTCGAGTCTCCGTTCGCTGAATCGGCGGTCCTGATCCGCAAGCTCACGAAGGCCAAGCGACCGTGGCTCGTGCGGGGCGAGTCGTACCGCATCCCAGGGTCATTCCGCGTGACCTTGACGAAGGCCGGCGCAGGCCGAGCCGAGGTCCGCTTCCGCTAGAAGGCGGCCGGTACGATGGCCTGGTGGCCGTAACAGCCCAGACGAAGCTCGACGCGGGCAAGCTTCGCGCCGACTTTCCGATCTTCGAGCAGGAGATCCGCGGCAAGCCGCTCGCGTACCTCGACTCGGCAGTGAGCTCGCACAAGCCGCGACAGGTGCTCGACAAGCTGCGCACCTTCTACGAGACGTCGTATGCGAACGTCCATCGCGGCGTCTACACGCTCTCCGAGCTTGCAACGGCGGAATACGAGGGTGCTCGGGAGAAGGTCGCGCAGTTCGTGAATGCGCCCGATACACGCGAGCTGATCTTCACCCACGGCGCGACGGAGAGCATCAATCTCGTCGCCTACGCCTGGGGCCTCGACAACCTCGGTCCGGGAGACGTTGTGGTCGTCACCGAGCTCGAGCACCACTCGAACTTCGTCCCCTGGCAGTACATCGCCAACCGAAACGGCGCCACCTTCGCAGCCATCCCGCTGGACGAGCACGGCGAGCTCCGCCTCGACGCGCTCGACGAGATCGCGCGGCTCGGAAACGTGAAGGTCGTCGCCAACAACCTCGTCTCGAATGCGCTCGGCACGATCAACCCGGTCGAGCGGCTGGCTGCGTGGGCGCATGACCAGGGGGCGATCATGGTCGTCGATGCGGCGCAGGCCGCGCCGCACCACGCGATCGACGTGCAGCAGCTCGACTGTGACTTCCTCGCGTTCTCGTCCCACAAGATGTGCGGGCCGACGAGCGTCGGCGCGCTCTGGGGCCGGGCGAGCCTGCTCGAGGCGATGGCGCCGTTCAACCTCGGTGGCCACATGATCCGATCGGTTTCGTTGGAAGAGACGACCTGGGGTCAGCTCCCGTACAAGTTCGAGGCCGGGACTCAGCCGATTGCCGAGGCCGTCGGCTTCGGAGCCGCCGTCGACTACGTCAACGACGTCGGGATCGGCGCGATCGAGGAGCACGAGCGTGAGTTGCTCGTCTACGCGCTCGACCGGCTCGCCGGCGTGCCGGGTTTCGTCGGCTACGGCCCGCCCCCGGACCGGCGCGCGGGAATCGTCTCGTTCAACATCGAGGGGATCCACCCACACGACGTGGCCCAGGTCCTGGACATGGACGGCGTCGCGATCCGGGCCGGCCACCATTGCTGTCAGCCGCTGATGGCCAAGTTGGGCGTCGCAGCGACGAACCGAGCGAGCTTCTACCTCTACACCATCCCGGACGAGATCGACCGGCTCGTCGCAGGCCTGCACAAGGTCCATAAGCTTCTCGCGTGAGCGAATTCGACCAGCTGTACCGGGAAGTGATCCTCGATCACTACAAGAACCCGCGTGGACACGGGGAGCTCGACGATGCGGACGCGCAGGCCGAAGGGCAGAACCCACTCTGCGGCGACGAAGTCTCGATCTTCGTCGCCTTCGGCGAGGACGGCGACACGATCGACGAGGTGAAGTTCTCCGGACGGGGTTGCGCCATCTCGCAGGCCGCGACCTCGATGCTCATGGAGATGGTGCAAGGCAGAAGCGCAACGGAGGTCGCCTCGCTGCCGCGCGAGGAGCTGCTCGACGAGATCGGCATCCCCCTGAGCCCGGTCAGGCTCAAGTGCGCGCTGCTCGGGCTCTCGACACTGAAGCTCGCGCTGCACAAGGCCAAGGGCACGCCGCTCCCCGAGGAATGGGCAGGCGCGTCCGGCGACCTCGACCTCAAGTAACGCGTGGCCGAGCTCGACGTCTGCCCCGTCGAGGAGCTGCCGCCTTGCTCCGTGAAGATCGTCTACGCCGGGGAGATCGCCGTCGGGGTGTACAACCTGAACGGTGAGTACTACGCGCTCGAGGACCGGTGCTCGCACGATGACGGACCGCTGTGCGAAGGGGACTTCGAGTGCGACGACGGCGTCGCGATTTGCCCGCGGCACGGAGCGAACATCGACATCCGCACGGGCCGCGCGCTCACGCTTCCTGCCGTCGAGCCCGTGAGGACGTTCCCCGTCCGCGTCGACGAGGGGATGATCAAGGTCAAGCTTGTCTGAGGCACCGCCTGAACCGACCCGCTGTTGGACGACGAGCGACCCGGCGTATCTCGCCTACCACGACGAGGAATGGGGTCGACCGGTGACCGACGAGCGCGGCCTGCTCGAGCGGCTCTGCCTCGAGGGCTTCCAGTCCGGGCTTTCCTGGCTCACGATCCTCCGCAAGCGCGAGCACTTTCGCTCCGCCTTCGCCGGCTTCGATCCCGAAACCGTGGCTCGATTCGGCAGCCGCGACATCGCGCGCCTGTTGAAGGACGCAGGCATCGTGCGGCATCGTGGCAAGATCGAGGCGGCGATCGCAAACGCGCGTGGGACACTTGCACTGCGCGAAGACGGGCGACCGCTCGACGAGCTCGTCTGGCAGCACCGGCCGAAGCGCAGGAAAGCGCCGCGAAGCCTCGGAGATCTGCCGTCGACAACGCCCGAGTCGGCCGCGCTCTCCAAGGAACTGAAGCGTGCCGGTTTCCGCTTCGTGGGCCCGACGACCGTCTATGCCGCGATGCAGGCGTGCGGTGTCGTCAACGACCACGTCGCACGCTGTTTCGTGCGCGCGGAGGTTCAGCGAGAGATCGACGCTGCGTTCTAAGGTCCGACCATGCTCGACGACCGTGTCCGCGCCGTGCTTCAGCGACTGGAGCAGGAAGATGCCGAGGAGCGAGAACGAGGCGTCCCGGCACCTCAGCGGTCCCGCGCCGTCGCACGCACCACAGGACAGTTCCTCTTCGGGCTCGTGGTGCCCCAATGGGACTGCGAGGTGCTCGAGGTGGGCGCCTCGCGCGGCTATTCGAGCCTGTGGTTGGCCGCCGGGGTGCGCTACTTCGGCGGTCATCTGACCTCCCTCGAGAACGATCCCGCGAAAGTGGCCGCCTGGCGCGCGAACATCGCCGAGGCAGGGCTCGAGGAGTCGGCCGATCTGATCGAGGGCGACGCCTCCGCGACGATCCCCGGGATCGAAGACGTCTTCGACATCGTCTTCCTCGATGCCGAGAAGGACGACTACGAACGGCTCTTCCAGGCGGCGCGCCAGAAGGTCGAGCCGGGAGCGCTCGTAATCGCCGACAACGTGCTCTCACACGCCGAGACCCTCGGCGCCTACGTCGAGGCTCGCCAGTCCGACCCCACGCTCGAGTCGGTGACCGTGCCGCTCGACCGCGGGTTGGAGATCTCGGTCGTCCTCGAGGGGGACCTCCCGGGCGACTGATATTCTGCTGGCTAACCGCGGAAAGGAGGTGGTCCGAGAGTGGAGATTTCTTGTTCGGGCAGTGGAGGTACCAGCGGGTAGAGGTGCGTCCCCGGGACCTACGGGGAATCGCCTAGCCAGCGTGGGGGACGACGCGTAACGCGCCGCCTCGCCCACTCTTTTCTCGGGTCGAGGCAGGAAAGCGCCTCTGCTAATCCACCGCTGGTAACCGGAAAAAGGGGGCCGCTCGCGCGGCCCCCTTTTCTTTGGCCTGCCTACGGGCGGTTGCTGCTGCCGTTCGGGCGGTTGCTGCTGCCGTAGCGGCGGTCCCAACCGAGATCGCCGATCACGAACGAGAAGGCGAACACCGCCAGCCCCCATGACACCAGGTCACCTTGCTTGGTATCGCTGAAGACGGCGAACAGGAACAGGAGCGTCGCCACGAGCAGCAACAAGGTCCTGAGTCCGAAGTTCACGTTCACGGTTCTCCTTTCCCTGGGAACCCCCCGGGGTTCGCCCTCGCAGGCCCTACCCCTCCAAACCCGCGGATCAGGCGGTGCGGCGGAGCTGGTCGTCCACGGTCACGAGCGGGAGCTGGAAGGTCTTGACCGCAGCGTCGTCGGTGACGACGCTGTCTCCGTGCTCGAGCATCTTCAGGAGGTCGCGCGTGAGCGGGATATCGCCCGGTAGTCGCTCCGTCAGGAGGGCGTTGACCTTCATCAGTGCGACCGGGACATGGAGGCTGGGCCGGCGGATGCCGCGGACGCGCTTCAGGCGCTTCCAGAACTCGTTCCAGCTGACGACATCCGGACCTCCGAGCTCGAAGACGCGATTCGCCACATCCGGGCGCTCGACGGCAGCCGCGAAGTACTTCGCCAGATCGTCGGCCCAGATCGGCTGGATGCGCTCGCGACCGCTGCCGATGATCGGCGTCACAGGCGTCAGCCTCGCAAGCTTGACGAACGTCGGCAGAATCCCGCCGTCAGGGCCGAACACGAAGCTCGGGCGGAAGATCACATAAGGGAGACCTGAGCCCTGCACCACCTGTTCGTTCACCCACTTCGCCCAGTAATAGGGCACGAGGTCTTTCGTCTCCTCGCTCGTCCCGAGCGCGCTCATGTGCACGAACCGCCGAACGCCGGCGTCCTTCGAGGCGGCGAGCAGATCACGCGTCCCGTCCACCATGATCCGCTGAAACTGCTCGCGCCGGCCCTGCCGGATCGCGACGAGATGGATGACCGTGTCGACGCCTGCGACCGCCGCGCGCAGGCTCGCCGGATCGGTGACGTCGCCCTCGACGAGCTCGCAGCCCCAGGCCGCGAGCCTGGCCCCTCCACGGAGGTCACGGACGAGGCAGCGCACCGGCAGGTCGCGGCCACGGAGCTCGTGGACGACGTGGCCTCCCACGAAGCCCGTGCCCCCCGTGACGAGGATCAACCGGTCGGCTCTTTCTGGAAGTTGACGGGGGCCTCCGCGCCTACGGCGCTCCGGCCCTCGTCACTTTCGTCCTTTGGGCGAAAGTTCTGCCAGTACTTGGACGGAGTCGGTCCCCGCTGGCCCTGGTACTTCGACCCGATGTCGCCGGTCCCGTACGGCGTCTCCGCCGGCTCGGTGAGCTGGACGAACGAGATCTGGCCGATCTTCATCTCCGGGTAGATCGTCACCGGAAGGTTCGCGACGTTCGAGAGCTCGAGCGTGACGTGGCCGTCCCAGCCGGGATCGATGAAGCCCGCGGTGGAGTGGATCAGCAAGCCGAGCCGGCCGAGCGAGCTCTTCCCCTCGAGCCGCGCCACGAGATCGTTCGGGAGGCGAATGCGCTCGAGCGTCGACCCGAGGACGAACTCGCCGGGATGCAGTACGAAGGGCGTCCCGTCGTCCACCTCGACGAGCTCGGTGAGGTCCTCCTGCTCCTCGCGGACGTCGATATAGGGATAGCGGTTGTTGTGGAAAACCCGGAAGAAGCGATCGACCCGGACGTCCACGCTCGAGGGCTGGAGCAGCGACCCGTCGTAGGGATCGATCTGGATCCGGCCTTCCTCCAGGTAGCGGGCGATCGTGCGGTCTGAAAGGACCATCGGGGGCGATTCTACGGGCCGCCCGGGCTCTGTTAGTTTTCCACACCTTGCCGACGAGGTACGTCCTCCAGCCTGTCGATCCGAACTCCCGTTCAAAGCTGCGGCGGGCCGAGGCGCGCAAGCGGCGGCACAAGCAGCGGCTGATCGCCGCGGGCGTGCTGCTCGCACTGGTCGCGGCAGCTGTCGTCGGAGGCGTGGTCGCGACGCACGTCCGGGGACACAAGACCGTCCGCGCCGCAGTGCACCAACCGCTCGCCGCCAAGCCGCAGGTTCTGCAGCCGCGGCCGCTGCCGGCCGAGGTGCGCGGCGTCCACGTGACGATGGCGCTCGCGGGCCTCCCCGGCAAGCTCAACGAGTACGTCGCGATGAAGGCGGCGGGCCTGAACACGATCGAGCTCGACGTCAAGGACGAGAACGGCGACATCGGCTTCCCGGTCAACGTCCCGCTCGCCAGGAGGATCGGCTCTGCAAAGCGCTACTACGACGCCGGGCGCGCGGTCGCGAAGATCCATGCCGCGGGTCTCTATCTCGTCGGCCGGGTCGTCACGTTCGAAGATCCGGCCCTCGCGGCCGGAGCTCCCCAGTTGGCGATTCGCCGCGCTGACGGCTCGCGCTGGCTCAACAACGCCGGCCTCGGCTGGACGAACCCCTACGACCGGCGCGTCTGGAGATACAACGTCGACATCGCCGAGCAGGCGGCGAAGCTCGGCTTCGACGAGATCCAGTTCGACTACGTCCGCTTCCCGAGCGACGGCGACATCTCCCAGATCCGCTATCCCGGCAAGCACGCGCAGCCGATGGGCTGGACGATCCCGATGTTCGCCAAGTACGCGCGCGATCGCCTCAAGCCGCTCGGAGTGCGCATCTCGATGGACGTCTTCGGGTTGTCCGCGACGAGAAACCTCGGAATCGGTCAGTTCCCACGACGGATCGCCCGCTACGTGGACGCGATCTATCCAATGGTCTACCCGTCGCACTACACCTCCGGCGAGTACAACATCATCAATCCGGACTCCCGTCCGGGCACGACGGTGGCCTACTCACTGCGCGACTTCCGGAACGCCGTGCGAGGCATGCCGACCAAGCTGATCCCGTGGCTCCAGGACTTCTCCCTGCGCCGCACCTACACGCTCGCGGACGTCCAGGACCAGATCCAGGCAAGCCGGCTCGAGCACGCCAAGGGCTTCATGCTCTGGAACGCCGAGGGTCTCTACACGGTCAAGGCGTTGTCCACTCCCGCCTTTCGCTAGGCCGTGTAACTCGGCTATACAGGTATGCAGGCCGGCCGCTGACTGCGCTATCGTCAGCCCATGGCGACAACGAAGACGATCGAGCTCAGAACGGCGATCCCGGGGCCTCGCTCGAAGGAGATCCTCGACCGGAAGGACCGCGTGATCGCGGATCCGCTCTCCGTCTACCTCCCGGTGGTGATCGAGCGCGGCGAAGGCGCGTCGCTGACGGACGTCGATGGAAACACGTTCATCGACTTCACCGGAGGCGTCGGGTGCCTCAACGTCGGCCATGCGCATCCGCGCGTCGTCGATGCCGTGCAGGAACAGGCCGCGAAGTTCTTCCACACGGACTTCACGATCGTCCCCTACGAGACGTACGTGACGCTCGGGGAGCGGCTGCTCGCGACCGCGCCCATCTCGGGCCCCATGAAGGCTGCGTTCTTCAATGCGGGCACCGAGGCAGTCGAGAATGCGATCAAGTTTGCCCGCGCCTACACGAAGCGGCCCGCAGTGATCGGCTTCGAGGGAGGCTTCCACGGTCGCACGCTGCTGTCGCTGACGCTGACGTCCAAGACACATCCCTACAAGGCAGGACTCGGGCCGTTCGCACCCGAGGTCTACCGGCTCCCCTATGCGCAGGACTACCGCGGCCCGAGCGCAGCGCAGGCGCTCGCCGCGCTCGAGCGCGCGCTCGTGACCACCGTCGCCGCCGAGACCGTCGCGGCAATCGTGATCGAGCCCGTGCAAGGTGAAGGCGGCTTCGTCGTGGCGCCGCCGGAGTTCCTCGAAGGCGTGCGCCGCATCTGCGACGACAACGGCATCGTGCTCGTCATCGACGAAGTGCAGACCGGCTATGGCCGCACGGGGAAGATGTGGGGCATCGAGCACTACGACGTCGAGCCCGACCTGATGACGATCGCGAAGTCGATCGCGGCGGGTCTGCCGCTCTCCGGTGTGATCGGCAAGGCGGAGATCATGGACGCGCCGGGAGACTCGGCGATCGGCGGCACGTACGTCGGAAATCCCGTTGCGCAGGCAGCCGCATTGGCCGTGCTCGACGTGTTCGAAGACGAGAGCCTCGTCGAGCGTGCGGTCCAGATCGGCGAGACCATCCGCGGTCGGATGCAGGCCTGGCAGCAGCGCTGGGATGCGATCGGCGACGTCCGCGGCCTCGGCGCGATGCTCGCAATCGAGCTCGTCCACGACCGCGGCACGAAGGACCCTGCCCCCGAAGTTGCGACCGCGGTCGTCGAAGCCGCGTCGGAGCGAGGCCTCCTCCTGCTCAAGTCAGGGATCTACTCGAACTGCATCAGGGTTCTCGTCCCGCTCGTCGTCTCGGACGGTGAGCTCGACGAAGCTCTCGCCGTCTGGGAAGACGCACTCGGCTCGGTCCTGGGCTAGGCCGAGCAGCCGTTCACGTTCGCCGGCTATCGAGCCGATACCGGAGCGGTGGACGGGTTTCTCATCGCCGCGATCGCCTTCGCCCTGCCGCTCTCAGTAGGCGCGACCGGGCTGGGGCGACCAAAGGTCGTGCTCGGCCTCGGCGCCGTGGTGGCCTGCGGCTGGGCGGTCGCACTCGTCAACGGGCGAGCCCAGGACGCACACGGCCACCACCTTGTTCCGGTCTGGTTCCTGGCCGGCCTCGTGGCCATTCTGTACGTCCTCTGGTGCGGGGGCCTGTGGGTCGGCACTCGCCTGAAAAGGGCCCGAGCCCGCTGATCGAAAGAGTACGGCGGACGACGGGCGGGTAGCTTTCGAGCGTGGTAGTCGGGGAGAAGGTCGCAGGACGATACGAATTGAAGGAAGTCGTCGGCCACGGCGGGATGTCGACTGTCTATAAGGCTCACGACTCGCTGCTGGAACGCAACGTCGCGCTGAAGGTCCTCCACCAGCAGTACAACGAGGACGACGACTTCGTCGAACGGTTCAAGCGGGAGGCACGCTCCGTCGCGCAGCTCCAGCACCCCAACATCGTGACCGTGATCGACCGGGGCGAGGAAGGGGGGCGGCAGTACATCGTCTTCGAGTACATCGACGGGGAGAACCTGAAGGAGCTCGTCGTCCGCAAAGGCCGTCTCGGCGTGCGCGATGCCCTCGAGATCGCCCTCGAGATCGCGCGCGGGCTTGCCTTTGCTCACGACCACGGGCTCGTTCACCGGGACGTGAAACCGCAGAACGTCCTCCTGAACGGCGACGGTGGCGCCAAGGTGACGGACTTCGGGATCGCGCGCTCGCTCGACGTCGAGCACGGCATGACCCAGACCGGAACGGTCCTCGGGACGTCCAACTACATCGCCCCCGAGCAGGCGAGCGGCCAACCCGTCGACGCTCACACGGACGTCTACTCCCTCGGCATCGTCCTCTACGAGATGCTGACCGGAGAGCTGCCGTTCCCCGGCGAGAACTTCGTCGCGGTTGCGATGAAACACATCCAGGAGCCGTCACCGAGCGTGCTGGACAAGCGCGGCGACGTGCCGCTGCGGATCGCCGAGATGGTCGACCGCGCGCTGGAGAAGGACCCGGAACAGCGGTTCCCGACCATGGCTGCCTTCGCCGACGAGATCGAGGCGAACCTCGCTGAGCTCGATCGCGGTGAGGACGGCGCGGTCACCATGGTCGTTCCGGCCGCCCAACGGCTCAAGCAGCCGGCGCGGCAGCGAAAGCCCTCCTCACGTCTGCCTCTGCTCCTCGGCCTGCTCGGTGCACTCGCCATCGCCGTCGTCGTCGTCGGCTTTCTGACCCTCCATGGGCGCGGCAATCAGAACGTTCCGGTCGGCGCGCCGGTCCCCATCGCCGGCGTCGGGGCCTACGACCCCTACGGAGACCACACCGAGCACGATGCGGAAGCAATCAACGTAACCGATGGCAACGTTCAGACCTACTGGGCGACCGAGGACTACAACAACGGTCTCGAGGGGGTGAAGAAGGCCGGCGTCGGGCTCGTGCTCGATGCGCGGTCGTTGGTTCAGCTTTCTCGCATCACGGTGGTGACCGACACGCCCGGCTTCACGGCCGAGATTCACGCGACGAACGTCCAGGGCACGCTGGGGCAGAAGGTCTCGGACTTGCGGGTCGTCGGTCCGACGACGCGCTTCGCGATCAAGCGGTCTCCTCCGAAGCGCTTCTACATGGTCTGGATCACGAAACTCGCGCCGCCGGGCAACCACTTCGCGCACGTGAACGAGGTCCGCGCGTTCGGAAAAGGCTAGTACACGAGCTTGGAGCGGCGCTCGTGCCGCTCCACGGCCAGCTCGATCAGACGCCGCAACAGCGTCTCGTACGGAATCCCTGATGCGGCGAACAGCTTCGCGTACACGCTGGTCGAGGTGAAACCCGGAATCGTGTTCAGCTCGTTCACGACCACGCGACTGCCGCCGACGACGAAGCAGTCCACACGCGCCATGCCCTCGCACTCGGTGACGCGGAAGGACTCGACCGCGGCACGCTGTACCTGCTCGAGGACCTCCTCGGGCAGGTCCGGCGGGATCACGAGCTCCATCCCGCCCTCGTCGTACTTCGACGCGTAGTCGTACCACTCGTGTCCCAGCGGGACGATCTGACCGGGGACCGAGGCGACCGGATCACGGTTGCCGAGCACACCGACCTCCACTTCGATCCCGTCGAGGAATTCCTCGATGAGGATCTTGTCGTCGTGGCGGAAGGCGAGGGCGACGGCCTCTCGAAGCTCCGCCGCGTCATGCGCCTTCGTGATGCCGACGGACGACCCGAGCCGCGCAGGCTTGACGAAGCACGGATAGCCGAAGGGGTTCTCGACCGCGTCGCCCTCGCGCAAGGCAACGTGGCGCGCGACCGGAACCCCGCTGTCGCGCAGCACCTTCTTGAAGAGGTCCTTGTCCATGCAGAGGGCGGACGCAGCGACGCCCGCGCCGACGTAAGGAACGCCGGCGAGCTCGAGCAGCCCCTGCACCGTCCCGTCTTCGCCGAACGGGCCGTGCAGGATAGGCAGGACGATGTCGACCGCACCCAGGGTTGCAGGCGCGTTGGCCGCCGGTACGGGCAGCGTCTCGGCGACGGAGCCGTCGCCGGTGCCGAGCTCCCAGCGGCCGTCCCGGCCGATGGAGACCGTGACGACGTCGTATTCCGCCGGGTCGAGCGACTCCAGGACCGAGCGGGCGGAGGCGAGCGAGATCTCGTGCTCGGACGACCGCCCGCCGGCGAGGATCGCGACCCGAAGGCGAGCGACGGTCACGGAGGAGGGCCGGACGACGTGCTGAACTTGCCGACGGCAATCGTCACGGTCGTGCCCGGAGGCTGTTGCGTCCCGCCCTGAGGATCCTGCGTCTGCACGATGCCGTCCTGGCTCTGGTCGGTCACCGGCTGCGAGACGATCTTCACGCCGAAGCCCGAGGCCTTCAGCGTCGCCTGCGCATCGTTCTGCGACAGAGTCGTCACGTCCGGAACCGTGGACGTGGTGGGTCCCTTCGACACCATCACGGTGATCGTCGTGCCCGGAGGCTGAAGCGTCCCTGGGCCGGGGCTCGTGTCGACGACAGTGTCCTTTGGTGAGTCCGACTTGACGTCCTTGCGTAAGACCGCGAAGCCGCTACCGAGGAGGGTCGAGTTCGCAGAGTCGAACGTCGAGCCGAGCACGTTCGGCACCGCGACCGGCTTCGGTCCCTTCGAGACCTTGAGCTTGACCAGCGATCCCTGCTGGACCGACGCGCCCGCCGTCGGCGACTGCGAAATCACCTGCCCCTGCGGCTTGGTCGAATCCGTCGGAATCGCCTTGCCTTTCAGATTCGCGTTCTGGAGGTCGGACAGCGCCTTGTCCAGCGGCTCGCCGACGACGCTCGGAACATCTGTCTTGGGCGGCCCGAGCGAGACGTAGATGGTGACGAAGTTGTTCTTCGGTGTTCTGTCCCCGGGTCGTGGCGACTGCTGGAAGACGTACGTCTCGGGAAACGCGGGATCGGCATTCGGCTGTCGAACAGGATTTGGCCGCAGGCCGATCGCGAGGATCTTCGCGACCGCGTCCGCCTCGCGAATGCCGAGGTAGTTCCCCACCGCGACCGTCTTGGACCCGCTGAGCTGATTCTGGATCTGCGAGTAGAGGAAATAGCCTCCGACGAGAGCCGCTGCCACGAAGAGCAGCGCAACGAGCCAGGGCCAAAGTGCACGCCTAGGCGGCTCGTCGTAGTCGTAGTAGGCCGAGGGAGGTGCGTAGGGAACAGGTGGTTGCGGGGTGCGCGACCTGATCTCGGTGACGGCCGCCGGCGGGGGGCGCGAGATGATCGCGGTCGCGGCTTCTTCAGTGACGGGAGAGATCGCGGCGCCGCGGTTGATGCGGCGAAGGTCCGCATC
Organism: Gaiellaceae bacterium; assembly: GCA_036824055.1. Classification (GTDB taxonomy): domain Bacteria; phylum Actinomycetota; class Thermoleophilia; order Gaiellales; family Gaiellaceae; genus 3-1-20CM-4-69-9. The sequence goes on along the minus strand of DAITAW010000007.1, from coordinate 45,278 downwards.
CATCTCCTCGGCACTCTGATAGCGCTCCGACGGATCTTTGGCCAGTGCGCGCATGACGACCAGGTCGAGGTCGCGCGGCACATCGGCACGCTTTGCGGACGGCGGCTCGGGGATGGTCGACAGATGCTTCATCGCGATCTCGACGGGCGTGTCGCCGCTGAACGGAACAACACCGGTGAGTAGCTCGTAGAGCACGACACCGACCGAATACAGATCCGACGTCTGATCGACCGGCGCGCCCTTCGCCTGCTCGGGCGAGAGGTATTGAGCGGTCCCGATGATGGAGCCCGCCTCCGTCATCTGGCTGACACCCGCGCGCGCGATCCCGAAGTCGGTCACCTTGAGTCGTCCCTCGCCGTCGACGAGCACGTTGTGCGGCTTGATATCTCGGTGCACGATGCCGTGGCGGTGCGCGAACCGAATCGCGGCGAGGATCTGGCGTGCGTAGTCGATCGCGAGATGGATCGGTGCGGGACCACGCGCGACGATCAGCTCCTTCAGCGAGCGTCCGTCCAGATACTCCATCGCGATGTAGTAGGTGCCTTCCGCTTCGCCTCGGTCGTAGATCGAGACGATGTTGGGGTGCGAGAGGCTGGCCGCGTTCTTCGCCTCGCGCCGGAACCGCTCGACGAACTGGTCGTCGCCGGCGTGACGGTCGTTGAGGATCTTGATCGCGACGCGCCGGCCGAGCACTTCGTCCTCGGCGAGATAGACGTTGGCCATCCCACCCGTGCCCAGCTTGCGCAGGATGCGATAGCGCCCGTCGAAGAGCGTATTGATGAGGGTGTCGGAAACCGCCATGGGGCTTTCTCAGGGTAGGGATTCGCCCCTACCGGAGTAGCGCCTCCATCACCTGCTTGGCGATGGGAGCCGAGATCGTGCCGCCGAAGCCGTTCAGCTGGTTCTCGACGACCACGGCAATGGCCACACGCGGGGCCTCGGCCGGAGCAAAGGCCGCAAACCAGGTGGTGTGGATGTTGCCGCGGCCGATTTCCGCGGTCCCGGTCTTGCCGGCGACGTGAATCCCGGGAATCGCGGCGAGCGGGGCAGTCCCGCCCGTGACCACGAGCTCCATCATGCGCGTCAGCTCGTCGGCGGTCTGACGCTTGATCGGCGTCCCGAGCTGACCGGGCTGGAGATGCGTGATCGTCTTCCCGCCCGGGGCGAGGATGCGCTCGACGATCTGAGGGCGCATCTCGACGCCGTGGTTTCCGATCGCCGCCGCCACCATCGCCATCTGCAACGGGGTTACCGCGAGCCGCTCCTGGCCGAACGCGAGCCGACCCGGATCGACCTGAGTGTCCGGATGCTTCGGGTCGAAGAGGCGCCCGTGGTCGTACAAGCCACTCGCGACTCGCTCGCTCCCCGGGAGGTCGAGCGGCGGCACGGAGTAGAAACCGAAGCGCTTCGCGTAGTCGAGGATGGTGCCGGCACCGAGAGCCTTGCCGACGTTGCAGAAGACCGAGTTGATCGAATGCTCGAAGCCGGTCGAAAGGTTGACGTTGCCGAACGTCTCGGGCGCTTCCGGATTGCCGGCGTTGCGGACTTGCTTGCCGTACTCGACGCAGTAGCCCGGGTCGTAGAACGGCGAGTCCGGAGTGAAGCGCCCCGAGTCGAGCGCAGCAGCGGCGGTGACCATCTTGAACGTCGAGCCCGGCGGATACTTGCCGACGGTCGCGCGGTTGACGAGCGGCGCGCCGCACGGCAGGCTCGTTCGCGTCGCCAGGCCGAAGTGCTTCTCGATCAGATTTGCGTTGTACGTCGGATTGGTCGCCATCACGAGAACCCGCCCGGTCGACGGCTCGAGAGCGACGACGGCTCCGCACTTGCCGCGCAGCAATCGCAGCGCCAAAGCCTGCGCACTCGGCCGAATGGTCAACACGAGGTCGTTCCCGGTGACCGTGGCCCCTCTCAGCTTGTCGAGAGCCGAGTGAAAGACCGTGTCGAGATTCGCGTTCGAACCGGTGAGGTAGTCGTTGTACGACTCCTCGAGGCCGGTTCGGTTGCGGGTCTGGGTCGAGTACCCGACGACGTCCGAGAAGATCGGTCCCGTCGGATAGCGTCGGAAGTAGAGCGTCTGCGATCCACGCCTCGTGAGCACATTCGCCGCCACGAGCGTCTTGCCGTCGGCCGCGTAGATCCTCCCCCGCTTGATCGAGAACTGCGCGACGAGGCGGATCTCGTTGTCCTGCCGGTTGGCGAGCCCGGCATTCGCCCACGTCTGCCAGTAGGTCGTCCCGACGATCAGCGCGGCGAGGAGGACGAGCGCTGCGATCCCGATGTGCGAGACCTGTTTGTTCACCGCAGTAGCTCTCTGTTGGCACGATTCGAGATGAGCAGCAGCCCCGCCAGGAGCAGGAAGTTCGCGACGACGCTCGACCCTCCATACGAGACAAAGGGGAGCGTGATCCCCGTCAGCGGGATCAGGCGCAGGACGCCGCCCACAATGATGAAGGTCTGCAAGGCGAAACCGAACGTGAGCCCGGCCGCCGCGAGCTTCGAGAAGCCGTCTTCAGCGAGCAGCGCGATCCGCATTCCGCGGAGCACGAAGATCATGTAGACGAGGACGAGGGCAGCCGCACCGATCAGCCCGAGCTCCTGCGCGAGCGCCGAATAGATGAAGTCGGTGTTCAGGTCCGGGATGATCTGCTGACCGTTCAAGTTCGTGACCGTCCCCTTGCCGAGCCCGGTGCCTCCGTAGCCGCCGGCTGCGATCGAGTAGAACGACTTCACGAGCTGGAAGCTCTGGCAGTTCTGACGCAGATCGAGGTGCCCCGAGAGCGGGCAGTAGACCTTGTGATCGGTCCAGGGGTGCAGCCAGATCGTCACGCGGTCCTGGACGTGCGGCGTGACCTTCCACACACCGACGGCGCCGACTAGAAAGAGGCCGAGCCCGGCAGCGACGTAGCCGATGCGCGCGGTCGCCATGTAGAGCATCGCCAGGAAGATGCCGTAGTAGAGAAGACCGCCCCCGAGATCCCGCGTCTCGAGCAGCACGAGCATCGCGAGCACCCAGATGACGAGGAGCGGGCCCCAGTCCTTCGCGCGGCCCTGCGCGAGCACCTCTCGTTTCTCGCGCATGTACCCGGCGAGGAAGACGATCAGCATGATCTTGGCGAGCTCTCCGGGCTGGAAGCGAAGCGCGCCGACGTGCACCCAGAGACGCGCTCCGTTCACGGTGAGCCCGAGCACGGGCAGGATCGGCAGAAGCAGGAGCGCGATTGCGGAGAAGCCGAAGAGGTACTTGTAGCTCTCGAGCCGACGGTACTCGTGTCGCAGCATGAACAGCGTCGCGGCGAAGAGGGCCACTGCCACCACGATCCAGATGCCTTGCCTAAAAGCGTCCCTCGGATTGAGCCGGTAGATCTCGGTCAGGCCGATCGCCGTCAGCAGCCCGGCGATGGGGAGCAGATACGGATCGGCGAACGGGACGGCGTACCGCGTCGCGAGATGCGCGATGAGATAGACCGCGAAGAAGAACCCCGCGTATGTGAGCGAGGCCGTCGACACGACGTCCTTGCGGGCGATGTAGACACTCGCGAACCCAACGGCGGTCAGAGCGCCGACGACGATCAGGAACGCGAGCTCACGATTCCTCGGACTGAGTGTCAGCGCAAGAACCTCAGGTACAGGGCAAGTGCGATTCCAGCAGCGATTGCGAACAGCGCCAGCCACGCCACGATGCGTCGGCGAAGGCGGCGGCGTCTCTTGACGCGATCCTGCTGGTCCTTCGCCTCGAGCGCGGCCTGGATCTTCGATGTTGAGACCACCGCCGTGTCGACGGCCGGGACGGCATCCGCCTCGGTCAGCGTGTCCTCCTCGTCACGCGCCGGGGCCGGCACGGCGTTCTCGCGCGTTTCGCCGTCATGGGTCAGCAAAGGGGTTTCTGCGATCTCGAACGCGACCACCGTGATGTTGTCCTCGCCGCCGTTTCGGTTCGCGGCCTTCACCAGCGATTTCAGCCCGGCCCGGATGTCGCGCCGGTTGCGCTCGACGAGCTCGAGGATCTCCCGCTCCCCGACCATGTCGGTGAGCCCGTCCGAGCAGAGGAGGAAGACATCGCCTGTCTTTGCCTCGATCGTGAAGGTGTCGACGTCGACGTCCGGATCCGGGCCCAGCGCGCGTGTGATCACCGACCGCTGCGGGTGTGACTCGGCTTCCTCGCGCGAGAGCTTGCCGCTCTTCATCAGCTCGTTCACCAGCGAGTGGTCCTCCGTCACCTGCTCCATGCGCCCGTCGCGAATGAGGTAGGCGCGCGAATCGCCCACGTGCCCGAACGCGACGTTTCCGTTCTCCACGAGCGCGACCGTGATCGTCGTTCCCATCCCGGACGTGTTGGGATCCGTGCTCGAGCGGTCGTACACGCGACGGTTCGCCTCCTGGATCAGATCCGAGATGCGCCGCTCGCCGCCGAGCGTCTTCGCTCCGCTCTCCTTCAGCGCCGACGCCGCGAGCCGTGACGCGACCTCGCCGGCCTGGGCGCCGCCCATGCCGTCCGCGATCGCGAAGAGCGGTGGCTCGCAGACATATGCGTCTTCATTCCGGCGGCGCTTGCGGCCGGTGTCCGTGATCACCCCGACGTGACCGAGGCCCGTCATTGCTCGTACCTGAGATCGGTCTCGCCGACGCGGACGATGTCGCCGACAGTGAGCCGCCGCGGACTGTCGAGCCGTATCCCGTTGAGATACGTCCCGTTGGTCGAGCCGAGGTCCTGGACCCAGACGCCGTCCTGGCGAGGCTCGAACCGCGCATGGCGCGCGGAGGCGTATTCGTCGGTGGCGATCGCGATGTCGTTCTGATTCCCGCGCCCGATCGTCAGCTGTGCGGAGTTCAACTGGAAGTCCTCGCCCCGTTCCAGGTCCGCGCTCTTCACGACGACGAGGCGCCCGGTGTGGAGCCCGGCCCGCGAGGCTTGCATGCCGGCCGCCGCGGACGGCGCGAGCACGAAGCTCTCCTGGGGAAGGCGCAGATCACGGCTCGCCGTGCGCACGATCCGCCAGATGAACGTGTAGAGCAGAACGAGGAACGCGATCTTCAGGACGAGCAGGACCTCGTCGACAGCGGCCGAGCCGAAGATCACGACGGCTCCTGGCTGAACCTCACCTCGGTAGAGCCGACCGTGATCGTGTCGCCATCGCTGAGCTTCGCGCGCTTGACGCGCTTGCCGTTCACCTCGAGCCCATTCGTGGAGCCGAGGTCGACGATCCAGTAGGAGGCTCCTTCCTGGCGCAGCTCGGCATGACGGCGCGAGACGTTCGTGTCGGACAGCTGGATGTCACAGTCGCGCGAGCGCCCGATGACGACGCGCCGCTGCTTCACCTCGTAGCTCGTTCCGTCGAAGCTCAGCTTCACGAGCTCGGGCTCGAGGCCCAGCTCCTGGGCGCTGACGGCCTGCGTCGGAACGGGGGTCTGGGGCTTGTAGATCATCGTCGCGCCCGGCGCCACCTCTTCGACAGGCTCACCCGGAATGCCGGCACGGCGGCGGTCCGGCTGCACCATCCGCGTCGCGATCCCGAATTCGCCGACGTCGAGATCTGCGTCCGTCTCCATGAGAACACGGACCGGCGAAAGCAGCGCGTAATCTTCGCGTCGCGAGTGCTCGGACAGGTATTCCTGCAGCTCGCCCTTCAGATTGTCCTCGTAGCCCGAGAACTGCTCGCGATCGTCCGGCGACAGGTACACGGTGTACTCGTTCGGCACGTAGACGCGGGAAACGGAGACGCTTCGGTGCTCGTCCATCTCCTTGGCGAGCTTGCGCGCAAGTTCGACCGGCTGAACGTTGGTTCGAAATGCGCGCCCGAAAATGCCCTCGAAAAGGGACTCGATTTTTTGTTCGATTGCGCGGAGGACCATGTGCCGGTAATACCCGGCAAGCGATGCTAACGCACCGCTACCGCCAGGCAGGTGGCCCACACGACCACCACGAGGGAGGCAACAGCCACCCCGGGCGCCAGAAGCAACGCGCCGGCCAGAAAGCCGGCCCCCAGCCCGGCGATCGCCCACAGCCCCCGCGTGCGCGCGAGCGGCAGCAGAACAGCCACGACGGCTAGGACGATCGTCTCCGCCGCAAGCGCGGGCCGTGAGAGCAACGCCCCCCAGAGCGCCGACGCCACCGTGAACGGGTCACCGTTGGCGGCAATCCCGAGGTGCGGCGCAGAGGCGCCGTCGAACGGCAGCGGCGACCCCCGGATTCCCGCGACCAGGCCGGCCGTCAGCACCGCCAGGACGGTCTGTAGGACCCGACGTGCGGGAGAGCGAACGGCGAGCGCCGCCAGTGGGAAGAGAGCGAGTCCTGCGATCGGCGCCAGGAGCGCGCCGAGGGAGAAGAGGAGGCCGCGCTCGGGCTCACCCCACATCACTCCAAAGACGCCGAGGGCGATCACGACGTAGAGGACGGCCGCGCCGAGGGCGATGTTTCCGAGGGGCAGAACCGGCACCGCAAGGGCGAAGGCGAGGCCGAGCCGAGCGTCGACGACCGAACCGGCCGCGGCGAGCGCCGCGAGACCGAAGGGCCAGCCGGCCGGGAAGAACGGGACCGCCCACGCCGTCCAGCCGGCAACGACCGCCGCGAGGGCTGGGGGCACGAGCCGTGGCAGGACCGCCGGCACGGCGATGGTCGTGCCCCGGCCACCCCGGGTGCGGCGGCTCTTTCGCCTCGTGAGGCGAAGGGTTTCGGCAAGCGCCGCCGCACTCGGCCGGCGGGCCGGATCGAGATCCAGGGCGCGGTTGACCGCGCCGAGCAGGGACTTGGGCAGATCGGGCCGCACCGTTTCCAGCCGTGGGGCTCCCACCTCGATCGCGCGGGCGGTCTCGAGGAGAGAGCCGCGCCAGAACGGGTGACGGCCCCCCAGGGCCTCCCAGAGCATCAGCCCGACCGCCCAGATGTCTGCCGCCTCGGTCGTCAACCCGCCGGCCAGGCGCTCCGGTGCGATGTAGGCGAGGGTGCCCGGAACGTCTCCCTGCGCCGTCAGGGTCTCGGCCTGCTGGATCTGCGCCAGACCGAAGTCGAGCACGCGCACCGAAACGCTCTGCCCCTCGGCGAGGAGGATGTTCGACGGCTTGACGTCGCGGTGAACGATGCCGCGCGCGTGCGCGTGCGCGAGTGCCTCGAGCACCTGGGCGCATGCCTCGATCGCCGAGGCGTCATCGAGCTCACCGCTCCGCAGCGCCTCGCGAAACGTCCGACCGGGCACGTACTCATACGCGATGTAGACGTGTTGGGAATCGCGGCCGAATCCATAGGCACGCTGACAGGAGCGATGGCGCAGACGCGCGGCGGCCTCCGCTTCCCGTTCCGCGCGGGAAGCCGCCTTGCCCTCGCGGGGCACGATCTTGAGCGCGACGTCGAGCCCGTTCTGCTCGTCCCGGGCCAGCCAGACCGTGCCGGAACCGCCGCTGCCGAGCGGCCGAAGCGGGCGGTACCGCCCGAGGACGAGCTCGCTCTGGACAAGGGCTGGGGCTGCGTTGGACACCGGCTCTCCAGGGTTGGCGGGGGCGCGGACAACTCCTTCACCCGTCGAGATCGGGGAAGGTACGGGTTAGAGTGAACGCCCCTTCGGCTGGGACTCGCCCCGCCGCCCCTCTGCCATGACCGAGCGCGACTCAGACATCGAATTCGACTTCTTCGACGAGCCGGAGACCGAAGAGGCGTCCGAGCGTGTGCGCACCCCCCGGCGCCCACCGCCCGGCGGGCCTCGACGCCCGGTCCGGCCGCCGCAGGGCCTGATCCCGATGCTCCGCCTCGCGGGGCTGATCGCTTTCATCATCCTCGCCGTCGTCTTGCTCGTCGTCGGGCTGCGCGGTTGTGCGTCGAGCGGAAAGCACGCCAAGTACCAGGGATACATCCAGGACGTCCGTGCCATTGCGAAGCGGTCCGACCAGATCGGCACGGATCTGAACTCAGCGCTCAGCGCGACGGGAATCAAAGAGAGCGACCTCGAGGCGAAGCTCAGCAGCCTCGCCGCGCAGGAGCAGCAAGAGGTCGCGCAGGCCGTTCAGCTCAAGCCGCCCGGTCCGCTCCAGATCGAGCACGATCACCTCATCGAGGTCCTCAAGCTGCGCGCGAGTGGTCTCAGCCGCCTTGCGGACGCCTTCCGCCAGACGGCCACGGCGCGCAATGCGAATACCTCGGGACGGCTCATCGCCGACCAGGCCCGTCTCCTGGTAGCGAGCGATGTCAACTGGGACTTCTACTTCAAGGAGCCGACGCGGCTGGAGCTGCAGAAGCAGCACATCAGCGACATCGGCAACGTTCCCAGCTCCAGCATCATCCCGAACCCCGAGCTCGCGAGCACGCAGGCGATGACGCAGGTCTGGCGGCGCGTCCACGGCGCTGCGACCGGCGGGACGCCGAGCGGAAAGCACGGCAGCGCGCTCATCTCCGTCACTGCGTTGCCCGACGGGAAGAAGCTCACAGCGAGCGGAGCGGCGAGCGACAACCAGATCACGGCGTCGACCGATCTCGCCTTCCAGGTGGCCGTGCAAGACTCGGGTGCCTTCCAGGAGTTCAACGTCGGCGTGACGCTCACGATCCAGAAGTCGCCGAAGCCGATCGTACTGCGCAAGAAGATCGACGTCATCAATGCAGGCGAGACGAAGACGGTGACCTTCACGAACATCAACCTCAACAACCTGTTCGGGCTCCCGACAACGGTCAAGGTCGACATCGAGCCCGTGCCGGGCGAAACGGTCACGTCGAACAACTCCGCCGACTACAAGGTCATCTTCTCGGTCGCGTAGCGGATGGGCCTCTCGAGGGGGGAGTGGATCGCGATCGCGGCCTGCGTCGTCGCAGGGATCGCCCTGCTCGTTGCCGCACTCGCGAGTTGGAAGGTGCGCGCCGTGCGTGCCTCGCAGCTCGTCCTGCTCGGAGGTGGCAAACAGGATCTCGTCGATTTCGCCGTCTCCCTCCAGGGACGGATCGACGACCTGCACCGGGCCGTGGACGAGGTCGCTGCCGGCCTCTCGCGCGTCGATCGTCGCGTGGACACCACTGTCTCCAAGACCTCCCTGGTGCGCTACGACGCCTATGAGGGCGCCGGCGGGCACCAGTCGGCGTCGATCGCCCTCCTCGACGCCGGCCGGAGCGGGGTCGTCCTGACCGCAATCCAGGGACGCGATTACGCCCGGATCTACGTCAAGGAGCTCGACCACGGACGCCCGTCGGTAGCCCTTTCCCCCGAGGAGGAACAGGCGGTCGAACGGGCTATGGCGGGTTAGGCCCCGGTCACTCAGCTACATTTCGGCCCAGATGCAGCAGGTTCTGGTTTTGAACGCGAGTTACGAGCCGCTGAATGTCACCACCGTGCGGCGTGCCCACGTGCTCGTGTTCAAGGGCAAGGCCGAAGTGATCGAAGAGCTCGACCAGCCGCTGCACTCGGCGACCGACACGTATCCCTGGCCGCACGTAATCCGACTCGTCGCATATGTCCGCGTCCCACGCGCCGTTCAGCGCAAGATCTCTCGTCGCGCGCTCTTCGCACGTGACGGCTGGCGCTGCGTCTACTGCGGCACGACCGCCGGCCGGCTGACGCTCGACCACGTCATCCCGCGGTCCCGCGGAGGGGAATCCATCTGGGAGAACGTCGTCACCGCGTGCGCGCCGTGCAACCACCAGAAGGGCAACCGCACGCTCGAAGAGGCGCGCATGGAGCTCGTGCATCCGCCGAAGGCCCCTGCGCCGGTCCTGTTCATCCGTCTTGCCGCACCGAAGATCCCGAACGGCTGGCAGCCGTACCTCGCCCACTTCGGCGGCGGCACGGCGACGTCAACCGCCTAGCCCGCTCCGCGCTCGACCGGCAGGTCGAGCTGCTCCCACTCGCTCCACGAACCGGGGTAGAGCTTGCCCTCGCGGCCGGCGAGGTGAAGACGATGCAAGAGGACGGTCGCCGTCACGCCTGAACCGCAATAGGCCACGAGCTCACCTGCGGGAAGCTCGAGCGGCTCTTCGTTCCACGGTGCGTTGAGAGCGCCCGGAATCCGGCCCGGGATCTTGTCGATCGGATTGGGCTCGCCGCGCCACCGGGCCGGGAGGCGCGCATCGACGACGACAAGATCGTTCCGCCGCCGCTCGAGCTCCTCGGCTTTGATCGTGTCGTCGTCGCGCGGGTGAAGCGTCAGCTCCGCGGGCTCGACGTCTTCCGCGCCCGCGACGAGCGGTCCTTGCCAGGAAGCGATGTCGATCACCGCGCAGCGGTCGTGCCCGAAGTGGCGTAGCAGCCACCAGAGCCGTTCGGGCCCGCCCGTGTTCCCGTAGGCGATGACGAACACGTCATCGCCGAGACCTGCGCGCGCTGCGGCGCGCGCGAACTGGGCTGGATCGGGCAGCGGATGCCTGCCGCTCGGGCCTGCTGGTGACGAAAGATCGTCGTCGGCGTCGAGGAAGCTCGCGCCAGGGATGTGGCCGCCGAGGTAGAGCTCGCGACCGCGCTCCGGCTTCCCGAGCTCCCAGCGGCAGTCGACGAACTGGTACTTCATCCTGTCGCATCTTTACCCGGAAGCTCGAGGGCGCCGTTGAGGTCGCGGCGCCCTCGTTGAAGCGTTCGCTAGCCGGGCGCCGGCTCCGGCTGAGCAGCGGGCACCGCGGGAGCAGGCGCCGCGTGCCCGCTCCCGTGGGAGAGGCCGAGGTGACCATGCGTCTCCGTGCCGTAGCCGCCCGGGACCGGAATGTAGAACTCGGGATAGCCCCACATGCCGTGCTCCGAGACGTCGAGACCGGCCGTCTCCGTCTCCGGCTCGACCCGGATCCCCCACAGCCGCTTCATGACCCAGAGCGACCCGAAGGACGTCGAGAACGTGAATCCACCGACCGCGACGAGGCCGAGCGCCTGGACGCCGAGTTGATGGAAGGAGCCCGTGTAGACGAGGCCGCCCGTGCCGGTGGCGAGATTCGATGCGAGGGCAGGCACCGCGAACAAGCCCGTCGCGAGCGTTCCCCACACGCCTGACATCCCGTGCACGGCGACTGCGCCGATCGGGTCGTCGATGCCGATCCGCTCGACGAAGAGGACGCCCGCGACCGCAATCCAGCCGGACACAAGGCCGATCACGATCGCAGCCCACGGTGCAACGAAACCCGAGGCGGCGGTGATCGCCACCAGTGCAGCGAGGACGCCGTTCAGCATCATCGAGATGTCGGGCTTGCGCAGGATCCACCAGGCGCTCGCGAGGCCGCCGACTGCTCCCGCCGCAGCGGCGACGTTCGTCGTCAGCGCGACATAGCCGAAGTAGCCGATGCGATCGCCGGTGACGACGCCGAGAGTCGAGCCGGGATTGAAGCCGAACCAGCCGAACCACAAGATGATCGTCCCGAGGACGGCATACGGCATGTTGTGACCCGGGATCGGGTTCGCGCGTCCATCGCGACCGAACTTCCCGATCCGCGGCCCGAGGAGGAGCGCACCGGCGAGCGCGGCCAGAGCGCCCTGGTAGTGCACGACCGTGGAACCGGCGAAGTCCTGCATGCCCTTCCCAAACAGCCAGCCGCCGGCGTGCCAGATCCAGTGGGAGGTGATCGAGTAGATGAGCGTGAAGATCACGCCGAACGCGGGATAGACCCAGAGCTTCGCCCGCTCGGCCATTGCGCCCCACACGATCGCGAGCGAAACCCCCGCAAAGACGACCTCGAAGAGATAGCCGGTGGCCGCCGGAATCCCGGTGAAGAACGAATACGGAGCCTGTCCGATCGCGAGCAGCTGATCGGTCGAGGGGAAGAACCCGCTGGTCCCCACGATCGCGTTGCCGTCCCCGAAAGCGATCCCGAAGCCGACCGCCCAGTAGACGATCGAGCAGACCGCGAAGATGAGGACGTTCTTGCCGGCGATGTGCGCCGCATTCTTCATCCGAGTGAGCCCCGCCTCGAGGAAGGCGAAGCCCGCCTGCATGAACATCACGAGGATCGCCGCGATGACGACCCAGATCGTGTTCGCCGCAATCAGTAGATCCTTGGTCGCCATCTAGGCTTCCACCTCCTTCTCGAGCTTCGCGCCCGTTCGGTTGTGCGTGACGTTCTCGACCGTCGACGTCCACACCAGGCCGTCGCCGGATTCGTTGCCGCTGCGCGCCGAGTCGACGATCGCCTCGACAACCGCGTCGGCGAGGTCGTCCTCGACGATGAACATCAGGTGCGCCTTCGGCAGAAACCGTGACTCGAAGATGCGCCCGCGGTACTCGTGGGTGACGCCGCGCTGGCGGCCGTGGCCGATTGCCTCGATCACCGTGACGCCGATGTGACCCGTCGCATGCTCGACCGCGTCGATCACGGTCTCAACGCGCTCGCGGATGACCACGGCTTCGACCTTGGTCATGCCGACCACCCCTTGTGGCTCTGAGCCACAAGCTCCCGAGAGCCGACCTGTGTCGGCTCAACCACGCGGACGACGCAAACCGAAAACCAGTTAGTGGCTCTGAGCCACAAAGTCATGCGACCACCTCGCTTCGCCGTTCGAGGAACACCGTGTCCCGCCAGATCCCGTCGCGCTTCGCCACGCGCTCGCGCGTGCCGACGACGCGGAAGCCGCAGCGCTCGTGCAGAGCCAGCGAGGCGCGGTTCTCGGGGAAGATCGACGTCTGGATCGTCCAGATGCCCGTCGCTTCCGCGCCCGCGATCAGCTCTTCGAGCAACGTGCGGCCGATGCCGAGGCCACGCGCCTCTCGCGCGATGTAGACGCTGTCCTCGACGACGCCGAGGTAACACCGCCGGGTCGACGCAGCCGACAGCGCTGCCCAGCCCACGACCTCGCCGAGCAGTTCCGCGACGAGGCGATGGCCCCACAGATGCGAGGCGTTCCACTCTTCCCAGGACGGAACCTCCGTCTCGAAGGTCGCAAGTCCGTCCCGCATCCCGTCCCAGTAGATCTCCGCAACCGCCGGCCAGTCGTCCGGCTCGAGGTGCCGGAGCTCGACGGACGGCGGAGCGGCAAGCGTGTCGTTTGGCCGTGCGCCGAGCTCCAACACCTTCGCTCCTTTCAGCAGTCGTAGTAGAGGGAGAACTCCGCCGGATGAGGGCGAAGGCGGACGACATCGGCTTCGTTCTCGCGCTTGTAGTCGATCCACGTGCGGATCAACTCCTCGCCGAAAACACCGCCGACGGTGAGGAACTCGTGATCCCGCTCGAGCGCTTCGAGCGCTTCGCCAAGCGATCCCGGAACCTGGGCGACGCCGCGGTCCTCTTCGAAGAGGTCCCAATCGGCCGGCTCGCCGGCGTCGAGGCCTTTCTGGATCCCGTCGAGGCCCGCCATCAGCATTGCCGAGAACGCCAGGTACGGGTTCGCGGCCGCGTCGGGGCAGCGGAACTCGATCCGCTTCGCCTTGGGCGAGTCGGAGTACATCGGGATTCGGATGCACGCGCTGCGGTTCCGCATCGAGTACACGAGGTTGACCGGAGCCTCGTAGCCCGGCACCAGGCGGCGATACGAGTTCGTCGTCGGAGCGCAGAACGCGAGCAGCGCCGGCGCGTGAGCGAGCAGTCCGCCCACATAAGCGCGGGCCAGCTGCGACAGGCCCGCGTAGCCCGACTTGTCCGCCATCAGCGGCGTGCCCTCCTTCCAGAGGGACTGATGCGTGTGCATGCCTGAGCCGTTGTCGCCGAAGATCGGCTTCGGCATGAACGTCACCGACTTCCCGGCCGCACGCGCGACGTTCTTGACGACGTACTTGTAGGTCATGACCTGATCGGCCATGCGAGTCAGGGACTGGAAGCGCAGATCGATCTCGCACTGCCCACCCGACGCGACCTCGTGATGGTGGAACTCGCACGGGATGCCGAGGCGTTCCAGCGTCAGCACCATGCGCGTGCGGAGATCGTGGAGCGTGTCGTGCGGGGCCGGCGGGAAGTAGCCCTCTTTCTCACGCACCGTGTAGCCGAGCCCCGGCTTGCCGGAGTTCCAGTGACCCTCACCGGAGTCGACGGAGTAATGCGAGCGATTCGGGCCGAGCTCGTACGAGACCTCGTCGAAGACGAAGAACTCGCACTCGGGGCCCATGTAAGCCGTGTCGGCGATCCCGGTCGAGATCAGGTACTCCTCGGCGCGCTTGGCGAGCCGGCGCGGATCTTTGGCATAGGGCTCGCGCGTGATCGGATCGGCGATCTCGCAGACCAGGGAGAGCGTCGGCGCCTCGGTGAAAGGATCAAGCAGCGCCGATGAGGCATCCGGCATCAGCAACATGTCCGACTCGGAGATCCCCTGCCAGCCGCGGATCGACGAGCCGTCGAAGCCGAGCCCATCGTCGAAGGCGGACTCGTCGAGAGCCCGGATCGGCAGCGTCATGTGCTGCCAAGTCCCCAGCAGGTCGCAGAACTTCAGATCGACCATCTGCGCCGTGGTCTCGCGCGCCCACTCGAGGGCCTCGCGGGCATCCGGGGCGCTCGCCTGCCCATTCGCCAGGTAGTGCTTCGTCTCTTCGACGGACATGCCGCTCCTTCCGACTCGGGACCACAAAAAAAGAGCCCAGGACTCTCTGAGTCCTGAGGCTCCATTGCCTCGGCGCCCGCCTTCTGCGGCGGACGACCTGGACGGCACCTTAGCGGGGCGACCGGACTGCGGTCAAGCGCCGTCTGCAAGTGGCGGAATGCCACCCAGTCGAGATGTTTGCTACCGTCTCGTCGGCATGACGCTCTTCTTCGGCTGATTTCGCACGTCCCGTGCGCCCCCTGCGTGCAGCAGGTGTCTTGCGCGTACCCGTGTCCCGCCGAATCGTAGGAGCTCGAAGTGTTTGCAGTAGAGGTCGACAACTTGCGCAAGGAGTTCTTCCGCCGCGATGCGGCGCGAACGCATATGCGCAGAAGACGCAAGCGCGTGGCGGCGCTCGAGGGCGTGACGTTCACGATGGACCGCGGCGAGTGCGTCGCGATCCTGGGCCAGAACGGCTCGGGGAAATCGACGCTGGTCCGACTGCTCTCGACGCTGCTCCTGCCCGACGGCGGCAGCGCGACGATCTTTGGTCACGACGTCGTGAAGGACTCGCGTCCGGTCCAGAGGCTGGTCAACCGCGTGTCGGTCGAAGCGTCGTTCTTCAAGAAGATGTCGTCGGAGGAGAACCTCTCGTACGCAGCGAGGTTCTACGGCATGGGCCCGGCCGAGACTCGCGAGAAGATCCCGAAGATCCTCGGCCGCGTCGGCTTTCCGACCGACCGGAAACACGAGGGCATGGAACACCTGTCGCGCGGAATGCAGCAGAAGGTTGCCCTAGCCCGGGCGCTGCTCACCTCACCGGTGCTGTTACTGCTGGACGAGCCGACCACGGGTCTCGACCCGCGGTCCAAGCTCGAGGTCCAGGACTTCATCCGCGAGGTGCGAAGGACGCACGACGCCACGATCCTTCTCTGCACGCACGACCTGCAGGAAGCGGAGATCCTCTCCGACCGCATCGGCATCCTCGACCGGGGCAAGCTGATCGCGCTTGCGCCCGCCGATGAGCTGAAAGACCAGTACAAGGCGGAGACGCTCGAGGACGCGTTCTTCTCGGCGACAGGGCGCTCGTTCGAAGAGGAAGACGAAGACGCGGAGCGCGGGGTGTTCGCGTGAGCGAACAGCGCGCGCTCAGGGGAAGGGCTCCGGGAAACCGGGAGGTTTCCCGCCACTCTCTCCTCACCACACGCGGCGATCTCAGCGGCGCGTGTGGTGAGGCGATCCTTGAAGAAGGGGGCTCGTGGGGGAAACCTGGTATCCCCCACGGGAGCGAAGCGCAGCCGAGCGACGAGCGCGGGGTGTTCGCGTGAGCGTGGCCACCGGTCCGAGCTCGTCCCTGCGCCACGAAGCAGTGTCGTTCGCGGGCGTGGTCGAGCGGAACTGGTACCTGATCAAGCGCTACGGCTGGTGGGAGCTCGCGTTCTTCTTCTGGTCGCTCGCGAACACGCTCACGATCGTCTTCATCGCGAAGGGGATCAAGGCGGCGGGCGGCCAGATCGACGTCAACCGCGCGACGACGACGCTGCTGATCGGCGCGGTGATCTGGTCCTTCCTCGGGCTCGTCTTCGAGTTCATGACCGAGACGGTCGCGTGGGAGCGCTGGGAGGGCACGATCGAGTACACGTTCATGGCGCCGATCCGCCGCCCGGTCCACCTGGCCGGCGTCGGCATCTTCGCGGTCATCTACGGCGTTCTGCGCAGCGCGATCCTGTTCGTCGTCATCGCGCTGATGTTCGGCCTCCACATGCCGCACGCGAACTTCCTCGCCGCTGCAATTGTGCTCGCGATCGCCTCGATCTCGTTCATGGGCATCGGGACGATGACCTCCGTGCTGCCGCTGATCTCGCCGGAGAAGGGCGCGCAGCTCGGTTTCATCGCACAGGGAACGCTGCTCGTGATCTCGGGCGTCTACTACCCGGTGTCGGTGCTGCCGGGCTGGATGCAGTGGCTGTCGACGATCTCACCGGCAACGTATGCGCTGCGCGGCATCCGGCACGCGATCCTCGATGGAGCAGGGATCGGGTCACTGTGGGGTGACATCTGGCCGCTGATCATCATCGGCCTGATTGCGTTTCCGCTCGGGGTGTGGATCTTCAAGCAGGGCGAGATCTACGCCAAGAAGCACGGAAAGCTGAAGCGCTCAGGCTAAACGCTTGATGCATGCGCGTAGGCCCTCTCGCCAGTGCGGGAGGGCCGGCGCATCTTTCTCGCTACGCAGCACGGAATACCCCGGCCGCGGCGCCGGGCGGCCCAGCTCGTCGCTCGAGATGCGGCGAACGCGCGTGTCGAGGCCGGCTTCCTCGAAGATCGCCTCGGCAAACTCGGCCCAGGTCGCATCTCCGTCCGCAGCGAGGTGCCACACGCCGAAAGGCCGTTCCAGGAGCTCGCGCGTCGCAGCGGCAAGATGGCCGACGTACGTGGGCGAGGTGCGCTGGTCGTCGACGACGGCGATCTCGTTCCGCTCGCGCGCGAGGTCGAGCATGGTGCGCACGAAGTTCGTCCCTGTCGGTCCGTAGAGCCCGGAGCTGCGCACGATCCAGGACTGCTCTCCCGCCGCGGCCTCGCCGTACAGCTTGGTGCGACCGTACGCAGAGAGAGGGTTAGGCGGATCGGATTCGACGTACGGCTCTCTCTTGCAGCCGTCGAAGACATAATCCGTGGAGTAGTAGACGAGCGAAGCTCCTAGTTCGGCGGCATGACGCGTCCCGCCGACGTTGACGGCGGCGGCACCCTGTGGATCGTCTTCGGCTCCGTCGACGTCGGTCCACGCGGCGGCGTGAAGCACGAGCGCGGGCAGCTCGGCTGAGGCAGGAGGGGGAAACGTCACGTCCCAGTCCCCGTGGGTGAAGCCAGCCGCGCCCGGGAACTCCTCGACGAGCGCGCGGCCGAGCTGGCCGCCCGCGCCCGTGATTACCGTGCGCTCTGGTCCCGTTCCGAGAGGATCGGCGATGTCGTGCTCCAGAGATGGGCTACGCGGGGATCGTCCCACGGCAGCTGATGCTCGTCGGGGTCGGCCGGGTCGTACTCCTCGGTGACGTGGTAGATCATCAGAACGTCGGTGAGCGCCTCGAAGCCGTGGGCAAGGTTGCCCGGAACGTAGACCGCCGCGAAGTTGCCTTCACCGATCTCCTCGCTGAACGCCTCTCCCGTCTCGCGGTCGAGTGCAACGATGCGGGCGCGTCCCTGCAGGCAGACGAAGAGATCGTCCTGGCCGCGCTCGTGATAGTGCAGCCCTCGGATCGTTCCCTGCCGTGAAAAGGAGACGTTCGTCTGGCGGATCGGCTTCGGCAGGTCACCGGTGCGGGCGATCTCCACCAGCCATCCCCGCTCGTCCTCGAAGCGCCGCAACGGGGTCGGGCGCGGGCGCTCCGAGCCGAAGTGCGGCCGGCGGACGCGCTCGATCACTTCGTAGTAGGCATCGATCGACTCTCCCGCATCTCCCCAGTACTCCTCGAAGACATCGAACTCCAGTGTCCCCGCGCGGACGTAATGGTTGTTCACGTCGGTGATCTCGAGCTCGCCGCGTCTCGACGGCTCGAGCTCGGCGATCACGTCGAAGACGTCCGGCTCGTAGCAATAGAGCCCGGTGACGGCGAGTCGTCCCGGTGGCTCGACCGGCTTCTCGACGATCTCCGTGATCCGCCCGTTCTCGATTCGGGGAACGCCGAGATGCCGGAGATGCTCTGTCTCGCGCACGTGCGCGAGCAGTACTCGAGCTCCCGCATGCTGCCGCCCGAAGTTTTCGATCGTCGTCGCGATCGACCCGCCGAAGATGTTGTCGGCGAGCATCACGACGACTCGATCGGAGCCGATGAACTCCCGGGCAAGGCCGAGCGCTTCCGCGATCCCGCCGGGGCGCTCCTGATTGCCGTACTCGAGCTCCGCACCGAGGAGCCGCCGGAAGTCCTCCACGTGCTCGCCGCCGGTCACGAGCATGAGCTCCTTCACGCCGGCCTCGTGCAGGGCGTCGATGGCCCAGAGCACCATCGGCTTGTCGTGCACCGGCAGGAGGTGCTTGTTCGTGATCCGGGTCAGCGGATGGAGACGAGACCCGGTCCCGCCGGCTAGGACGACGCCCTTCATGGCGGAGGCGATGCTAGTGGGCCTGCGACCACGAGCGCCGCACGTCTGAGCTCCGGCCGGCCGGGGTACCCTGAGGCGATGGAAAAACGCCGACGGGACATGGGACACGCCGCCGAGGAGATCGAGCAACTCTTCGCCGATCTGTGGGAAGTGTTCCCCTTCTCACGCGGCATGCGCCGCAGCTATCGGCCCGAGGTCGACGTCTACCGGACCGAAGACCCACCGTCGCTGACCGTCGTGGTCGAGCTTCCCGGAGTCGACCCGAGCCAGGTCAAAGTGGTCGCCTCGCCGGAGGCGCTTCTCATCGCGGGTGAGCGGCAGCGACCGAAGGATTGCGGGCAGTACCAACAGCTCGAGATCGAATACGGCCCGTTCCAACGCCAGGTGACGCTGGCAGACGACGTCGACCCCGAACAGGCGACGGCAACCTACGAGCGCGGCTTTCTCACGATCAAGCTCCCGATCGCGCCGAAGCCGACGCCGGCCGAGCGCATCTCGATCGTGGTGACCTCGGCGTGACCGAGGCCATTGACGACACGCTCGTCGAGGAGCCGACCGAGGAGCTCACCTTCCCGGCGACCCTGCCGGTTCTACCGCTCAAGGACACGGTCGTCTTCCCGGAGTCGGTAACGCCGCTCGCGATCGGGCAGGAGCGCTCGATCAAACTCGTCGAGGACGTCGTCTCGGGCGACCGCGTGCTCGGTCTCGTCACGGTCAACAACCCGGAGGCCGAACAGCCGGGCTGGGACGACCTCTACGAGGTCGGCACCGCCGCGGTCATCCACAAGATGATCAAGGTTCCCGACGGGACGCTCCGCATCCTCGTCCAGGGCGTGAAGCGCATCAAGCTCGAGAGCAGGGTGCAGGAGGACCCGTACCTCCTGGGCGAGTTCGTCGAGCTGCCGGACGAGCTGCCGGAGACGCCCGAGGTGGAGGCGTTGACACGGAATGTCCAGAATCTGTTCGGCCGCGTCATCGGCCTGGTTCCGTACCTGCCGGAAGAGCTGCAGATCGCGGCCGCCAACGTCGACGATCCGAGCGCGCTCTGCAATCTCGTCGCATCGACTCTGCGGCTCAAGACCGACGAGAAGCAGCGGCTGCTCGAGCTCATCGATGTGGAAGCGCGCCTGCGCGAGACGTCGGCCATCCTCAACCGCGAGCTGGAGGTCTTCGAGCTCGGCTCGAAGATCCAGTCGCAGGTTCAAGAGGAGATGGAGAAGGGGCAGCGCGAATTCTTCCTGCGCCAGCAGATGAAGGCGATCCAAGACGAGCTCGGCGAGAGCGATCCGGAGGCGGCGGAGATCGCCGAGCTGCGTTCGACCTTCGAGTCGATGGAGCTTCCGGAGGACGTGCGCAAGGTCGTCGACCGCGAGCTGGCGCGGCTGGAGAAACTGCCAACCGCCGCGGCCGAATACGGGGTCATCCGTACGTACATCGACTGGATCGCGTCGCTCCCGTGGCACAAGACGACCGAGGACAACCTCGATCTCGCCAACGCGAAGCAGGTGCTGGACGAAGACCACTTCGACCTGGAGAAGGTGAAGGAGCGGATCCTCGAGCATCTCGCCGTCTCGAAGCTGAAGAACGACACCTCGGGGCCGATCCTGTGCTTCGTCGGGCCGCCCGGCGTCGGCAAGACGTCGCTCGGCCAGTCGATCTCGCGCGCGCTCGGCCGCAAGTTCGCCCGGCTCTCGGTCGGCGGCGTTCGCGACGAAGCGGAGATCCGCGGCCACAGACGCACGTACATCGGTGCGATGCCGGGCACGATCATCCGTCACCTGCGTGACGCCGAGTCGATGAACCCGGTGATGCTGATCGACGAGATCGACAAGATGGGCGCCGATTTCCGCGGCGATCCCGCGAGCGCGATGCTCGAGGTGCTCGACCCCGAGCAAAACAAGAACTTCCGCGATCACTACCTCGACCTGCCGTTCGATCTCTCGAAGACGCTGTTCATCTGCACCGCGAACACACTCGACACCATCCCCGCACCGCTGCTCGACCGCATGGACGTGATTCAGCTGTCCGGTTACACCGAGGACGAGAAGTTCGGGATCGCCAAGCGCTACCTCGTGCCCAAGCAGCTCGAAGCCCACGGGCTCGGCGGCGAAATCGTCACGATCACAGACAAGGCGCTCCGGCTGCTCATCCGCGAGTACACGCGCGAGGCGGGAGTCCGAAACCTCGAGCGCCGGCTCGCGGACGTGCTGCGCAAAGCGGCGCGCCAGATCGCGGAAGGCAAGCTACGCGCCAAGAAGCTGCGCATCGACGAGAAGCGCGTGCGCGCCTCACTCGGGCCGCGACGCTACGAGGGCGAGGTGCGCAAGCGCACGTCCGAGCCCGGCGTGGCGACGGGACTTGCCTTCACGGCGGTCGGCGGCGACATTCTGTTCTTCGAGGCGACGGCATATCCCGGCAAGGGCCGGCTGACCATCACGGGCCAGCTCGGGGACGTGATGCAGGAGTCCGCACAGGCTGCGCTCTCGTGGGTGCGCGCCCACACGGAAATGCTCGGCCTGGAGTCCGACTGGTTCCGCGAGCACGACATCCACCTGCACGTTCCGGCCGGTGCAGTGCCGAAGGACGGGCCGTCGGCGGGAATCACGATGGCGACGGCGATCGCATCACTCGTGCGCAACCAACCGGTCTCGGAGGACGTCGGCATGACCGGTGAGATCACGCTGACCGGGCAGGTACTGCCGATCGGCGGAATCCGTGAGAAGACCCTTGCGGCGCAGCGTGCGGGCTTGAAGCGCATCATCATGCCCCGCGACAACGAGCCGGATCTCGAGGAGCTGCCGAAGGAGACGAAAGAGCAGATGGAGTTCATCCTCGTCGACACGATCGACCAGGTCTTCGACGCGGCGTTCGACGGCTCGAGCGCGACGCGCCCGAAGCCGTCACCGGTTCGCGAGCCTCAGGCCGCGGCCAGCTTGAAGGACGTCAGCAAGGCGTCGCAGGCTGCGGTGTCACCGCCGCGCTCGTAGCGGCAGAGCAGCAGGTACTCGGTCTTCCGGCGGAACACGAAAGCGATTCGCTCGACGAGCTGCTTCCCCTCGCCTGCGTAATCGACGTCATATCGTCGCGCTTTCAGACCGCCGATCGTGACGGTACGCGGGTTGCTCACCGTCCCCTGCTGCTGCCGCGCGAGGGTGGTGGCGGCCCGATCGAGCTCGGGCAGGACCTTCCCCCAGAGCGTCGGCCGGAACGAGCGGAGCAGCGGGAACCGCGTCACGGAGATCAGCTTCGTGCCTTGCGCAGCCTGAACCTGAGAGCCTTTCCGCGAAACCGTCCACTGCGACGGAGCCGAGAACGTGAAGCCCGTCCCATGGACGGTGTACCCCTTCTGCGCGGCTGACCCTCCGCAGCCTGAAACGACCAGTAGAGTAAGCGCCAGAACGGCTTGTTTGCGTCGATTACACACGGGTACGCAAGAGCTGGCAAACGAGCGAAAGGACACGAAGAGCATGGCCAACACGAGAGACAAGGTAATGGACCGCGCCGGTGGCGCGAGGCCCTACATCGAGCGGGCGTTCAGGGACGAGGAGCTGCGCGACAACGTGCGCAACGCTTATGAGTCGGCGCGCGTCGTCTACAACGAGCTGATCGGCGGACGCGGGGCAATTCCCGTCGCCACGCGTGTCGCCACGGACAAGGACATCCAGGAGCATCTCCGCGAGGCGCTCGACGAGCTCCGCCAGGCCGCCGACCGCGTCCAGGGCAAGAAGGACCACGGAGCGCGGAACACGATGCTGCTGCTGACCGGCATCGCGCTCGGAATCCTTTTCAACCCGGTCTCAGGCGCGCAGACGCGTAAGTGGCTCTCCGATCGCGTGCTCGGCCCAAGCGACGAGTTCACCTACCAGGGAAACTCAGGCGCCGGGTCGTAGGGTTCAGCGCCCGTTCGCCTAGACGCTTAGTTAAGACGGACGCACGGGCAAAGCCCGTACGTCCTCCAAGGGCATCGCAAGCGAGGCCCCGGTCCAGCCCCAGCTCCAACTAGTCGGAGTTACTTCTTCAGCTTCGTCGAGCTGAAGTTGTCGCCCCTCACGACGAGGGGCGTCATCGCACGCTGCAGGGAGCCTGGGACGAGCCCGTTCGCGGTCGAGATGTCGGTCGCGGCCAGCAAGATCGCCCCGGGCTTCGGCGCGTTGCCGAGCGAGTGCAGGGGCGCCCACGCGTCGCCCCCTGCGAAGCTCACATCCTGAAGGTGCTTCCACGCGAGCAGGTACGACGTCGGGTTGACCGCACCGTCGTAGCCGAGCCCGAGCAGTCCGACCGGATGGATCTCGAAGTGCAGGTGGAACGGCGTCCCCTCCGCGTCGCCGGTATTGCCGACGAAACCGACGACGTCGCCCGCGCTCACTTTGCTGCCGTTCACCGCGAGCGGCGAGAACGCCGAGAGGTGCGCGTAATAGAAGAGGTTGCCCTGACCGTCGCGGAGCCAGAGCCGATTGCCACCGATCTTGTTCCAGCCCACCGAGAACACCGTCCCGGAGGCGACCGCGAGCAGCGGCGCGCCGAGCGGAGCAAAGATGTCGTCGCCGTGATGCCAACCGCCCGAGACGTCGCCGCGGAACGCCCCAAAGGTGTCGGTGAACGATGACGGGCCGTAAACAGGGAAGACGTAGCCGCCGGCGGTCAGCTTCGGGGTGATGTCCGGCGGCTGACGAACAGGCGGGAAGCCGGGGGCCGGCTCCGGCGCCTTGCCGGCTTTCGATCCGGACGCGCTCTTCGGCGGCTGCAAAACCGTGACGGGAGGCTCAGGCGGGGCCGCTTGTGCCGCGACCTCTGCGTAACCGACCAGGATCGTCGTGCCCGCCGGCAGGCCCCCGTGGTCCGCGGTGAGCATGATCTCGAGCGCGGTGACGCTGCCGCGGTAGCCGGTCGCCGGAGAACCGCTGGCAGCGCCGGAAACTGTCGTGAGCGAGCCCCAGTCCGCGAGTTGCACGGTGTTCCCCGTCACGGGCTGGCCGAGTGCGACGAGCTCGGTGACTGCTGAGCCGTTGCTGTCACCCTTCGCCGCGCCCGCGCGTGCCTCCGCGTGGGCCTGCGCGACGACGCTCTTCGCAGTGATCTCGCCGCCGAAGAGGCTCAGGTCGTTGACCTCGGCCGATGCGGTCGCACTTGCCGAAGGCCCTGCGAGTGCGGACGCACTCGCGTTCGCCGAGCTGCTCGTGACGACCCCGTTGTCGTAGTCGAAGCTGCCGCTGAAGACGACGGAGTCCTCCGGCGCGGTGACGGTCGGAGTCTCCGCGCCCGGCTGGTTCGGAATCTCGACGTGGATGGCATAAGCCCGCGCGGTCGCGCCCGAGGCTCGGGACTGCTGCCAGCCCGCATCGGCGGCCGCAGCAGTCAGCAGCAACAGGGCGGCGACGAGAGCGACAGACGCGCGCTTCACGAACACCCCATTATGCAGCCTCTTTCGCCGGGGGAGGGAGAACCGACCACAGCCGTCGGCAGCGTCCTTCGGGTGAGGCGCCGCCGTCCAGACGCCGAAATCGTCGACGAGGGGTTCTGGGGTGGCTCCCGGCGCAGGTTCCCTCCGACTGGCTCATACCTGATCGATTCGCTCGTGCTGGCCGTAGTCATCCTGCGATCGAGACGATCGTCGGCCTCGCGCTCCGCTGGCCGGACGCTCACGCGCACCGATCTGCGTGGGGAATGTTCAGTCGCCGGCGAGCTGCTTCCGGGCGAACTCCCGGAATCGGTCCCGGGCATGCTCGTCCGGGCCGAGCGGCTCGTCGTCTGCGTACTTCGGGTCGGCGGCGATCTCTTCCGCGACGGCTCGCACCTCGCGGTGCAGGGCATCGTGGTGCTTCGGATCACGCAGCAATGCCTCCACCCAGTTTTCGTCGGCGTCCTCGGCTGCGAGCTCCTGCTCGAAGAGCAACTCGCCCAGCAGGATTCCCACGCGGATGTAGGCAAAGGTGCGAAACGCGAGCACCCGGTGCGGAGAGCCGACGAGACGTTCGATCTCGGGATCCTCGGCCTGGAGCCGCGCGACGATGTCGCCGACCGGCTCGTCGACGAGCGGAAGCCAGATCTCTTCGGGGCCCGCCATTTGCACAGGATAGGTCACGATTCGCGGCGGCGCGCGCGCCACGCGATTTGCGCGGCGACAAGTACGAGCAGGCCCGCGAAGAGGCGTCTCAGAGTCGGTGCCGGTAACGACTCCGCGAGCACGACGCCGCCCTGAGCGGAAGCGGCGGCGGCCACTCCGAGAATGGCGGCCGCGCGCCAGCGAACGTTGCCGTAGCGGGACTGCTGCCAGGTGCCGACGAGCACGGTCGGAACGATGGCGAGCAGCGACGTCCCGATCGCCTCGTGCTGGTTGAGCCCGAGAGCGATCAGCGTCGGGACGAACAGGATCCCACCGCCGACACCGAACATCCCGGCGAGCACGCCCGCGACGAGGCCGAGCGCGATTGCGAGCGCGTACGTCATTTCACGAAGAGCCAGATTGCGACGGCGAGGATGAAGCCGGCGAAGAGCAACTCGACGGTGCGCGTGCGCAGGCGTTGCTGCAGCGCGGCCGCGAAGGCGACCGACCCTGCCGCCGGTAGACCGACGAGCGCTGCGTATTCCACGCGAACGTCTCCGTGAACCGCGTACGCGATCACACCCGAGACCGCGGTGATCCCAATCGCGGCGAGCGAGGTGGCCGTGGCCGACCGCGCCTCCCAGCTGCAGAACAGGAGGAGCAGGGGCACGATGACGACGCCGCCTCCGACCCCGAACAACGCGCTGAAGAACCCCGCGACGAGGCCGATGAGGACGAGCCGCACAGGCGTATTGTTGCAGCGTGGATCTCCTCGATCGTCTAGCCGAGGATCCTGGACGAGCCGCGGTGTTTCTGGACGTCGACGGCGTGCTCGCGCCGATCGTTCCGCGGCCCGAGGATGCCCGCGTCCCGGACGAAACGCGCGAGGAGCTCCGCCGACTGAACGAGCGCTACGCACTCGTCGCGTGCATCTCCGGCCGTGCCGGTACAGACGCACAACGGGTCGTCGGCGTTCCCGAGCTCGTCTACGTCGGCAACCACGGTTTGGAGCTCGACGATCGGGCTATCGAGTGGCGCGGGCGGCTCCAGCAATTCCTCTCGGACCTGGACTGGCCTGCGACCGAGAACAAGGGCCTGACCGCGTCGCTTCATTACCGCAACTCGGAGGACGAAGACGCCGCTCGCGCGGAGCTCGAGGACGTGAAAGCGAGGGCGGAGCGCGCAGGCCTCGTCGCTCGTTTCGGGCGGAAGGTGCTGGAGGTCCTTCCGCCGGTGGACGCCCACAAGGGAACCGCGGTCGAAAAGCTGCTCTCCGACCGGAAACTGAGGCGAGCGCTGTATGCGGGCGACGACACGACCGACCTGGACGCCTTTCGGGCGCTCGACGGCCTCGACGTGTCCCTGAGGATCGCGGTCGTCTCCGAGGAGGGGCCCATCGAGTTGCGGGAGGCCGCCGACCTCACAGTCGAGCGGCCGGACGAGCTGCTCGCCGTGCTGCGCCGGCTCTAGCGGACGCGTTCCTCGGTCTGCGCGTCGAAGAGCAACAGCTTGTCACGCGGAACCGTCAGCTTCAGGTCCTGACCCACGCCCATCTGCGTTTCGACCGGGAGCTTCGCCTGAAGCGCGGTGTCCTTGCGAGTCAGATGCACGAGCTGCTCGTCGCCCAGGTACTCCACCACTTCCACACGCGCGTCGAAGGCCACGCCATCCGGATGGCCGTTCGCGAGGTCGACGTGCTCGGGCCGAAAGCCGGCGATGCGGCCGTCCGCGCCTGCACCATCGAGGATCTCGGCCGGAACGAGGTTCATCGCCGGTGACCCGATGAAGCCCGCGACGAAGACGTTCCGAGGATCGCGGTAGAGCTCTTCGGGGGACCCGACCTGCTGCAGGACCCCGAGCTTCATCACCGCAATCCGGTCACCCATCGTCATCGCCTCCACCTGGTCGTGCGTGACGTAGATGGTGGTCGTCTTGAGCTCCTGCTGCAGCTTGAGAATCTCCGCGCGCGTCTGGGCGCGCAGCTTCGCATCGAGATTCGACAGAGGCTCGTCCATGAGAAAAGCCTCCGGTTCGCGCACGATGGCTCGTCCAAGGGCCACGCGCTGCCGCTGACCGCCGGAAAGTTGCTTCGGCTTGCGCTTGATCAGCGGCGTGAGATCGAGGATCTTGGCCGCTCGCTGCACGCGACTGTCGATCTCCTTCCTCGGCACCTTCTGATTGCGCAGGCCGAACGCAAGGTTGTCGTACACCGTCATGTGTGGGTAGAGCGCGTAGGACTGGAACACCATCGCGATGTCGCGGTGCTGGGGAGCGATGTTGTTGACGACCCGGTCGCCGATCAGGATGCGCCCGTCCGACACCTTCTCCAGTCCCGCGAGCATGCGCAGCGCCGTGCTCTTACCGCACCCGGAAGGACCGACGAGCACCATGAACTCGCCGTCCGCGACTTCCAGGAGGAAGTCCTTCACGGCAGCCGTGTCGCCGAAGCTCTTGGTGACGTGGTCGTACGTGACGTTTGCCATCAGCTCAGACCTCCCGGGCTGGATTCTTCGGCAGCGCGAAATGTGCCGACACGAGGAACGAGTACGAGATCGTGAGTGTCAGGAAAGGCAAGATCGCCGCCGCGAGGCCCACCGCATTGACCAGCAAAAGGGCGAATGCGAGCCCGAGGAAGCCGAGCGGCCGCTGTGCCACCGCACGCGCAGCATCGCGTGCGACTGCGCGCAACGGGCGTCCCGCTTCGAACACCGCGAGCGGCCAGAGAGCGAGCTGGAACACGCCGAACATGAGCAAGAGATACGCGCTCAGGGCTGCAAACGGCCACGCCCAGGTTCCCGCCCGGGCATAGAACGGGACGACGGCCGCGCCCAGGGCGACAGCGACCGCCACGGCCGCGCCCAGCGCGATTCCCTGACGCCAGTACCGGCGCAGGCCATTGCTCAGCTCCGCCAGCCGGAGATTCTCGGTTTGCGCAAGCGTCACGACACAGTGCATGACCGCCGCCAGAACGGGGCCGATCAGAACGGCCAGGACGACCGCGGAAGGCACGGCCAGGCTGACGAGCACGACCGCGAGGACCGCGCCGCCCAGCAGGAGGTTCAGCACGATCAGCCGCCAAGCCTGGTGATAGAGATCGCTCGCCGCAACCCCGAGCGCGCGCCGCAGGGTCATCCCTTCACTCCAGCCGCTGCGACCCCCGCGACGAAGTACCTCTGGAACAGGACGAAGATCACCAGGATCGGGACGATCGCGAGGACGCTTGCCGCCATGAGCGGCGGCCAATTGGTCTGGTATGCGCCGACGAAGTTCGCAATGCCGATTGGAATCGTGTACTGCGTCTTGTCCTGCAGCAAGACCGCCGGCCAGAACAAGGCGTTCCACGTGCCCTGAAACGTCAGAATCCCGACAGCTGCGAGCGCCGGGCCTGCCAGGGGCAGCATCACCTTGCGATACGTCTTGAAGTAGCCCGCAGCGTCGAGCTTCGCCGCCTCCTCGAGATCGCGCGGAATGGTCAGGAAGTACTGTCGCATCAGGAAGAGGCTTGCGGCGGAGACGAGCTGGATCAGGATCAAGCCGTTGCGGTTGACCAGGCTCGCGTTGTGCCAGCCGACGTGTCCGAGCCAGCCCGGGATCCAGTTGACGAGCATCAGGTAGATCGGGACGAGCCGCAGCTGGTCGGGGATCATCAGCGTCCCGAGCACGAGCATGAAGAGCACCTCGCGACCGGGGAACTTGAGCCGGGCGAACGCGTAGCCCCCAAGCGACGCGAGGAAGAGATTCGAGAGAGTGATCGCGCCGGCGATGATGGCGCTGTTGAGCGTGTAGCGGCCGAAGTTGAACGTGTGGAACGCCTCGTGGTACCCGCTCGTCGTCCAGTGGCGTGGCAGCAGCGAGAACCCGGCGACGGTGTCGGCGAGCGTTCTGAACGACGTGGACACGCTCCACAGGAACGGGATCGCGAAGAGCGCCGCGACGAGGAACATGACGGCGTAGACGATCGCTGTGCGGATCCGGTCGGCTCGCTCGCGCCCGGGGATGCCCCTGGACCCCGTTTCACCGGCGGGTGCGCTCTTGGCGAGCTCCTCGACCGCAACCGCGGGCGGGAGACCCTCGGCGGCCATCAGGCGACCTCTGCTTTCCCGAACAGGAGCCGCTGGATCAGCGTCACCGTGAAGATGAAAACGAAGAGGACGACTCCGACCGCAGCGGCGTACCCGAACTTGATGTTGCCGATGGCCTGGTTGTAGAGGTAGAGCACCGTCGTCAAGGTCGAGTAATTCGGCCCGCCGGACGCGCCGCCGATGAGGAACGACTGGTCGAACATCTGCACGGCACCGATAACCGAGACGACGGCGACGAAGAAGTGACCCGGCTTGAGCAGCGGGAACGTGATCTTTCGGAACGTCCGCCAGGCACCCGCCCCGTCGATCGCGGCCGCCTCGTAGACGTCCACGGGGATCGCCTGAAGGGCGGCGAGGTAGAAGAGCATCATCGTGCCGGAAGTCGTCCAGGCGTTCAGGCCGATGATCGACGGCAAGGCCGTGCTCTGCTGCGCGAACCAGGCGTTCGAGTGGTGGTAGCCGAGGT
The DNA here is from genome assembly GCA_036824055.1 of Gaiellaceae bacterium. Taxonomy (GTDB): domain Bacteria; phylum Actinomycetota; class Thermoleophilia; order Gaiellales; family Gaiellaceae; genus 3-1-20CM-4-69-9. The sequence goes on along the minus strand of DAITAW010000007.1, from coordinate 16,196 downwards.
GGTGGAGGATGGTGTTGAACAGGCCGTCGGACGCGAGGATGTAGATCGCGATCGCGGCGATCGCAGCGGATGCCGCCAGCGACGGGAAGTAGAACGCGGCCCGGAAGAAGGTGCGAAAGCGGATCGACTGGTTGACGACGACCGCCAGCGTGAGGCCGAGAGCCATCTGCAGCGGGACGACAAACGCGGTGTAGACGAGCGTGTTGCGCACTGCGTGGGTCCAGAAGACGCTGTCGTGGTAGAGCGTCCGGTAGTTGCCCCAGCCGACAAATGGGCCCTTGAAGATCTGCCAGTTGTAGCGGCTGATGTAAAAGGCGTAGCCGATCGGAACGATGAAGAAGAGCAGGAAGAACGCCATGGGTAGGGCGACGAACCCGTAACCAACGAGTGCCTCGCGCGTTCGCTCCGATCCCATGCCGCGCACCTGCCGTCGTTTCGCCCCTGCGACCGCCACACCCCTCCTTCTGCGAAGCGTTCCCCCGTGCGCCGCGAAGGCGCACGAGGGAACGACTTCTGTCTACTTCAGCCTTACCCTGCTGCGGCGGCAGCGATCTTCGCGAGCATGGAGTCCACAGACTCCTTGCCGTCGATGACTGCCGTCAGCTCGTTGTTCGCCACGTCATTCCAGACGTGGCGGAACCCGACCTGATTCCCCCAGCCATGTACTGAGCTGGGGTACTTGGTGAACGCCCCGCGACCGGCGACCGCGTGCACGTCCTTGCGCGTCGGCAACGCCAGTCCGAGCGAGACCCACTGCTGCATGCCCTGCTTGCCGACGAGGTACTTCAGGAGCTCCCACGCCGCGGGCTTGTTCTTCGAGTCCTTCGCCATCGAGTAGGACACCGTGAAGGCGAGGTTGCCACGCCTCTTGTCCATCGGCATCGGCGCCGTCGTGAACTGAACGCCGGGGAAGCTCGCCATCGTCGGGAACATCCAGTTGCCCTCGAACGCGAACGCAGCGCGCTCCTTGCTGAACGCGTCGCCGCACCAGCTCGAGCCGGTCTGGGAGGGTTGCGCCGCGAGGCCGGACTTGAGCAGCCCGACGTAGTAGTTCACGGCGGTCCGGAACGGGGCGGAGTTCGCGCTCTTGAACTGGCCGTTGCCTCCGGCCTGGTAGACGAAGGCCATCAGCCTCGCCCAGTCGGCTCCGAGACAGATCGGCTTGCCACCCGGGACCGTGATCTTCGACGCGACGCTCTTCAGTTGCGCCCAGGTCTTCGGGATCGGGTTGTTTCCGAGCAGCCGAGTGTTGACCTCCATCCCGAGCGACGACCAGTCCTTCGGGAAGCCGTAGTAGTGCCCCTGGTACTTGAAGGTGTTCAACAGGTTCTTGTAGAACGGCTTCGTGCTGAACTTCGACGCCTTGACGTACGAGTCGAGGTTTTGCAGCACGCCCTGTCGCACCCAGTCGGCGAAGTCGGCGGCGTCCACATAGAACACGTCCGCCGGCTTCCGGGCCGCGAACTTCGCGAGCATGGTCGCCTGGTAGTTAGTGCCGATCGACGTGTAGTTGACATGGATCTTTGGATGCGACGCCTCGAAGTCGCTGATCACCTTCGCGAGCTTCGTCTCCTCGGGCGGCGACGTCTGCCAGCCGTTCAACGTGACAGTTCCAGACGGCGCAGCCGACGCCTTCGCCGACGATGCCGAGATGGAAACCTTGGCCTGCGATCCTCCAGTCAGGACCGCGGCCACAATTGCGGCGATCGCGAGCGACGCCACAACCGTGAGTCGTTTACGCATACGTCCCCTCCTCCGTGGATGGTGATGCGAGCTTCCCGGGGGACCTACCCCCGCGGTCATGGCGCAACACCTCCCGTGCCGATGGCCACCATGAAGTCAGCGAGAATGCTACTTGTTTCAAGTGTGGGGCTAATGCTCCAGAAGTGGTACTGACATGCGCTTCAAGACATCCCAGGCTCGCCGCACATCGGCCTCTGTCGTTCGCTCGTTCCCGATCGCGAGTCGGAGGACGTAGCGGCCGTCGAGCTTCGTGTGGGAGATGAAAAGCTCGCCCGTCTCGTTCACGCGCGCAAGCAGCTCCTCGTTCTCGGTGTCGGATCCGTTCCTGCGGAAACAGACCACGGAAAAGGCCCGCGGGGCACACACTTCCCAGCCGGGCTCGGCGCGCACCAGGCCCTCGAAGACCTCAGCAAGCCTGACGGCTTCCCTGATCCGCGCCTGCAGCCCGTCGCGGCCGTAGCAGCGAAGGACGGCCCACAGCTTGAGCGAGCGAAAGCGGCGGCCGAGCGCGGGACCGTAGTCCGAAAGGCTTTCGGCCTCGTCACTCGTGCGGAGATACTCGGGTACCAGGCTGAACGCCGCGCGCAGTGTCTCGGGCCTCCGCGTCCAGAGCAGCGAGCAGTCCATCGGCGTGAACAGCCACTTGTGTGCGTTGACGACGAGGGAGTCCGCACGTTCCACGCCGGCCTGGGACCAGCGGAACTCAGGACACACCCAGGCGGAGCCCGCGTAGGCCGCGTCGACGTGCAACCAGACTCCCGCGGCCTGGCATGCGTCCGCGAGCGCGGGTACCGGGTCGACAGCGGTGGTCGACGTCGTCCCGACGGTGGCAACGAGGGCAGCCGCTTCGGTGAGGTCCACTGCAGCCGGGTCGAGCCGGAACTTTTCGTCGAGCGGCACCTTGCGCGTCTCGAGGCCGAGCAGGCGCGCGGCTCGCTCCACCGAGGAGTGGGCCTCCTCGGAGCACACGACGACGCGGCCGCCGTTCGCCTCGCGCGCAGCGGCGAGCGCCGCGATCGTGGAGATGGACGCCGTGTCCTCGATGTGGCCGTGCCAGCCGGAGGGAAGGCCGAGAAGCTGCGCCGCCCAGTCGAGCGTGAGCGCTTCGAGCTCGGTGGAGGCCGGTGAGGTCCGCCAGATGAAGGCAACCGAGTTGAGCGTTGCGGCGAGGAGCTCCGCGAGGATCCCGGGCTCCGCGGCGCTGTTGGCGAAATAGGCAAAGAACCGGGGGCTCTGCCAGTGAGTGATCCCGGGCAGCAGGATCTCGTCGAGGTCCCGCAAGACAGCGGCGAACGGCTCCCCCTGCTCCGGTGGGGCCGCAGGCAAGCGGCTGCGAATGTCACCCGGCTCGACCTGCGCGAGCACGGGAAAGTCTCCGACGCGGTCGAGGTAGCGCGCCGCCCATTCGAGTGCGGCGGCTCCGTCCTCACGGAAGGTCACTTGCGGAGCTTCTCGATCTGCGGCCAGGTCCGCGTGTTCAACACCTGATCCTTCGTCAGCCACGCGCGCCGTGCCTGGGCCACTCCCATCTCCATGTGTTGAAGCGCGCTCAACTGGTGCGCGTCTGTGTTCACGGCGATCTTGACGCCGGCCTCACCGGCCAGACGTGCGTGCGAATCGCGGAGGTCGAGTCGGTTCGGTTGCGCGTTGATCTCGAGAAACGTTCCTGTCTCGAGCGCTTTCGCGACAACGCGTTCGAGGTCGACGTTCGCAGGCGGTCTGATGTTGATCTTGCGCGCGGTGAGATGGCCGATGCAGTCGACGTGTGGGTTCTCCATTGCGGTCAGGACGCGCTCGGTTGGATTGCGGTCGAACGCAGCGTGCAGCGAGGCCATCACCCAGTCACGCTCCGCGAGCGCCTCGTCGGGCAACGAGACGGAGCCGTCAATCCGGATGTTGACCTCGATGCCCTTGAGGATCCTGAACGGCTTCAGTTGTTCGTTGAGCGCGTCGATCTCGAGATTCTGCTCGGCCAGCGTCCCGCGCGGATGGTCCGTGACCGCGTAGTACTTGTAGCCCCGAGCCCGCGCGGCCAGCGCCATCTGCTCCAGAGAGTGGCGGCCGTCGGAGTAGCTCGTGTGCGTGTGCAGGTCGCCTTTCAGGTCCTGCAGCTCGACGAGCTTCGGCAACTCGCCTTTGCGCGCGGCCTCGAGCTCGCCTGAGTTCTCGCGCAGCTCCGGCGGGATGAACTGGTAGCCGAGGCGCTCGTACACGTGTTCCTCCTCGGCGAACTTCAACTCTTCGCCCGTCTCGACGACCGTGATCGAATACTCGGAGACCGAAAGGCCGTCTTTCACCGCGCGCTCCCGCAACGCCACGTTGTGGTCCTTGGAGCCCGTGAAGTGCTGCAGCAAGTTGCCGTACGACTCGGGCGGCACGACACGCAGGTCGAAGCGCAGGCCCTCGTTCGACAGCACGGTGGCCTTGGTCGGTCCTTTCGCCACGACCTCGATCACCCACTTGAGCTTGGTGAAGTGGTCGATCAGCGCCGCTGGATCCTTGGCCGTGGCGATGATGTCGAGGTCGCGAAATGTCTCCTTGCGCCGCCGCGCGCTGCCGGCCTCGGAGACCTTCGCCGCCGCCGGATGCTCCTGCAGCACTTGGACGACGGCGAGGAGAGGGCCGAGCCCGTCACCCAGCAGACGGCGGTCGGAAGGCTCCTGCTTCTTCTCCGCAAGCGCCTTGAGGATCCGTTCCTCCGTCTTCGCCCCCAGGCCTGCGAGCGTGCGCAGCCGCTCCTGCTCCGCTGCCTGCTTGAGCTCCTCGATCGTCGTGACTCCGAGCTCCTGCCAGATGCGGGCCGCCGTCTTCGGTCCCAGCCCGGGCAGGCGCATGAAGCTCACGACCTCCGCCGGGATGACCTTCTTCCGTTTGGTGAGCGCGTGCATCTCGCCGTCCTCGACGACCTGGACGATCTTCTCCTCGATCGTCTTGCCGATTCCCTGCAACTCCTTGGCGCGGCCGGAGAGCGCGAGCTCGGCCACCGAGCCCGCGGTCTCACGGATGCGGGTGGCGGCACGGCGGTAGGCGAGCACGCGGAAGGACGCCTCTCCTTCGATCTCGAGCAGGTCGGCCAGGAGCTCCAGCTGCTCAGCCACATCCACATTGCGAGGCAGAGCTCCGGCCACGCATTGAATATACGTCCGTGCCCGTGCCCAAAGCCGTCGTCTGCCTCCCCACCTACAACGAGCGCGAGAACCTCGAGCGGATGCTGCGCGCACTCGGCGACAAGGCCGTCCGCGTCCTGGTGATCGACGACAACTCTCCCGACGGCACCGGCGAGCTCGCCGACCGCCTTGCCAAGGAGCTCGACTACGTCGACGTCCTCCATCGACAGAGCAAGGAAGGTCTGGGGCCTGCCTATCTCGCCGGCTTCCGGCACGCGCTCGCGAGCGACACGGAGCTCGTCCTGGAGATGGACTGCGACTTCTCGCACGATCCGAACTACGTGCCCCATCTGATCGGGGCCGTCGAGGGCGGGGCGGATCTCGCCCTCGGCTCGAGGTACGTCCCGGGTGGAGGCGTGCGGAATTGGGGGCTGGTCCGGCGCCTCATCTCTGCCGGCGGCTCCTCCTACGCGCGAATCATTCTGGGCGTCAAGATCCGCGACCTGACCGGCGGCTTCAAGTGCTATCGCCGCGCTGTGCTCGAAGCGATCGATCTCGACGCGGTCGAGTCGAAGGGATATGCGTTCCAGATCGAGACGACCTACCGCGCCCTGCGCGCAGGCTTCACGGTCGTCGAGGTGCCGATCACGTTCGCGGACCGCGAGGTCGGAGGCTCGAAGATGTCGAAGGCGATCGTCGCCGAGGCGATCTGGAAGGTGCCGGGGCTCCGCCTGAAGGCCCTGCTCGGCCGGATCTAGCGGCTACCCTGGACCTGTGTTCGAGGTCACCGACGCAACCTTCGAGCAGGACGTGCTGCAGGCTGACACGCCGGTCGTGCTCGACTTCTGGGCGCCGTGGTGCGGCCCGTGCAAAGCGGTCGAGCCCATCCTCGAGCAACTCGAGTCCGAGACCCGTGGACGTGTCGAGTTCGCCAAGCTGAACATCGACGAGAATCCACTCACCGCCGCGCGCTACGACGTGTTCTCGATTCCCACGGCGATCCTGTTCGAGGGCGGCGAGGCCAAGGCGAGGTTGATCGGAGCACGCCCGCGTTCGCACTACGAGCGCGCGCTAGCGGAAGTGCTGCCAGCCGCCTAGCTCGTAGGGCTCGCCGTTGAAGGTGAGAGCGACGCCCTCGCCCTCCTCGCAACGGCCGATCGTCGCGAAGCGACTCGACCCCGAGATTGCGGCGAGCAGCTCGTAGTCCTCGCCGAAACCGAGATCCTGCAGCTCTGCTCCAGCGGCGAGCGGAACACGTTCGAGCTCGACGACGACGCGGCAGCCCGAGCGCGAGGAGATGTGGCCCGCGTCGACGGCCAGCCCGTCGGAGATGTCGAGGAGAGCATTGGCATCCACAGCGAGCGCTTTCCCTTCGGCGACCCTGAGCGGCGGCCGCACGTAGGACTGCCGTCGAAAAGCCGCGCCGGCGGCGCCGAGTGGCCCGGTGACGACCAGCCGATCGCCGGGCCGCGCGCCGCCACGGCCCGGAACGCGAGCCGATCGTCCGAGCGCGGTCACGCTGAGGATGACTTCCTCGGCTCGCGACAGATCCCCGCCGACCACGGGCACACCGGTTTCCGCGATCCCCTCGTAGAGCTCGAGGATGTCGTGAAGTTCCGTCTCGTCGGGCGTCGCCAGCGTGACGAGCAGGCCTTCGGGATCGGCTCCCGATGCGGCGAGATCGCTGAGGTTGACGGCAGCAGCGCGCCAGCCGAGATCGCGCCACGAGATCCAGTCCAAGCGGAAGTGAACTCGCTCGACGAGTGCATCCTGGGTGACGACGAGCCCTTCGCTCAGGTGCGCCGCATCGTCGCCGATGCTCCGAGCCAGGCCGCGGCGCTCGAGCTCGTCGAGCAGGCCGAGCTCGCCCAGCTCAGAGAGCCGCATCGAGCGCCGTCCTCACCGCTGCGGTCTCGCGAGCCGCGCGAACGACCGCCACCCCGGCGGCGCCGGCACGGATGCAGTCCGCCGCGTTCGTCGCGTCGACGCCGCCGATCGCGATGACCGGGATCGCGGTCGCCGAACAGATTTCGCGGAGGCCGTCCAGGCCAATCGCAGGATCCGCATCCGGCTTCGACGGTGTCTCCCAGACGGGCCCCGCCCCGATGTAATCGGCCTGCGCCGCAACCGCACGCGCCTCCTCGAGGCTGGACGCGGAGAGACCGAGCAGGAGCCCGTGGTCTCTTGCGCGCGCCGCCCCGTCGTCCGAGCGGCCGAGGTGCACGCCGTCGGCGCCGAGCATGAGCGCCGCTTCGACGTCGTCGTTCACGACGAACGCGACACCGTGACGTGCGCACAGGCTCCGCGTGGCGCGACCCCGCTCGACGACATCGAGCGTGGGCACGTTCTTCAGCCGCCATTGCACCACGGTCGCGCCTCCCCCCACCGCGAGCTGCGCCGTCTCGCGGTCGGCGACGAGGACGTGCAGCTTCACGAGATCTTGGTCCGCTCATCCAGCGTCTCGGGGTCCAGCGCCGCGAGCGCATCGTAGAGACCGACGTGAAAAGAACCGGGACCCTTCGCCTCACGCGCCGCATCCTCGCCTGCGACGCCGAACGCGGCCAGGCCCGCTGCAGCAGCTTCGAGAGACCTGTCTCGGGCAACGGCGAGGAAGCAGCCTGTGATCGCGCTCGACATGCATCCCGTTCCCGTCACCGAAGCGAGTAGCTCGTGCCCGTTGGCAATCGAGAGGACGCGTGCTCCGTCCGAGACGTGATCGACCACCCCCGTGACCGAAGCGACGAGGCCGAGGTTGCGAGCCGCCGTGCGGGCGAGATCCGCGGGCTCGGTGTCGACGCCGATCGATTCGACTCCTCGAACTTCCGCCCCGACTCCGACGAGCGTCGCGATCTCGCCCTGATTGCCGCGCAGCACCGCGATCTTCACCTCGTCGAGCAAGCGCCGTGCAGTCTCGGTGCGAAAGCGCGTCGCGCCGGCGCCGACGGGATCGAGCACGACCGGAATGTCGTGCTCATTCGCCGCCTTGCCCGCAAGGAGCATGGCCTCGACCCAGTGCGGTGAGAGCGTGCCGATGTTCAGCACGAGCGCACCTGCAAGCACGACCATCTCCTCGACTTCCTCGCGCGCATGCGCCATCACGGGCAGCGCACCGAGAGCCAGCGTGGCGTTGGCGGTCTCGTTCATGACGACGTAGTTCGTGATCTGATGGACGAGCGGCTTGCGCGCGCGAACAGCACCGAGCAGTTGTCCCGGAGAGAAGGTCACGCGGCTCCTCTCAGGTGGAAGACATCGACCGGCCCGTCGCCGCCACCGATCTCGGCGAGGCCGTACCGGACCGCTTCGGACGCGACCCGCGCCGCCTCGCGCGCCGCCTGCTCGAGGGTCTGTCCCTTTGCCAGGCCTGCTGCGAGGATGGCCGAGTGCGTGCAGCCGGCGCCGTGCGTGGCGCCCGTGTCGTGACGCTCCACCGGAATCTCCACGTGACGCTTGCCGTCGAAGAGATGATCCACTGCCTCCCCGTGGCCGCCCGTCACGACGACCGCCGGTGCGCCGAGCTCGTGGATGCGCTCCGCCAGCTCACGACGGGAGCCGCTCCCTACGAGCGCTTCGGCTTCGTGGAGGTTCGGCGTCACCACGGTCGCAAGCGGAAAGAGGCGGGAGACGAGCGTCGCCACGGCATCATCCTGGAGCAGCTCCGACCCGGAGCTCGCGAGCATGACCGGATCGACGACGAGCGGGACGTGTCGACCCTCCAGAAAATCCGCGACCGCCTCGATGACCGCGCGCGAGAACAGCATCCCGGTCTTCGCGGCGTCGGCGCCGATGTCGTCAAAGACGGCGACGAGCTGCGCCCGGACGAAATCCCCCGGCAGCTCGTGCACTGCGGACACCCCGGTCGTGTTCTGCGCGGTCAGTGCGACGATCACGCTCGCGCCGTAGCAGCCCGCGGCGGCAAACGCCTTCAGGTCAGCCTGGATTCCAGCTCCGCCGCCGGAGTCCGAGCCAGCAATCGTCAAGCAAAGTGGAACCAACGCTCTCCCTTCGCCTGTCAACACGGGGGAACCCATGGTTCCCCCGTGGGCCCCCTCCTTCCAGCCCGCGACCCGAGATGCACAGGGAGCCTCCGCCGGGCAAAGCCCGCCTCCGGCGTCAACGCGTAGCGATGATCGAGCGTTCTTCCTCCCTTCGCCGGTGCTAACCGGATCAGGTTCTACGGGTGTGATCTCAGCCCGAACGGGCACCCCGGTAAGCCCAGGCTACCATCGCGAAATGTCTGTCAGCGCGGCGCTCTGGGACGAACTCCTCGAGGGCGAACAGGTTGCGCACGTCGAGACCGTGCCACCCGTGGAGCCGCGCACTGAGCCGCTTCCAGACCAGCTCGACCCGACCCTGCGCGAGGCATTGCCCTTCTCGACCCTCTACGCGCACCAGCGCGAGGCCTTCGACGCTGCAGCACGCGGCGAGCACGTCATTCTCGCGACGGGAACCGCCTCGGGGAAGTCGCTCGGGTTCAACCTGCCCGTCCTGGACACGATCGCGCGCGAGCCCAAGAGCCGAGCGCTCTACCTCTATCCGACGAAGGCCTTGGCGCAGGATCAGGCCCGTGCACTGGCGGAGTTGCACGCGCCAAACGTCCGCGCCGCGATCTACGACGGCGACACGCCGGGCGAGCGTCGCTGGCAGATCCGCAAGTGGGCGAACGTCATCCTCACGAACCCCGACATGCTGCACGTCGGCGTACTGCCGCACCACGACCGCTGGGCCGACGTCCTGCACAACCTGCGTTACATCGTCGTCGACGAGGCGCACGTCTACCGCGGAGTCTTCGGCTCGCACGTCGGGAACGTCCTGCGACGACTGCGACGGCTTGCGCAAGTGTACGGCGCTGAGCCGCAGTTCCTCATGGCCTCGGCGACGATCGCCAACCCGGGTGAGCTCGCGTACGACCTGGCGGGAGTCGCAGCGACAGTGGTGGACGACGACGCTGCGCCGCGCGCCGAGCGCACGATCCTGTTGTGGAACCCGGAGCTCCTCGACCCCGAGCTCGGGCTCCGGGCGAGTGCTCTCGGCGACGCCTCGAGGTTGATGGCGGAGCTGGTGTCACGCGGGCTGCGCACCATCTGCTTCGCGAAGAGCCGCAAGGCCGCGGAGCTGATCCACAAGTTCACCGTCGAGCGGGTCGAAGGCGAGACCGCGAAACGGCTCGCGCCGTATCGCGCCGGTTACACAGCCGCGCAGCGTCGCGACATCGAGCGGCGGCTCGTCCAGGGCGAGCTGCTCGGTGTGGCCGCGACGGACGCACTCGAGCTCGGGATCGACATCGGCCTGCTCGACTGCGCGATCTCCGTCGGGTTTCCCGGAACGGTGGCCTCGCTGCGCCAGCAATGGGGCCGCGCCGGGCGCCGCGGCCACGGCCTTGCCGTGCTCGTCGCGAGCGAGGACGCGCTCGACCAGTACTTCGTGCGCGAGCCGGAGACGCTGCTGCAGCGCCGCGTCGAAGCGGCGATCCTCGATCATGCCAACCCCCGCGTTCTCGACGGACACGTCAGGGCGGCAGCGTTCGAGGCGCCGCTGGACGACGACGACCGCGCCACCCTCGGGGACGAGGCGCTCGAGCGTGCGGCGCTCCTGCCAGAGCTGAAGCTCACGAAGAGCGGCTACGTGTGGGCAGGGCGCGACTATCCGGCCGGCCAGTTCGGCCTGCGGAGCACGACACCCGACACGTTCGCAGTCGTGGAGGCGCAGAGCGGCACCGTGCTGGGAATCGTCGAGCGAGAGCGCGCGTACTCGACCGTCCACGAGGGCGCTGTCTATCTCCACCTCGGCGAGAGCTACCTCGTGCGCGAGCTCGACCTGCAGGCGCGCACAGCTCTCGTCACGCCGTACAAGGGCGACTACTACACGCAGGCGAAGAAGGACACCAACACGGCGATCGAGGAGACGCTGCGCACCGAGCGCCGCTGCGGGCTCGATCTTCAGTTCGGACGGATCTCGGTGACGGAGCGCGTCGTCGCGTACCAGAAGAAGTCCATTCGCGACCAGTCGACGCTCGAGACCGTCGAGCTCGACCTGCCGGAGACGAGCTTCGAGACCGAAGCGATCTGGTACGTGCCCGAGCCGGAACAGCTCGACGGCCTGGAGAAGATGCCGAAGCTGCTCGGAACGCTCCATGCTGCGGAGCACTCGATGATCGCGCTACTACCGCTCTGGGCGATGTGCGACCGGTGGGACATCGGTGGGCTCTCGACGAACATCCACTTCCAGACGGACGCGCCAACGGTCTTCATCTACGACGGGCACTCCGGCGGCGTCGGGATCACCGAGCGCGGCTTCAACGCGTTCGAGGGTTGGGTCGAGGACACGGCCCGGATGCTCGAGGGCTGCCCGTGCTCGGACGGCTGCCCCTCATGCGTGCAGAGCCCCAAGTGCGGCAACCTGAACGAGATGCTCGACAAGGACGGTGCGCTGACGTTGTTGAGCAGGATGGTGGCGGCATCGACCTCTTCGCCGCGTGCCTGACCGGCAAGCCCTCGGAGGCATGCTCGTGCTCGGCGGCGGGTTCGCCGGCGGCTACGTCGCGCGACTGCTGGGCAAGCGTGGCGCGACGATCGTCTCGCCGGAGAACTTCATGCTCTATACGCCGCTGCTGCCCGAGGCGGCGTCGGGAACGCTCGAGCCGCGCCACGTCGTCGTGCCGCTCCGCATGATGTGCCCGCACGCCGAGCTGCTGCTCGGACGAGCGACCGGGGTGGACACGGAACAACGGCGTGTCACAGTCGAGACCGAGGACGGCGTGACGACACTGGTCTACGAGGAGCTCGTCGTGGCGCTCGGCGCGATCTCGCGCACGCTGCCCATCCCCGGTCTCGCCGATTACGCGCTCGGCTTCAAATCGCTGGCCGATGCGATTCGGCTTCGCAACCACGTCCTCCGTCGGCTCGAAGCCGCCGCGGCAGCGTCCACCGAAGAGGAGCGCAGACGCGAGCTGACCTTCGTCTTCGTCGGAGCCGGATATGCAGGTGTCGAAGCACTGGCCGAGCTCGCCGACCTCGTGCGAGATGCGCTGCGCTACTACCCGACTCTGCGAGGCGAGCCCCAGCACTGGGTCCTCGTGGACGCGGCGACCAAGATCCTGTCGGAGATCCCGAGGAAGCTCGGTGACTACGCCGCGCAACAGCTGGCCGGGCGAGGCGTCGACATTCGGGTCAAGACGACACTGGAATCCGTCGAGGCGCACGCGGCGACCCTGTCGGATGGAAGCCGCATCCTGACGAGCACCGTCGTGTGGACCGCCGGAGTGCGCGCCAATCCCGTCAACGGACTGCTGGGAATGCCCTTGGACGACCGCGGCCGGGTCTTGGTCGACTCGACGCTCCGGGTCGAAGGGATTCCCCACGCGTGGGCGCTAGGCGACGGCGCCCGAGTGCCCAACGGGGCAACGCCGGGCTCATTCGATCCACCCACGTGCCAGCACGCGCTCCGGCAGGCTCGACAGTTGGCGAAGAACATCGCTCGCGAACCGAAGCCGTATCGCTACCGGATGCTGGGCCAGGTCGCGACGCTCGGCCGCTACAAAGGGATTGCGGACGTCGTCGGCCTCCGTTTCCGCGGCTTCACCGGCTGGTTCGTGACCCGGTCGTACCACCTGTACCAGCTGCCGCTGCTGACGCGGAAGCTCCGCGTCGTCGCCGACTGGACCACGTCGCTCTTCTTCCGCAGAGACATCGCCGAGCTCAGCATGCTCGGCTACCCGGAGCGGCTCGACTAGTCGCCGAGCGCCTTCAACGCGTCCGTCAGTCGCTGTTTCGTCGTGAGCACGCCGGCGTAGAGGTCGCCATGCTTGCGCACGCGCTCCAGGACTGCGGGCATGGTGAACGAGAGCGGATCGAGATCGTCCTTCACCTCCGACCAGCGCAAAGGCGTCGAGACGGGCGCGCCCGGTCGCGGCCGCACGGAGTACGCCGAGGCGATCGTCTTGCCCTCGCCGTTCTGATTGGCGTCGATGAGCACGCCGCGCCGCTTCGACTTCGTCCACTCGGTCGTCGCGAGCCCGCGATGCGTGCGGGCGATCGCCCCGGCGACGATCTCCGCGAACTGGCGCGTATCGGCATAGGTGTAACGCCGCTCGACCGGCACGAGGATGTGCATTCCCTCCGCACTCGACGTCTTGGGAAAGCCGACGAGCCCGAAGGCGTCGAGCGCCTCCTTGACGAGCAGCGCAACCTGAACGGTCTCCTTGAAGCCGACGTCGGGCGACGGGTCGAGGTCGAACAGCACCCAGCCCGGCCGATCCGGCCTGTCGACGCGCGAGTACCAGGTGTTCATGTCGACGCAGCCCATGTTCACCATCCAGAGCAGCGCAAGCTCGTCGTTGACGACCGGGAAGTTGACCCACTTCTTCGTCTTCGGTGACGCTCGCGTCGACACCTCGGTGCGAAACGTCGGGATCCATTCCGGCATATGCGACGGCGCGTCCTTCTGGAAGAACTTCTTGCCCTCGATTCCGTCTGGCCAGCGGACCATCGTGAAGGGGCGCTGCTGCAAATGTGGCAGGAGCAGAGGAGCCACGGCGCGGTAGTACTCGAGCAGGTCGCCTTTGGTGATGCGCTCGACGGGAAAGAAGACCTTGTCGAGATTCGAGAGCTTCAGCTCACGCGATCCCTTCTTGACGACATCGGTGATCGGCTCTTCGCGCCGCACATCCTCGGGCGACTTGTCCTCGCGCAGACCCTTGTAGGAAGGTGCGCGGAGACGCCCGTCGTGCGTCCACTCTGCGAATTCGACCTCTGCGATGAGCTTCGGCTCCACCCAGATGACGTCGCCCTTCCTCACCTTCGGCATCTTCGGTACCTCTCGAAACGAGGAAGTGTTGCGGCGCAGCGGTCGTAGCTTGTCGAGCAGCTTCTCGATCTCCCTGCTGTTGAAGCCGGTCCCGACGTTGCCGGCGTACACGAGCTCGCCGCCGGAGTAGTAGCCGAGCACGAGTGCGCCGAAGCTCGAAGCGCGCCTGCCAGTTCCCTTCGTGTACCCGGCGACGACGAGCTCCTGCTCGGAGTGAGTCTTGATCTTCAGCCAGTCTCGCGTCCGCTTGCCCAGGAGATACCTCGAGTCCAGACGCTTCGCCATGATCCCCTCGAGCTGCTGCTGCTTCGCAGCGTCGAGCAGCGCCTCCCCGTCCTCGAAAGTCTCGGAGAGGCGCACGGTCTTGTTACGCCGGTCGAGCAGGCCCTCGAGCCGCTTGCGGCGCTCGACGAGCGGCAGGTCGATCACGGGCTCGCCCTCGATCTCCAGCACGTCGAAGACGTAGTAGACGATCGGCGTGCCCGCCTTGCCCTGCTGCATCGCGGAGAAGCTCGAGCGGCCGGCGTCGTCCAACGCGCAAACCTCGCCGTCGAGGACGCAGTCCGGCGTCTTCACGGCCTTCGTCGTCTCCTTCGCGACGTTCTGGAAACGCGACGTCAAGTCGTTCCCGTTGCGGCTCGTCAGCGTGACGTCGCTGCCGGCAACCGTCGCAATCGCGCGGTAGCCGTCCCACTTGACCTCGAACGTCCACCCCGCGCCACGCGGCACTTCCTGGGCAAGTGTCGCGAGCATCGGCGCGTACGTTCGGCCGCTGCGGTGGGAGGCCGCTACTGACTCGTCCCGCTTGCGGAGGATCAGCCAGTTCTTCTCGTCACCGCTGAGGTGAGCCGGCACGAGCGCCCACGTTCCCTGCAACTTCGTCCCGTGCAGACGGACGGTCAGACCGCCGTTCTTCTTCTCCTCGAGCAACTCGTAGGTGCCGTGATCCCAGATCTCGACCGTCCCGGCGCCGTACTGGCCCTTCGGGATCTCGCCCGCGAACGTCGCGTACTCGAGCGGATGGTCCTCCACGTGCACGGCGAGGTGCTGCTCGCCCGGCTCGAGCGGCACACCCTTCGGCACCGCCCAGCTGAGCAATGTCCCGTCCTTCTCCAGGCGAAAGTCGTAGTGAAGACGCCGCGCATCGTGGCGCTGGACGACGAAGATCGGCTCCTTCGTCTTGCCCTTCTTCGAGCCGAAGGGCTCAGGCGTCTCTTTCGGATCCCGCTTGCGCTTGTACTCGGAGAGTTTCTGCGTGGCCACCTACGAAGCTTCGCGCTTCGAGGTGTGTTGCGCTGCTTCTTCGTCCGCTCGACCGATTCCCGCAGCGCCTCGCATGGAGCGCGCTTACCCGAATCCTCTCGGGTTTCAACCCGAGCCGGGTTGGCAATGGTAGGGCTTCAAAGGCGTGTTCTTCTCCTTCGAAAGGCTTCTCCACCCAGCGGGGGGTCGACTCTTCGGGCCGGTTTTCCGGCCCGAAGTCGTTCTGGGATCGGGGGATAAGGCTGTGGATGTTGTGGAGAGGCGACACCCGTCCACGCCGCGAATCTGTCGAAACCTGAGTGAAGCTCCGATCTTTCCACAGGGTAGGACTGTTGACTCAGGCGTAAACGCCCAGCGAGCGGAATTTGGCTCGGCGCCTGCGCTTCAGGTCGTCCGCAGAGACTGATTCGAGGTCTTCGAGTGCGTCTTGCAGACTTTCCCCCAGGAGGCGGGCAGCTTCGTCGTGGTTCGTGTGCGCGCCCCCGTCGGGCTCGGGGACGATCCCGTCGATGACCCCGAGCTCGAGACAGTGGACGGCGTCCGGCTTGAACGCCGCAGCCGCCTTCTTGGCCTCGCCGGCGTCGCGCCAGAGAATGGCTGCGCAGCCTTCGGGAGAGATGACGGTGTAGATCGCGTTCTCCTGCATCAGCACCCGGTCGGCGAGCGCTGTCGCGATCGCACCGCCGGAGCCGCCCTCGCCGATCACGCAGGTGACGATCGGGATTCCGAGTCGAGCCATCAGGGCCTGTGACCGGGCGATCATTCCGCCCTGCCCGTGCTGCTCGGCGGCAACGCCTGGATACGCACCCGGAATGTCGACGAGGCTGAGCAACGGAAAGCGGTGCAGCTCCGCGAGCGACATCAGTCGCATCGCCTTGCGATAGCCCTCCGGGTACGCCATGCCGAAGTTGCGCTCGGTTCGTTCCTTGATGTCGCGGCCCTTCTGGTTCCCGACGAGCGCGACGGTGCGGCCTTCGAAGCGGCCGAGGCCGACGACGAGCGCGTGATCGTCGGCGCGACCACGGTCGCCGTGCAACTCGACCCAGTCGTCGAAGAGCCTGTTGACGTAATCCAGCGTGTACGGCCGGTCCTGGTGCCGCGCGAGCTCGACGGAGCGCCAGATCTCCTCGTCCGTCGGCGCAGCCTGGATGCGCTCGAGCTGGCGCTGCAGCTTCTCGAGCTCGCCCGAGACACGTGTGCCGCCAAGCAGGTTGAGGCTTCGCAAACGCGTCAGCCGCTCGCGCAGCCGCAGCTCGTGGTCAGTCGCCATTCGCCGAAAAG